>DATENM010000039.1 GCA_035275065.1 Blastocatellia bacterium
CATGTCGCGGCGGCGTTTTTCAACAGCGCTTTTTTAGCCATTTCAAGTGACCTCCAGAATCCGTTTTCTTATAGAATACTGTTCTGGATGTGCTTGCACTTACCTGTTTCGGATGTGCTTGCACTTGTCCGATTGCGCTACTTTTCCCGTAGCATTTTTCTACTTTCTACACCCAACAGTTTAAGGCCGCCCAAGAGCGTCCTGGTTTTTTAATCACTCTTATTGCTCACTCTTTCAAGCTCACCTGCGCCTGGTTTTATCTTCAATCTGTCGGCTGCTGTCACGCCTTTGCTCATCCCGCTTGGTCGCCATAAAAGTACTTCTTGATCTTCTCTCCGGGAGCTTTCTCCAATTGGTAGCCGGCCGACGAGGCTTGTAAGCGGCAGCCTTCGCTATAAGCTGATTCGGGCTATGCCCTGGCGGCGGGCTGCTGCGGCTGCCAGGCCGCCAACCGTGCCGCGAGTTGCCGCGCGTCGGGCCTCTCCTGCGGATCTTTCCTGAGGGTTTCGAGCACCAGCGCCTCGATCTCTGGCGGAACCTCCGGGTTCGAATCGCGCAGGCCGGGCGGCTCCTTCATCACGTGCATCAGCATCAGCGCCATTGCGCCCCCTTCACTCGCTTTAAAAGGCGCATGCCCCGCCAACATCTGGAACATAATGACGCCGAGGCTGTAGACGTCGGCTCGCCCGTCGTAACTGTCGCTCGTCATGCGCTCTGGTGCCATGTAAGCCGGCGTACAGACAATCCCTCCGGCGACGGTGTTCGAGGTGGCGGTATTCGCATCGTCGCCAAATATCTTCGCCAGACCGAAATCGACCACCTTCACGACTTCGCCATCTTTCGTGCGGTGCAGGAAGATGTTGTCTGGCTTGATATCTCGGTGGACAATGCCTTGCTCGTGGACCTCTGCGAGCACGCGACACACCGGCAATATAATCTCGATGACTCGCGCCGGCGGTAGCACACCCTGCTGCTTTAACTCATCGCTCAGGCTGTGCCCTTCGAGCAGTTCCATCACCAGATAAGCGATGCCCGAATCTGAAATACCGCAATCGAGAACCGCGACGGCGTTCGGATGATTGATGCGGCTCGCCGAGATGCCTTCGAGGCGAAAGCGCTCGAGCCCTTCAGGCGAATCGTTGCCGGGCATCGGGCGCAAGACCTTCACCGCGACGGCGCGATCCAGGCCGAGATGCGTGGCCCGGAAGACCGCACCGAAGCCACCGGAGCCAATCTTTTCCTCAATATGATATTTCCGATCAAGCACCGCGCCGGGGAGCACATCGGATAGCGCCGAAAAGGCGATGTCCGTGCGTTTTTGCTCAAGCTCGAGTTGAGTGTTCTTGCGCCGCAACTGCTGATTTTGCTCTTCCAATTGTCGTTGCAGTCGTCTGATCTTCAGTTGATTGTCGACGCGCGCCAGCACCTCTTCAGCCTGAAAGGGCTTGGTAATGTAATCGACCGCCCCGGACTGAAAGGCTTTGATCTTTTCGGAGAGATCATCAAAGGCACTGATAAAAATCACCGGCAGCCCGGCGAGCGCCGGATTGGCGGTCACCTGTTGTAGCACCTCGTAGCCGTCCATTTCCGGCATGAGGATATCGAGCAGCAGCAGATCGACCGATTGTGCCGCGACCGTTGCCAGCGCCTCGCGCCCGCTGCTCGCCATTGATACGCGGTGGCCGCGCCGCATGAGGATGCGCGACAGGATGTCGCGATTCATCTCGTTGTCATCAACGACCAGCACGGACCCTTGCTCGTGGGCCGCTCTGGCGCCAGCTTGACCGGGACGGTCGAACGAGGCGACGGTCGCCTCCGCCGCCAGGCTGCTGAATTGCGCATCGGGCCGGACGATTTCCTGAAGATACTGTTGCAGCCGTTTGCCGGCGACGTGAATCTTTTGCAGGTCGGAGGCCGAGTCGGCTTGACCACTGGCTGCCGTGTCGCGCGCCAGCCATTCGCTCGAATCAATAATCACACTCAGGGGGATGGCCAGCCGGTCGCGAATCTCGTGGGCAAGCGCCATCAGGTTTTCAGCCTGACGATTGGCGACGATCTTGGCCGGGTCAAGCACATCATTGGCGATTGCCAGCAGGTGCTTGCCCATCGCATGAACCTTTTGCAGGCGCCCGGTGAATTCACTCAAACCGGAGCTTTCGGGGTCTTCAAGCAGCATTTCGCTATAGCCAATGATGGCATTGAGCGGCGTGTTGACTTCATGGCGCAAGTGCGACAGCGAATCTAACTTCATGACTCAGCCTCCGTTTTGAGCAGGGCTTCGACCTTGGAAAGCAAGCGCGGAAACTCAATCGGTTTGGTGTCGTAATCATCGCACCCGGCCGCGATTGCCTGCTCGCGGTCGCCCGACATGGCGTGCGCCGTGAGCGCAATGATTGGTATCCCGGCGGTCTCCGAAGCGGCTTTGAGTCGCCGGGTCGCCTCCCACCCGTCGATCACCGGCAGACTCATGTCCATCAGGATCAAATCGGGCCGTTCGCTCTGCGCCATAGCGATGCCTTCCTCGCCCGTCTGCGCGATGGCCACCTGAAAGCCTCGCCGCTCAAGCCGGCGCGACAGCATATCGCGGTTCATCTCGTTGTCTTCAACCAGAAGAATCTTCGCCAAAGATTACTCACCCCTTTCCGCCCACCAGAGCGGCCCAGGCCATGTGGCCGGATTAAGATTCTGCCGCCGCGCCATTGCGCACACAAGTGGCCACCAGGTCGCGCACCTCGCGCATCAATTGCTCGCGGCTGTAGCTGCCCTTTTCGAGAATCTTCTCGACGTAGCCGTTCAATCGCAAGCGATCTTCCGCCGTGATGTCTTTTGCGGTAATGACAATGACCGGCGGGCGTTTAAGCCCTTCATGCGCCTGCATCCCGCGAATGAATTCGAAACCGTCCATCTCCGGCATGATCAGGTCCAGGAGGATGGCGGCAGGGCGGCGGCTGGCCAGGCGGTCAAGCGCGACACGGCCATTTTCAGCTTCGGTTACTGCCCACCCTTCGCCTTCAAGCAGCCGCCGTATCGCCGCGCGGGCCGCGTCATCATCATCAACCACGAGTACATGCTGGCCGTCGCCCTGGCGGTACTTGCCTAATACTTTAAGGAGCCGCTCGCGGTCCAGCGGCTTGCTGACGTATTCCGTGGCGCCAAGCGTGTAGCCCCTGTTCTGGTCATCGAGAATCGTCAGCATAATGACCGGGATGTCCGCCGTCGCCGGGCTGGCTTTCAAGGCCGCGAGGACCGCCCAGCCATCCATCCCCGGCATGATGACATCGAGCGTGATGGCATCGGGGCACAAGCGTTGGGCCTTTTCCAAGCCCTCCTCGCCATTCGCGGCGCAGATCACCTGAAAGCCTTCCTTTGCCAGGAACCGTTCGAGCAGGTCGCGTACGGTCGGATCGTCATCGATGACTAAGACCGTGCTGGCAGTGGCCGAGGCCGCTTCCGCCCGACTTTTTTTAGGTAATTCTCCTGGCGTCGCCATCTCCTGCAAGTCTGCGGGCAAATCGATGGTGAAGGCGCTGCCACGGCCTGCTTCACTGGTGACGTTAATCTCGCCGCCCATCATCTGGCAGAACTTGCGCGTGATCGTCAGGCCCAGGCCGGTGCCGCCAAATTGGCGTGTGGTCGAGGCGTCGGCCTGGGTGAACGGCTGAAAGAGCTTGGCCATCTGCGCCTCGGTCATGCCGATGCCTGTGTCGCTGACGCGAAAGCGGAGCCAGGCTGGGCCACCCGTCGAGCGGCTTGCCACACGCTCGACATCAAGCTTGATCGTGCCGTTGCGGGTGAATTTGCTGGCGTTGCTTAATAAATTGAACAGGGTCTGCCGGACTTTGAGCAGGTCGGAGCGCATGCTACCAGCCTGCGCATCCAGATTGACTTCGAGGCGGTTATCATTCTTTTCGACTAGCGGTCGGACGGTTGCCGCGACCTCGGCAATCAGGCTGCTGACCGCGAATGTTTCGACGTAAAGCTCGGTCTTGCCGGCCTCAATCTTTGACAGATCGAGAATCTCGTTGATCAACTGGAGCAGGTGCTTGCCGGCGGTGCTGATCTTCTTCAAGTCGGGAATGAAATCGTTTTGGCCGACATCTGCCGCCTCTTCTTCGAGCATCTCGCTGTAACCGATGATGGCGTTGAGCGGCGTGCGTAACTCATGGCTCATATTGGCGAGGAAAGCGCTCTTGGCCTGATTGGCGGCTTCGGCGGCTTCTTTGGCGCGCTGCAACTGGCTCTGCGTCTCATTCAACTCGGCGAGCGTCTCGGTTAATTCTCCGTTGGTCCGTTCAAGGTCTGCGAGCAATTGCGCCTGCCGTTGCTTGGCCAGCAAGCCCTCGGTAATGTCCGTGAAAAACACCGTCGTGCGCCGGCGAAACGGGAAGATGCGCGCTTCAAAAAAGCGCGACGCTTCACTCCGCAATTGCAAGTCTTGAACATCGCCGGGCCGGCCATCTTTGATTGATTCGGCAATGGCATTGGTCAGCGGCGTGACATTGCCCTCAGGGAAAACCGCCGCGACGCTGTGGCCGAGCGCCTCATGGCGCGGACGGTCGGTGATGCGCTCGGCGGCGCCATTCCATAATTCGATGGTCTGTTCGGGGCCGACGACCAGCATGCCCTCATTGATCGATTCGATGATCTCCTGCAAACGCGCTTCCGATTTTTGCAGCGCCTGAACCATCTTGCCCTTCTGCACGGCGCGCACCACGAATGGCGCGAGTATCTGCATGCCAATGAGGATCGCGATCAGTTGCCGGAACGAGCGATTGTACGAGCTCTCGACCTCTTCGAGGCGGCGGCCCGCGTCGCCCATGTAGAGCTGCTTGATCTCTGCGAGGTCGTTGCGAACGCGGTTGAAATGCGGGATGCCTTCTCGCAGGTCGAGGCCGGCGGCCTCCTGGAGATCGCCTTCGAGAATCAAGCCAATCAACTCGTTGCGGATGCGCAGGTAATCCGACCAGTCCTGTTCGAACTGCTTGCTTGAGTCAATGAGCGCCGGCGAGGTGGCGAGCGCCAGTTGCTTTTCGAGCATCACCGCCACCCGCGCGTCGGCGGCGCGCGAATCGCCGACATACTGTAGTTGCAGGTTGCTGTCGCGCGTCGTCAGCGCATATTGCATGCTGCGGCGGGCTTCCTGAGTCTGGTATTGCACATCGCCAATCAGATCGAGGCCGCTGACCGATTCGCCATACATCTGCTGTACTTGTTGATTGGCGCGGCGCAAATCTCTGACCACGAACACGCCGACGGCGATCACCGCGCCGCCGATCAAGACAAAGGCCAGCGTCGTGTTATAGCGGCGGAAAAGCCTGGCCAACAGGGCCCGCGTCCCACGATTTGCGCGCATCGCGACCATTCCTCTCTATGAGCGACAGGGGATGCCGTCAATCCTAAAATTTAATCCTGTATCCTGGCTCGCCGGGGGCGCGGCCATCAATACGCAGGACTTTCACCGAGCCGTCCAGGCTGCTGGCACGGACATAGCCGATGGCTCCCGGCGCGTTGAAGACGAAGCGCACCATATTCGTCGGTGACGCCAGCAGCTTGGGTTCTTCGGTGGTTTCGCCGGCGAAGCGGGCGCGCAGAAAGCTGCGGTTGAAGTCGGCCTCGCGCATGCGGTAGATCGTCCGCAGCACCGCATCGCGCTCCGGATTGCCGATGTCGAGCATGGTGATCGTCACCTTGCGGCCATTCGGCCAGCGGCTGCGCTCGGCCAGAAAGACGTCGCGCAACTCGGCCAGCGTCATCGCTTCGACGGGGTTCGCCTTATTGACAATGATGGCGAGGTCTTCTTGAAAGGCTGGCGACCAGGCCGCCGGGTAGCGGACGCTGTCGTGCGGCGCAGTCCGCACAGGCGGCGCCATCAGCGCCAACGTCAAGACGAGGGCAAGAAGCGGAAGCGAATAGCGCATAAGTAATCTCCGCCTCAAAAGGTGAATGCCAGTTGCAGCAAAAGCTCGTCCAGCGACTTCTGCCGGCGCCGTTGCGTGTGATTGTATTGCACCTTGAACGCCGCGAATTCCGTCAGGTCGTAACGCAGCCCGGCCAGCGGCCCGTTACGGCGTCCGATGATCGGGTAAATCGGATCATCATCGGGAACGTTCAGATACTCATAGCGAAAATATGGCCATGCATCGCCAAAGCGCCGCGCAAATTGCGTGTAGAAAGCCGGCGAGTTGTAGGTGCGCGGGCTGCCTGACGGCGCATGGTGCAGCAGCAGCACCTCGTTCAGCCATTCATAGTTCGAGTTACGAAAGATGACATGCGCCGCACTAATCGTCTGATCGACAGCGGCTCGGCCTGCGGGCGTCAAACGGTCCCGGTAAACCGAAACCCCGGCCTGCAAGCCCCGCGCCCAATCGGGCCGCATCAGCAAGCCGAAGTTGACGGCTTTGCCCTGGTTTTCATCATTGGTGGTTTGCACACTCCGGTCGGCAGGCGAATTGACCGAGCGGCCATTGCCCATCTCTGCGAGGTAGCGCAGTCCGAGCGACCCGGAAGGGATGCGGCCGCTTACCGAGACGCCGACATTGTGCAGCGGCAGGATGCCCCCCTGTCCCTCGAACGCATAAATGAAGGGCCGGGTGGCGGCGGTCTGAAACCATTGGCCATGATGGTAAGCGCTGTTGTAATAGCCGATGCCCGTGTGGTAGCGCCCGACGCTGAGGTTGAAATAATCGTTCGGGTAGTATTGCAGCAGCAGACGGTGTATCTCGAAGCTGAAGGCGTTATCATGGCCGGCCTGGATGATCAGTTCGCTGAGCACGTTGAACTTATCAGATAGGCGCGATGTGATGAACAGATCGAGCTGGCCAAGAGCAAAGGCGTTGTTCACGCCGTGTTCGTTAGTGGACCGGTAATCGATGTCGGCAAACCCTTGCAGTTGCAATGAGGGTTTGCCGCCCGGCCGGTCATGATTGCTGTGCGCGTCAAGGTTATCGTGGCTTTCCGATTGCGGCGGGTTGGTGGCCGCCGCGACGTCTTCCGTCGCTGGCGCGGCTGATGGGATCGCTGCTGCGGGCACTTTCGCTTCGAGCTCGCGGACCCGCGCTTCGAGTTCCTCGACATGGCGCAGGAGCCGGTTCACGGTCGCGCGATCCTCGGCGTTATTGTCGCTGCCTGGTCTCTGCTCGGCAGCCGCGCCGGCGGGTGTGGGGACCACCGGGGCCGCCGTTGGGGATTTCTCCGCGTTCGTCCTTACGGCCGCCGTCACAGGCTTAGTCGCAGCCGCCGCCGCCCCTGGGTTGGCGGCAGATGGCGCGGGGTTGAAATGGCCGACGCTGATGAGTAGATGATCGCCTTCAATGTCTATGCGATAGGGCATCTGAGCCGGCGTGTCGAGGACCACGCGCACGAGATTCGCGTCGGGCTGACCAATGCGGATGCGCTCGACGACGGCGCTGGTGACCGGGATCGTCGAGCTGCCGACGGCACTGCGAACCCCTGTGATGTCAACCACAATTCTCCAGGGGGCGGACAGCGTGAACGGCTTGAATAGCATGGCCCCGTCGGCTTTGATCACCAGCCGCACGCCATGATTTGCGGGTTCGGCCCACACCGCGAGCACGCGCTTTGCGAGCGGCAATCCGCCGGGCTGGCCAGCGCCATTGCCGGCGGTCGCGGGGCGCGGGGCGCGACTATGATTCAGGCTCGGGTCAGAGGCGACGGCGGGCGCGGGATGCCCCGTCAGCAGCATCAGAAGGATCAATCCTATCAGCCATCGCGCCCTTATCGGCAAGAGAGGGTGAGGATAGCCAGAGGCTCGCGGGTGAGCGGGGCAGTGCATAGATAGCGTCCTTTGTTACGACAGAATGAATGACCTGCCGCCAAAAGTGGCTCAACCATTCTGCCGAATCCGGCGGCAATCTCAATCACTATCCGAACAACCCCGTCCCGTCCTCACTCGTCGGCGAGAGTCAGCAGAGCCGATTCCAGAGGCGATGAGCCGTGTCCGCGGCGAAGCCGTATGGATTGTATCTTATAGGAACGAACGAGCGAACCTTGAACATTGCGAGTCTACACGAATACGGACGATTTCACCAGCACCCTCCTTGCTGTATCACGTCGCGGCAAGGCAAGAAAAGCGAGGCCGCCCCGGACGTCTTTCGCGGCGGCGTTTGCGTGAGCCGCTTCGATGCTAGACGGTATGTTCTTCTGGCTCGATCTTCGTTCGATAGTAAGGAGATGAATCAATAACCAGGAACAGATAAACCATCAGCGCGACAATTAAATCAAGCAGGACGGTGAACAGCATCACGCGCGGCCCGAGGGGCTCAAACATCTGCCCAATCAGTAAAGGAACAACCATCCCGCCGGAGCTTCCGCCGACTACCAGGAACCCGGTCACTTGTCCCGTGATCTTCATCCGTCGTTCGGCAAATGTCAGCGCCGTCGGATAGATCGAAGCCATGGAAAGCCCTATGCAGACCGACGCGACGGTGATCGCCGCCAGCGACGTTGACCATAAGAGGGCGATCCCTATGCTGATGAAACAGCCCATCAAATCTGCCAGCAAGATTGTGCGCGGTCTAAGTCGCGCCGCGATGGGGACACCAATGAGCCGACCGGCAGTGAGCGATCCCCAGAAGATCGATGTCAGATAGGCCCCCATGTGTTCATCGCCCAGATTCATCTTAAGCACGTAGCTATAAATCCAGCTGCCATAGCTCACCTCGGCGCCGATGTACAGGCAGAGTAACAGGGCAATCAACACGACGAGCTTATAGTTGATGCCACTGGCGGTCGAAGACTCAGCCGAAGCTTGTTGATTCCGCGGGCTCGGCAAGCGCAGCAGCAACGCCGCGGCGGGCAGGATGAGAAACGCCAGCACGACGTAAGGCGCTGCTGTCGTATTCTGAATAGAAAAAGTTCGCGCGATGATCAGCGGAGAGATGAAGCCACCCACCCCATAGAAGAAATGCAGGGCATTCATGAAGGGCGCGACGCGACTCTGATGAACCCAGACGAGCAGGGCATTGCCGCCGACGCCGACCGCGCCTTCTGCCGTGCCCAAAACCAACATGACAACCAACAAAACACCGAGCGTCGTGATAACCGGCATCAGCGCCATAGTCGCCGACATGACGATGATCATTGCCGCCATGACGTGGTGCCCGCGCATGCGATCAAAGAGCCTGCCGCCGAAGAGGGAGCCGAGCAGAAAGCCAAACGAGCGGACGGTGAAGAGGTAGCTGATTCCGCCGACACTGGCCCGCGTCTGTCCGGCCAGCGCGGGAAGCGTCGGGCCTAGCGAAGCCATCGCCAGGCCGAGAGCGACGAAGGCAATAAAGTAGGAAACGGTTTGCGCAGTTTTAATATTTTTCAGGATGCTGAAATCCTTCCCGGCATTGAGCAGTGCGACGTTCCGATGAAGCGGCAATCGTGTCAGAGCAGTTTGCAATCGGGTGTAGCGCAAGCTAACCGCCTTGCGCTACACGGCAAGCGCAATCGAAAACCGCTCTAGCGCGAAGTCTCTAGTTGTACGAGACCCGTGACCGGCAGCGGCTTGCCTTCTTTTTCCAATCGCCAGAAACAATCGCTGACGCCAAGCGGTCCCGGCTGACTGCCGTCGTAATCGCGGCACATCTGCGGGCGGGTTTCGTAGACGCCGCAGGTGTAGCGCATCAACCCGTCATCGCCGCGTGTCTCTTGCAACGCATTGCAGCGTTGCGGGATGGTGAAATAGTAATCCGTCGCGTCGTCTGTCTTGACGTAATCGATCTTGAAGCCGTGCAGCCCCATCCAGTGAATCTCGTCGCGCGATTCGTCATCCACCTCGCCGCCGTAAAACGTCATCGCCATGCAGCACTTGCCGCAGAGGACGCAGAGCTCGGACTTGCGCTTCGCCGTCAGTCGCTTTCGTTTCATTGCTTCAACCTTCTGCCTGATGGTGTGACCGAGGGAGTATACCTGAAGCTGGCCGTTCAGCGCATGAACTTACGGCGGATGGCCAGGGCGAGCAGCGCCGCCTGCAACGGGCCGAGGATGGTTTCGAGTGTGATGAGGGTTTGCGCCGTGCCGGTGAGCGCCTTCGGCTCAGGCCGCTGCAAGCTCATCACGCCGAGGTGTAGTACCAGACTTCTCCGCAGGGCAATTCATGGCGCGAGTGGCGCTTCTGACCCGAACCTTTTTACGTTCCTACGGATGATTCGTCACGTGATCTTCCACGACGCGGATCAAGGCGTTGATGTGTTCTCGCTGATCCCGCAAGCCTTCCCGGAGTTCTTTAATCGCTTCAGAGTTTTCTCTGATCTGCTGGCTGTTGCGGTCAATCTGCTCGTCGTGCATGCGCGCCACCTGAATGAGACCAGCGATGGCCTCTTGCATTGCCGCCATCTTCTCATCGAAGCGCGCCTGGTTTTCCTCAAAGCGCGCCTGGTTTTCTTCAAAGCGCGCCTGGTTTTCGGCGATGGTAGCCAGCGCATTGTTAATGCGGCGTATCACATCAGAATCTTCATTCATTACTGCACCACCTTAATAAGATTTGATCGAGATTATCTGCCCTGTCATGCGGCGTGTCAATAAAACGGGTGACCAGGAAAGGTATAGCAAATTCTTCCCTCACAAGAGAGCGGGCCATTATACCAATTTGCTCTGGGCATCCCTAACGCTTGCCAGATGAGTAATCGTTTCACAGAAGGTGGTTGAAAAAAACAGGATTCTTTCAGACAGTTGTTTTTCGCCAGAAATCCAACGCGAAAGAATCCTGTTATGCTGCGCTACATTATTCCCACTCTCGAACAACACCCGCAAGTCGAGCGGGCTTGCCCTTTTTGTCAGCAGCCCGCCGCCGTCATCCATCAACAGCGTCGGCTTGCCGTCACCGATACCCGCCTCGCAGAAGTCCGCAAACTGCGCATGCGCTGCCGCCGCTGTCAGCGCACCTTCACGCTTCAACCTGGTGGTCTCACGCCCCACTTCCAGCGCTCGCAACGCGTCCGCGCCTTGAATCTGCTGCTGTATGCCCTGGGCTTGAGCTACCAAGCCACTGCCCAACTGATGACCGCGTTGGGTGCCAAAGAATCCGACACCTCTGTCTACCGCGATGTCGTCTCGGCCTTCGCCTCGGTCAAGCGCCTGCACCAGCGCGGCCATCGCCGAGTGCGCCTGGCCGGCATTGACGCCACCTACCAGCGCCTAGCCGAGCCGCACGGCGCGCGCCACGAGAGTGTCGTGATGGTGGTTGACTTCGCAGACGGCACGCTGCTGGAAGTCGAATTGCTCGACGAACGGGATGAAGCGGCGATGGCGGCTCTGGTCAAGGATTTACAGGCGACCTACGGGATTGAGGACTGGGTCAGCGATGAGCACCTCACCTACGATGCGGTCATCGCCCAACCGCATCATTACCTCTGCACGACGCATTTCAAGAAGAACAAGCTGCGGCGGGTGCGTGAACTGCAAAGGCAAACCCAGTCGGCGCGCTTGCAGCGCGACTTGCAGGAGTTGGAAGCCTTGTTGCGCGAGGTGCCCGCCGATGGGCAACAACGGGCTAAGCAGCTTTATCAACGGCAGCGGCGGGTCAAGCGCCCGCAGAAAGGCCGGCGCGCGAGTCCGGCGGCGCGCTTCAAGCAGTTGGCGCGGGAAGTCTATGAGAAGTGGGCGAGGGTCTGGCCCTACACCAACAACCCGACGGAGCGGGTGATCGGCTTGAGTTTGAAGATCCGTGCGAAACTGATGCGGGGCTTCAAGGTGAAGGAACACATCAGCGGGTTCGCGCGGCTGAAGGGCTGGATGATGCGACAAGGCGAGCGCGTCGAACTGAGCCGCTTGCTATGAACCAAGGGCAAGTCGTCGCCGCTCATCTGTCCGCCTCGCCATCCTTGATTCGCTCGTTATCATCCACCCTCTTTGAAACGGTTACCCAGATGAAGGGCAGAACAGCCAGTCGAATCGTCAGTAAGAAATGGGTTGATTCGGTTAAAACAAGTTCTAGGAATAAATCGCAAGGTAATGATATATTTCGCCTGTTCTCGGGTGGCATTCGTTACCTTCTTTTATTTGTAGGCAGAGAATTCGAGCACAATTGAGTCTGGGAAAGTTGGGGTGAGCAATGGATATTCCAAGAACATTGGATGAACGCCTTCGTGAAGGTAAAGTCATTCCCTTTGTTGGAGCGGGCGTTTCTATGGCCGTGAAGGATAAGAATGGCGAGCGTCTTTTCCCCAGTTGGAAGAATTTGTTAGAGGCAGCGGCCAACCGGCTTGATGAAGAAAAGAAATCGCCCTACGCAAATACAGTGCGGGGATTACTGGAGATTGAACCTTCTGATTACCTCGATGCAGCAAGGCGGGCGCGGCAAGGATTAGGCCCGGTTTGGTTTCAGTTCATTAAGGAGCACATAGATCGCAGAAACGCGGACGCTGATGATGATAGTCTCAATCTAGCAAGAGCGGTTTGGCAATTAGGGAGCAAGCTTGTTATTACAACCAATTATGATCGGGTGCTGCACTGGGCCTGTCCTCAGCCTAACGATCTGGTTTTTTGGGACGTTGAAGCACAGGCCGAGCAGAGTGGGCTATTGCGCGGAGAGATCAAGCATCCAACCGTGTGGCATCTTCACGGCCACATTAATAACGCCACGAATTTGATTCTTACTCCCGACGGCTACAGCCGGCTTTATCCTGAAGCGGGAGAAGCTGAACATCGCTATCGAGCGGCTCTGGCAACGCTGCATCAATTGATGACCTCGCACACCCTGTTGTTTATCGGGTTCAGCCTGGATGACGCCTATTTCGGAATGCAATTGCGTGGAATTAGCGACATCTTTAATGGCACGACTGGACCGCATTACGTTCTCACTCGCGCCGCCGAGCGCGAGAACCTACAAAGACTGAACCTGCCGGTAGAGATCATTACAGTTGAGGATCATGGCGCCCCCTTGCTTGAGGGGATGCACGAATTGGCAAAGATTGCTGCTGAAACACATTCAGCCCCAATAAAACCCGATTCGCAGCCAAACGAACTGCCTCGCCCACAGATGATTGCGTCTTACGATCCACGCAATCGGGTGTTCTACGTTCCGTTCCGACCCAAGGGCGATCAGGTCATCGGGCGTGAAGAAACAATGCAGGCCGTGCGTGAGCAACTCACAAGCGGACGCCGCACAGCTATTGGCCAAACCGCTGCATTTGGAGGTCTGGGCGGACTAGGCAAGACACAGCTTGCCGTTGAGTATGCTTACCGCTTTCAGGACGATTATCCAAACGGCGTCGTATGGCTGAATGCAGACCAGGACATTGATTCACAATTGATCCATATTGCTGAGAAAGCGCGATGGGTCGCGCCGGAATCCGAGCACAAGTACAAGCTTGAAATTGCTCAACAGCGCATACGGACGTACTCAGATTGTCTGCTCATCTTCGATAACGTTGAATCCATCAGCGCAATTGAGCCCTTTTTGCCTGAGCCGCAAGCCAATCCGCATATTCTGATCACAAGCCGCTTTGAGCACCCCGAATTCAAGCGTGTCCCACTTGAGCTATTGAATCAAGAACTCTCACTCAAATTGCTGTTGCAAGAAGCAGGGCGGCACCAGTCGCCTACCGGAGAAGATAAAGAGCGAGCTGCAAGAGAAATTGCTGAGACTTTAGACGGCTTGCCTCTGGCGATTGAATTAGCTGGGGCTTATATCCGCCATCGGCAATTGCCTTGGCAGCAGTATCTTGAACTTCTACAACAGAACCTCAGAGCAGCCTTGCCGGGCAGATTTCTGAGCGGCAGTTTCACGAAGCATGAGAAAGATATTTACTCCACGCTAAAAATCAACGAGGGAATCTTTCAGGATGAGCCGCTACTGCGCGATATTCTGAATTTATTGACATGGAGCGGCTCCGCACCGATGGGATTATCTTTGATGTGCGCACTACTTGATATTTCGAATCAGGCTGAATTGACCGGAGCATTGAGTCTCGGCATAGCCCTCCGCTTATTGCAAAAGCCCCCTGCCGCAGAAAGCTATGCCATTCACCGGCTCGTGCGCGAAGTTCGGCGTGAAGATGTTCCACTAACGGGTCGAGAGGGTTGGAGCGATATCATCTGTCAGCGAATGGCGAAATGGTTTGAAGATAAGAGAGAAGAATTCAATCAATTGCCGCTTTTTGAGAGCGAGATCGATCACCTGCAAGCATGGGAGCAACATGCTTCAGCATATGCGCCAAAGTATGCGAGTCAACTGATCTGGCTACAAGCATATCCATCATATCATCACGGGCGGTATCATGATGTTCGTGCGCAGCTCGAAAAAGCATGGGCAGCCTTCGAGCAGAGTAACTCCGGCGATTTAGCTCTGAAAGCACATATCCTAAATGATCTAGGATTTAGTTATTTCCAATTGGGAGATTACAAGCGAGCATTGGAACTCTATCAGAAGGCACTGGAGATTCGACAGGAGTTGTTCGGCAACAAGCACCCCGACACAGCTACCTCGTTCAACAACGTCGGCATCACCTATGACAACCTCGGCGACTACAAACGGGCGCTGGAATTCGAGCAGAAGGCGCTGGAGATCCGACAGGAGCTGTCCAGCGATAAGCACCCTGACACAGCCACCTCATTCGATAACGTCGGCAGCATCTATGGCTACCTTGGCGACCCTAAGCGGGCGCTAGAGCTTAAACAGAAGGCGCTGGAGATCCGACAGGAGTTGTTCGGCGACAAGCACCCTGACACAGCTACCTCGTTCAACAATATCGGCAGCACCTATGACAGCCTCGGCGACTACAAACGGGCGCTGGAATTCGAGCAGAAGGCGCTGGAGATCCAGAAGGAGTTGTTCAGCGATAAGCACCCTGACACAGCCACCTCATTCAACAATATTGGCAGCACCTATGCCAACCTCAGCGATCATAAGCGAGCACTAGAGTTTAAACAGAAGGCGCTGGAAATTCGCAGGGATTTATTAGGAGAGCATCATCCTAATACTATTTCCTCAGCAGTAGGTGTGGCGTACTCTCTTTTTAAATTAAGTCGTCGCCTTGAAGCGAGGGACTTCATTGAGGACTATTTCCGGGGCCTTCCCCATGACCATCCCAGCTATGAGATGGTAAAAGAGCAGAGGCGGCAGCTCCTTGCGCAGATGACGGGCTTTCGAGTCCCTCCTGCCAGTAAACAAAGAAAAAGCAAGCATAAGAAGAAAAAGCGGTGAGCTAATAAGCGAATGCCCATAGACCCACCGCTGTCAGATTTAATATTCTTAAACGCTGCTCACGCGGTGCGCGAGACGCTCTTTTCGCTGCCGAGCGCCGCCTGCGCCGCCGCCAGTCGCGCAATCGGCACGCGATAAGGCGAGCAGCTCACATAAGACAAACCGACACGGTGGCAGAAGCCGACCGATGACGGCTCGCCGCCGTGCTCGCCGCAGATGCCGACCTTCAAATCCTTTCGCGTCTGCCGTCCGCGCTCCGTGCCCATCTCGACGAGCTGGCCGACGCCTTCCTGATCGAGCACCTGGAACGGGTCGTACTCAAGGATGCGGTGATCAACATAGTAAGGCAGGAACTTGCCCGAATCGTCGCGCGAGATGCCGAAGGCCGTCTGCGTCAGGTCGTTCGTGCCGAACGAGAAAAACTCTGCCACCTCGGCGATCTTATCGGCCACGAGCGCCGCGCGCGGCAGCTCGATCATCGTGCCGACCAGATACTCGATCTGCTGCCCCGTCGCCTGCATCACTTCACCGGCGACGCGGCGCACGACCTCGGCTTGCAGCTTCAATTCATTGACGTGGCTGACCAGCGGAATCATGATCTCCGGCAAGACCTTCACACCCTTCTTCTGCACACGTGCCGCCGCTTCAAAGATGGCCCGCGCCTGCATCTCGGTGATCTCCGGGTAGACGACGCCGAGGCGGCAGCCGCGGTGTCCGAGCATCGGGTTGGCTTCGTGGAGCGACTGCACGCGCGCCCACAGATGCTGCCACTTCACCTTGAGCTTGCGCGCCAGCTTCCTGGTGCCTTCTTCGTCGTGCGGCAGGAATTCGTGCAGCGGCGGATCGAGCGTGCGGATGGTCACCGGCAGCCCATCCATCGCCTTGAAGATGCCTTCAAAGTCGGCGCGCTGTAACTTGAGCAGCTCTTTCAGGCCGCCGAGGTACAGGCGCTTCGGCTCTTCGATCTCCTGCTTCAAGCGGCGACGCACGCGGGCGATCTCTTCGCGCTTCTTCGGACTGGTCGTGCCGACGCTCTCGCCTTCAATGGTTTTCAGCTCGGAGTCGAGGCGCTTGAAATCGAGCGAGCCGAGAATCATCTGCCGCACATAATCGATGCGCTCGCCCTCGAAGAACATATGCTCTGTGCGGCAGAGCCCGATGCCTTCGGCGCCAAAGCTGCGGCCCATCGCTGCGTCATCGGGCGTGTCGGCATTGGCGCGCACCTTGAGGCGGCGGAACTGGTCTGCCCACTTCATGAGCTGATAGAAATCTTCGCCGAGCTGCGGATCAACCAGCGGCGCCTGGCCCTCGATGACATGGCCTGTGGTGCCATCCACGGTCACCCAGTCGCCTTGCTTGATGCGCGTGCCGTTGACCGCAAATTCATTCTTCCCATAGTTGATGTTGAGCTCGCCGGCGCCGACCACACACGGCTTGCCCCAGCCGCGCGCCACCACCGCCGCATGCGAAGTCGGGCCGCCGGTCGAAGTCAAAATCGCCTGCGCCGCTTTCATGCCGCGCACGTCTTCGGGCGAAGTCTCGCGGCGCACCAGGATCACCGGGTCGCCCTTGGCGGCCCAGGCTTCGGCCTCGTGCGGCGTGAAGACGACGCGGCCCGCCGCCGCGCCGGGGCTAGCGTCTATGCCTTGCGTCAGCACGTGGACTTTCGCCTTCGGGTCAACCATCTTGTGCAGGAGCTGATCGATGTCGCCTGCCGGCACTCTCAGCACGGCGGTGCGCTCGTCAATCAAGCCTTCGCGCGCCATCTCAACCGCGACTTTGACCGCCGCCGGGCCGGTGCGCTTGCCGTTGCGCGTCTGTAACATCCATAACTTTCCGCGCTCGATGGTGAATTCGAGGTCCTGCATGTCTTTATAGTGGCGCTCCAGGCGGTCGGCGACCTGGACGAACTCGTCATAGACCTCGGGCATGTCTTCTCGGAGCTGGTCGATGTGCTTCGGCGTGCGGATGCCTGCCACCACGTCTTCGCCCTGAGCGTTGGTCAGGTAATCGCCGAACAGCTCTTTGGCGCCGGTCTTCGGGTTGCGCGTGAAGGCGACGCCGGTGCCGCTGTCGTTGCCCATGTTGCCGAAGACCATGGTCACGATGTTGACCGCTGTGCCAAGGTCGTCGGGGATCTTTTCGATCTGGCGATAGGCGATGGCGCGCTCGCCGTTCCACGAGCGGAAGACGGCGCGCACCGCTTCTTCGAGCTGTTTGTAAGGATCAGTGGGAAAATCCTTGCCGGTCTGCTTGCGGACGATCTTCTTGAACTCTTTGGCAATCTCTTTGAGGTCTTTGGTCGAAAGATCGGTGTCGAGCTTAGCCTTGGCCTTCTTCTTCGCCGCGTCAAAGGCGTCGTCGAACAGCTCGGCATCGATGCCGAGAACGATCTTGCCGAACATCTGAATGAAGCGGCGGTAGGCGTCGTAAGCGAAGCGCTCGTTGGCGGTGAGCTTGCCTAGCCCAAGCAGCGTCTCTTCATTGAGGCCGAGGTTCAGCACCGTGTCCATCATGCCGGGCATCGAAAACTTCGAGCCCGAGCGCACGCTGACGAGCAGCGGGTTTTTCGGATCGCCGAAGCCTTTGCCGGTGGCGCGCTCGACCGCTTTCATCGCCGCGAGCGCCTGCTCCCACATCTGATCCGGGAAGCGCTGGCCGGCGTCATAATACATATTGCAAGCCTGCGTGGTGATCGTAAATCCGGGGGGCACCGGCAGCCCGGCATTGGTCATTTCGGCAAGCCCCGCGCCTTTACCGCCTAACAAGTCTTTCATCTGGCCATGGCCATCGGCTTTGCCGTTTGCGAAGAGGTAGACGTACTTGGTCGCCATCTGACAGTCTCCTATGAGTTCTGATAGGTTGGTGATGCGCATCGGGCGGAAATTATCGCCCTTAGCCAAACAATTAGCATCGTGTACCCGGCGCGGCTTGTCAAGCGTGGGTCAGGCGTTCAATGACGAGTGGATTCACGTAGGCTTGCGGCGGTCTCAAAGACGGGCGGGGTGAATTGAAGATCGGGCGATTCGGCTGGCGAGCGCCGGCGCTCGCCAGCCGCTCGACGATTAATGCCTGCGGTCGAACTGAATGCCGCGCTCGACCTGACTCATCGCTTGATTGACCAGGCCGATGGCCTTGCGGCGGTGGCCGCCTTTGTCATCGGTCGCCTGTTCAAGCTCGCGCTTGGCGACCCTGAGCGCGTCGAGCGCCGCCTGCATATGCGGCTGGTCGGCGGCTTTGGCGCGCGCCGGAAACGCGAAGCTGACAAGCGCCGCCGGCACAATCGTGTTCAACACCGAGCGACGACTGATTCGGGTCTTCATTAAATGTTCCTCCTGATTCAACTCGACATTCGGAGAGTTCACGCAAGCTTTACTGAGGATAGCTTACTTCGCCGGCGGCGCAAGCTCAAGCGCGGTTAGCACGAACGCCAACCCATTGACCTCGCCGCGCACAGGCACGCCGAGCCGCGGGTGCAACCACAGGTGGCTCGTTTCCTTTTCGCCTTTGCGGATGACGTGACGCGCCTGAAAATCGCCCGCCGGCACGCGCACCGCTTCGTCGCCCTTGCCCTCAACACGCATCTCGGCCAGCGACCCCATCGCGCCGTCGAACTCTGCCGGCGACAGGTAGCAAGCCGCTTTGTATGCTTCACCACTTTTCAGGTTGGCGAGCCGCAGGCCATCAGCGGCGACCGCCGGCAGGCGGAGGCTGAAGGCGTCAGGCACTTCGAGCGTCTGTTGAATGATGCCGCTGATGCTGCTGCGCATGCGGGCGGTCAGCGTGTGGCTGTCAATGTTGATGCGCGTGCGCGCGCGCGCCTCATTGCGCTGGCGGGTGATCTCGACGTAAGTCGGCACGTGCTGCGCGTTGGTGCGCTCGAAGACTTCCGTGACGACATCGCCCATCGCCACGCGGCTGTGCAAGAGCAAGCCGCCGTCCGCGGTATTGAACATCTCCCAATCTTCCGAGCCGCGCAGTTTGCCGCCCGCGTCCTTGTACTGATAAACCCCCGAAGCGATCTTCGCGCCGCGCTCCAATCGCCCCTTGTGCGGATTTACCTTGCCGCTCAAGAGGTCTGCGAGGTCTTGCTCGATCAGCTCGACGGCAGGCGTCTCGACGATGCGCCCGGCCTCGCGCCCATCGCGCTCGACGATGATGGTCGGCACGTTGGTTAACTGGCGCGGCTGCACTGTGGCGACCGGCTCATGAAACTGATTGTCTACGCCGATGAGCTTGACTTGCAGATGGCTGTTGCCGGCCTCTTTCAACGCCCGCAGCAGGCGCGGCACATAATACTTGCTGTCGCCACACCATGTGCCGAAGATCAATGTGAGCTGTGTCTCTTTATCGATTGCTTTGAGCGCCGCGACCGCCCCGGCGTCGGGCGTGTAAGCGTCCATCTCGGCACGCCACACGGGGACAGTTTCCCAGAGCTTGTCTAAAGTCAGCTCGCCGACTGCGCCCGGATGCGCGCGGATCAACACCGGCAGGCCGCCGATGGCGAACGAATAAACCGGCCCGTCGATGCGCGTGAACTTGCCCGCGGGCTTTAGCTCGACACCGGCGTCGGATTTCGCCGAGACGCGATCAGCAGCAAAATGAAAAGCGTCCTTCGGCATCGCGCTCATGGTCTTCTCTGTGATGTCGAGCACGATGGCGGCGTCGAGCTTTGCCGTCACCAGCGCCAGGCGCGTCGGGTTATCGGCGGTCAAGACCTGCGCGCCGCGATCCAGCTCGTTGTTGACGAAGACATCACGGGTGACATCGTGCCAGTCTGTGGCCTCTGTCTTCTTTGCCTGCGCCGCCGCTGGCGCAGCCAGGGCGAGCAGAAACACAAACGTCACAAGTTTATGTTTCATCGGATTTCTCTTTCGGGTTAGATTCCTGGCCGCGCAACCACCGGGCGGCAGCCACAGGTTCAGAGGTGGAGAGCAGGGAACTGCCCCACACCGATGAAGCTATTCGCTTTTCGCGGCGGCGTCAAACAGAAGGTCGAGCGCAGACATCTTTTTACATCTCACGCGCTTGCCTGATCCAGTTTCTCTATCGCCGCCCGATCCAATTTTAGATGCGCGGCGGCAATCAGGTCGTCCAGTTGTTCAAGACTGGTGGCGCTGGCAATAGGCGCAGTGATGCTCGGACGGGCAATCAGCCAGGCAAGCGCCACCTGCGCCGGCGTCGAATGATAAGCGCCGGCAACTTCGTCGAGCGCTTGCAGAATTCGGAAGCCGCGCTCGTTCAGATAAGCCTGGACGCCTTTGCCGCGCGGGCTTTTCGCCAGGTCCGCTTCTGAGCGGTACTTGCCCGTGAGAAAGCCGCTGGCCAGCGAATAGTAACTGATCACGCCGACGCTGTGCTCAAGGCAGACCGGCTCCATGTCGGTTTCGTACTCCGCGCGGTCGTAGAGGTTATAGTTCGGTTGCAGGCTCTCGTAACGTGGATAGCCATGCTTGCGGCTGACATCAATGGCCTCGGCTAATCGCTTGCCCGAATAGTTCGACGCGCCGATGGCGCGCACCTTACCCTGTTCAACCAACTGCGCGAAGGCTCCCAGTGTCTCTTCCAGCGGCGTGTCCGCGTCGTCCGTGTGTGATTGGTAGAGATCGATGTAGTCTGTCTGCAACCGCGCCAGCGAATCTTCGGCGGCGCGCTGGATGTAAGACGCCGACAGCCCCTTCTTGCCGCCGCCCATGTCCATGCCGACTTTTGTGGCGATGATCACACGGTCGCGGTTGCCGCGCTGCCGCAGCCACTTGCCGATGATGGTTTCAGATTCGCCGCCCTGATTGCCCGGCTTCCACCGGGAGTAGAGGTCTGCCGTGTCGATGAGATTGAAGCCGGCGGCGACAAACGCGTCCAGCAGTCGAAACGAGGTCGGCTCGTCTGCCGTCCAGCCAAAGACGTTGCCGCCGAATGCGAGCGGGGCAACCTGCAATTCGGATTTGCCGAGTTGACGCTTTTCCATCTTATTCTCTCCTGCCAGAGTTTCGCAGCGCACAAAGGCTGCTCGATCATTGCGCCTACGCTGCATACTATAACGACAGAAAAAGTCGGGCGCTATGACGGCGAGCGCCTGACGGGCGGCGCGTCGCTTGCCCTCGCCCAAGGTTCTGTCAGACAATCACGATTAGCTGCCTTAAACATCATCAGACTCAGGTGGACGATGAGCAACGATCCTACTTCCCATAACACCGATAATACCGAAGTCGAGGGCCGGCGAAAGGTTGGCTTTCAAGAAGCACTGGCCAAACTTCCCGAAGAGGGCGGTCAGCGTTTTGTGACTTTATTCACGCACGGCAGCCTGCAACTCGAAGTCTACGCGCCGCGCGGCTTCGACCCGCAGAAGCCGCACAGCCGCGACGAGGTTTACATTGTCGTCAGTGGTCACGGCGAGTATGTCTGCGAGGGGGCGCGGCAGAAGTTCGAGGCGGGCGATTTCCTGTTTGCCGCCGCCGGCGAGGCCCACTGGTTCGAGCGCTTCAGCGACGACTTCGCCGTGTGGGTGCTGTTTTACGGCCCCGAAGGCGGAGAAAAATAATGATGAGCGATGCGTGATGAATTGCGCAAAGCCGGGCGTCGGCATGCCTGGCGTCATCGCTTCAGTTCATCACGCATCGCTCCGCTTGATCATTTCCCGCGTTTCAATTCGGTAAGCCTGGCGCGCTGCTCGGGCGTCAGGTTGTTGCGAATCTGGATGACCAGCGACAGTTGCGTCCGCTTGATCTCGCGCTCGGCGTTGAGCACCTTGTCGAGTTGCGTCAGCACCGCCTGCTCATCCACCGCTTCCTGTTTGACGAGTGCCACCAGCTTTTCCGATTCGTCGCTCAGTTGCCACTGCAACTCTGTGAAGCGCATCTGCGCCTTGCGCAGCTCGGTCTTGAAGAAAGACTTCTGCTGATCGGTCAGGCCGATGGTCTGTTGATGCTGCATCACCAGCTCAGGCGAAAAGAACGCCTCGCCGAGTTGATCGGGCGCGGGCTGCTGGGCGCGCGCGGTGGCAACGGCCAAAAGTAAGAAGGCGATTAAGGTGAGAATTCTTCGGCTCATAAGTCCTCGCATAAATCCTCCGTTTCAATTTTGCTCATCAGGGCGAAAAACGTTGAAGCGCACCACCGAGTCGCTGACGCGCGGCACAGTTTTCAGCAAGTCAGCGCCCGGCGTGCGTAACAAGAAGTCGGTTGGCGATTGCCACTTGAAGCTCAAGAGCGCGGACGGCTCAATCTCCGGTCGTGGCCGGGCGGCGCGTGGCCGACGCGGCGTGACCCGCGAAGGTACGGCGCGGGCTATGACTACTGGCGCGGGCCCGGTGAAAGTAATTTCCGGCGTAGGGGTGGCCGGTGGCAACCCTGGCGTCTCCCCTCGTTGGGCGGTCTGCTGATTGGGCTGCGACGTTGACCGCTTGAAGAAGATCAGCGCGGCAACGCCGATAGCCACCAGCACGACTGCGACCAAGGCAAAGCGCCAGGCGAGCGACCACCGCGCGGCAGGTAGCGTTTTCGCTCGCGCCGCCGTGACCGTCTCTGCGAACGAGGGCGCGAGCGCGGCGTCCGCCTGTCGTGCTTCATGGAACCATTGCTTGATTTTCTGCTCTTCCGAGTGGCGATTCATCATTAACTCCTGACTCGGCCATCAGCCGGCGCAGTTGCCGCTTGCCGCGCTCATAATGTGTGCGCGCCGAACCGACGGTAATGCCCATCACTTCGGCCGCTTCCGCCACGCTGAGGTCGTGATAAAAGACCAGTTGCAAGGCTTCCTGCTGGCGGCGCGGCAAAGCGCGTAGCGCCCGCTGAAAGAGCGACTGCACTTGCGAGCGATAAACGTCGTCGTCGAAATGGCGGGCGGCAGGTGGCGGCGCGCTCTCGGCGTGGCGGGTCAGCCGCAGCCGGTTGAGCCATTCGCGGCGGCGATAATCGCTCGCCGTGTTGCGCACCACGGCAAACAGCCAGGTGCGAAATGACGAGGCGCCGCCAAAGCGCGCTTTGCCTTCGAGGATCTTCAGGTAAGCCGTCTGCAAAACGCTTTCGGCGTCCGCCGGGTGGCGCGCACAGCAGGCCAGCGCCCAGCCCCAGGCGTCACGGTGGTGCGCTTCGAGCGCTTCTCTCAGTTGCGCGCCGTCCATCACATCTGCCAGCCCTTCGCCCATCGCTTAGTCCAAGTAATTAGTCGCTAGCGATGGGCGAAGTATATGACAGCCGGGTGCGCGGCGCACGCCAAGGCAAAAGTAAAAAGTAAAAAGGCAAAAGTTGGGAACGTATCCCTCCCCATCACTTTTGCCTTTTTACTTTTTACTTTTTACTTCACGCGAAGCGTGCGCGGCGGGCGTGGCGGCGGATGAATTCGATGATCTCTTCCATGCGTGTGCCGGGGGTAAAGACGGCGGAGACGCCTTGCTCTTTCAGCTTCGGAATGTCTTCGTCGGGGATGATGCCGCCGCCGAAGACGATCA
The DNA here is from genome assembly GCA_035275065.1 of Blastocatellia bacterium. Classification (NCBI taxonomy): domain Bacteria; kingdom Pseudomonadati; phylum Acidobacteriota; class Blastocatellia; species Blastocatellia bacterium. The sequence goes on from DATENM010000039.1 coordinate 23,601, forward strand.
CGTCATCGAGCCCGGCTTCGCGCGCCAGCTCGACGACGCGCGGGAAGAGGGTCATATGCGCGCCGGACAAGATGGACAGGCCGATGGCGTCTACGTCTTCCTGCACGGCAGCGCCGACGACCATTTCGGGCGTCTGTCTAAGGCCGGTGTAGATCACCTCCATGCCGGCGTCGCGCAGGGCGCGGGCGATGACTTTGACGCCGCGGTCATGGCCGTCGAGACCGGGCTTGGCTAACAACACTCTGATTCGTTGGTCAGTCATAGCTCGTTATTTGATGGCGTCCTCTTCCTCGTCATCAGGCAATTCTTCTACTAACCGATCCCATTCGTCCATCGCCGGCTGAACATGATTATTCAAATGCGACAGTGAAGCGTAAAGATTCGCTTCGATGTAGCCCCGCAGCTCTTCATCAGCCGGCTCCGGTGACACTGACATCGTACGCAAAGCCTCTATCATCGCGACGAATCGAGCGCACTCTTCTGTCAGCTCTTGCATGTGCATATCGAGCATATTTGAAGATATGCTCATGAGCGGCCGGCTCTCACTTTGTGTAACAGCCATAATTACTTCCTCTTTTGTGGCAAGCGCCTTTGTAAACGACCAATCTCATTTTGCCAGCCGCGTATTTCTTTTGACCAATGCTGAATGAGGCCGGCATCTGGTTCCGCCTTCTGTAGCTCAAAGGCGATCTTTTGCTCATGCAAGTTGATCTTCGCTTGCAAACCGGTGACGCGCTTCCGGTAGTGCTTGTTTTGGCCCATCGTGCTAAAACGCCGGCTCTTGATAGATGCCGTAGATCGGCTTGAGCGCTTCGCACATCTCGCCGAGCGTCGCATAGGCGCGGGCGCAATCGAGCAGCAAGTACATGGTGTTCTCGCCGGCGCGCGCGCCATCGGCCAGCGCTTTCAAGCTCTTCTCGACGCGCGCCTGGTCGCGCTCGTTGCGCAGTTGCGCCAGGCGTTCGCGTTGCAGCTCGGCCACCGATTCGTCAATCTGCAAGAGGTTCACGTCGCCCGGCGTTTCTTGCATCACGTAGTCGTTGACGCCGACGATGATCTTGTCTTTGGTCTCGACCGCCATCTGGTAATCGTAGGCCGAATCCTGAATCTCGCGCTGCGGGAAGCCCGCGTCTATTGCCTCGACCATGCCGCCGAAGCCGTCAATCTTGCGGAAGTAATCGAACGCGCCTTCCTCCATCTCGCGCGTTAGCTTCTCGACGAAGTACGAGCCGCCGAGCGGGTCAATCGTATTCGTCACGCCCGATTCGTGCGCGATGATCTGCTGTGTGCGCAACGCGATCAGCGCCGCTTCGTCCGAAGGCAGGGCGAGCGCTTCGTCATAAGCATCGGTGTGCAGCGATTGGGTGCCGCCGATGACGCCGGCCAGCGCCTGAATCGCCACGCGCACGATGTTGTTCAAAGGCTGCTGCGCCGTGAGCGAGACGCCGGCGGTCTGTGTGTGGAAGCGCAACGTCCAGGCGCGCGGGTTGGTCGCATTGAAGCGATCACGCATCACCTTGTACCAGATGCGGCGCGCGGCGCGGTACTTGGCAATCTCTTCAAAGAAGTCGTTGTGCGCGTTAAAGAAGAAGCTCAGGCGCGGCGCGAATTCGTTGACGTCCATGCCGGCGTTGATCGCGTACTGCACATATTCGATGCCGTCGCGCAGCGTGAAAGCCAGCTCTTGCAAAGCCGTCGAGCCGGCTTCGCGGATGTGATAACCGCTGATCGAGATGGGATTGAAGCGCGGCACTTCGCGGGTGCAGAACTCGACGGTGTCGGTGATCAGCTTCATCGAAGGACGCGGCGGATAGATCCACTCTTTCTGCGCGATGTACTCTTTGAGGATGTCGTTTTGCAGCGTGCCGCCGACCTGCTTCCAGTCCGCGCCCTGGCGCTCGGCGACCGCCAGGAACATGGCAAAGATCATCGAAGCCGGCGCGTTGATCGTCATCGAGGTCGTCACTTGATCGAGCGGGATGCCGTCGAACAGCACCTCCATGTCGGCGAGGCTGGAGATGGCCACGCCGCACTTGCCGACTTCGCCTTCACTGAACGGGTGATCCGAATCGTAGCCCATCAAGGTCGGAAGGTCGAAGGCGACCGAGAGACCCGTCTGCCCATGTTCGAGCAGATACTTGAACCGCTGATTGGTGTCGAAGGCCGAGCCGAAGCCGGCGAACTGGCGCATGGTCCACAACCGCCCGCGATAGCCGGTCGCGTGAATGCCGCGCGTGTAGGGCGGCTGGCCGGGAAAGCCGAGCTCGGTTTCGTAATCGAAATCCGGCAGGCTGTTCGGCGTGTAGAGCCGCTCGACCGCGGCGAGCGACGTGGTCGTGAACTGTGACTTGCTTTCAGGCCGCTGGCGGAGCGTCGGCTTCAACGTGCGCTCTTCCCATTCCTGCTCGGCTTCCTGCAAGCGGTTCGTTATCTCGACGGTGCTCATTCGCTTCTCCTTGGCTAAAGGTCAAAGGCATTCGCAGACGAGTCAAATGCATTAATCCCGATGATAGTTGAGCGTTAGAGGCAGTGTCAATTTACCGATGTTCATTGGCGGGCGATTGCCCCAGCCCATCCATGAGAATGAGCGACAGCCGCGACAGCATCAGCAGGCCGGCATTATCTTCTGTCCAATCAGCCTCCGGCATGTCATCACAGGTAATCGCCATCGCGATGCGGCCACGCTTGCTGTAGATGATGCCGACGTTGCTGCGCAGTTGATCGAGCGCGCCCGACTTGGTCGCCATCTCGACGCCGTTCAAGGTGCGCCCGATACCTGCATGAACCTGCTCGCGTTTCATCAGCGCCAGCATTTCTTTGGAGGCTTCGCGGCTGACGACCTCGCCGCGCTCCAGCTTTTCAAGCAGTGTGACCATCTCATGCGGCGTCGTCACGCCCAGCCCGTAAGGCTTGAGGGCCGGGTCTTCGCCCGCGCGACTTATGCCGCCGCCAAAGACCTTGCGCAACACGCGCGTCTGGTGCAGGCCGAGCGACTCCATGCGCGCGTTAACCGCATCGGTGGTCAAGGCGTCCAGCACCAGGTTGGTGGCCGTGTTGTCGCTGAGGGTCATCATCAAGGTGACGGCGTCGCGCAGGTTGAGGCGCAGGCCGTCAGACAGTTCTTGCAGAATGCCTGAGCCGCCAACTTTCTTGGCGGTTGTCAGCACGACTTCATCGCTCCATTTCGCTTTGCCTTCGGCGACACGGGCAAAGGCTTCGACCATCACCGCGACTTTGATGGTGCTGGCGGTGCGGACGCGCTGGTCTTCGCCGATGCCAAAGGTCGCGCCGCTGTCGAGATTCTTGGCGAATAAAATAACCTTGCCTTTGAACTCAACCAGCTCTTTGCGCACACGCTCGCCCACTGGCATGGTCGCCGGGTTCAGCGGGCGTGGCCCGGCGGTCTGCGCCATTGAGCAGAGGGTGAGCGATAGCAGCAACGATGCGGTGAAAGTGCCCGGTCGAGTGATTCTCATCATATGACCCATTCGCAATTTTCAAGATAGCTCATGCTTGCGCGGCAATGTCTTGGCGATAGTGCATGCGCTCGAACTGAATCTTGCTGATGGCTTCGTAAGCCCGCGCCCGCGCCGCTTCAAGCGTCGCCGCCCGCGCCGTGACGCCCAGCACGCGCCCGCCCGTGGTCACAAGTCCGCCGCCCGTATCGCGCGCCGTGCCGGCGTGAAAGACGACGACGCCTTCGACCGTGCCCGCTTCATCAAGACCGCTGATGGCCTTGCCCTTCTCAAAGTCGCCGGGATAACCGCCCGACGCCGCGACGACACAGACGGTCGCGACATCGCTCCAGCGCACTTCGGTTGCGCCGATGCGTTCATCAATGATGGCTTCGCAGATGTCAACCAGATCGCTATCGAGGCGCATGAGGATGGGCTGAGTTTCCGGGTCGCCCAGGCGCGCGTTGAACTCGATGACCTTCGGGCCGTCAGCAGTCAACATCAGACCGGCGTAGAGGAAGCCCCTGAACGGATAGCCTTCAGCGCGCAATCCGGCGAGCGCCGGCTCGATCACCTCGCCACGGATGCGGGCCATCGTCGCTTCGTCAATCAGCCCCGGCATTGAAAACGACCCCATGCCGCCGGTGTTCGGCCCTTCGTCACGATCATTGACGCGCTTATAGTCCCGCGCCGGGGCGATCACTTTATAATCCTTGCCATCTGTAAAGAGCATCACAGAAGCCTCGTGCCCGACGAGACATTCTTCCAAGACGATGCGCGTCCCGGCTTCGCCGAAGAGGCGGTCAATCATTAAGTCTTGAATCGCGGCGTCGAACTCGCCTTCATTTTGGGCGATGCGCACGCCCTTGCCGGCAGCCAGGCCGTCGGCCTTGATGACGACGGGGAAGCGGAATTCAAGCTCACGCGCGGCGCGCGCCGATTCGGGCGAATGACAGGCAGTGAACTGCGCCGTGGGAATCTGGTGACGCGCCATGAACTGCTTGGCGAAAATCTTGCTGCCTTCCAACCGCGCCGCCTCGGCAGATGGGCCGACCAGTCTGAGGCCGCGCGCATGAAACGCTTCACTGATGCCCGCGACCAGCGGCGCTTCAGGGCCAACGACGGTGAGGTCGGCTTTGATGGCTTCGGCGAGGTTGGCCAGGCTGCCCGCATCATTCACATCGGCGGGCAAGCAGTCGGCGAGGGCGGCGATGCCGGCGTTGCCGGGGGCGCAGAAGAGCGCCGCGGTGCGCGGCGATTGTTTGAGCTTCCAGCAGAGCGCATGCTCGCGCCCGCCAGAGCCGATGACCAGTATGTTCATAGCACCGCGATTGTACTTCGCGGCGCTACGAAAAAACAAAGCCACAAAGCCACGAAGCCACAAAGAGTCACGATATACATTGTGTCCTCTTTGTGGCTTCGTGGCTTTGTGGCCAGGCGATCTATATCACACGATAGACCTTGCCTTTGTAGACGACCGTGACTTTCTTGCCGAGCGCAAAGTACTCGGCGAGCTTCGGCTCTTTGGCGATCAAGCTGAAGAACTCGTCGCTGCCGAATTGCAGGTTGACCTGCGGCAGCGCCGCGGTGTCTTTGAACTCGGTGTCCACCCACTCGTCGCCTTTGAGCTTAAAGGTCTTGTCCGCGACAGTGCGAACGCTCATCAGGTACGAGTCGGGGCTATCGAGTTTGTCCGACTCCTTTAACGCCTTTTCGGCCTGACTGTAGACGACCGCCGATTCGCCGCTCGACTGGCGCAATCTCGTGTCCGCAACGCCAGAACCACTGGCGGGCGCGGCGTTGGCCATTGCATCCAACGAGCGCCGTGGCATTGGCGGCAGCGGCTCGCCGGGACGCCCGCGCCTGCCGATGTCTTTCATGTCTTCGGTCACCAGGAAAGAGGTGTACGGCGTGACGATGCCATAGCGCGTGCCGAGCTGAATGATCTCGTCTTTGACTTCCGTGTTCTCGCCGTTCAGGCGAATCTGTTCGAGCAGGTAGCCGACGCGGCGCGTCGCCCACAGCCGCCCGAGAAAAGCGTTGTCGCTGCGCTCGGCGGGGAAGTGCTGACCCGCGAAGGTAAACGTCTCTTCGCGGTTGCCGACCTTGCCGGTCAGGCGGATGGTGGCGGCGCTCGCGCTGTTCTTATAGCGCCCGACGATCACCAGTTGCGAGTTCTTGAACAGGTCGCCGAGCGTGCGCGGGTAGAGCAGGTCGGCTTCGACGCCGCCGAAGTCGAGCTTCAGATCCGACAACACTGGATAGTTGACCCGAGCAAAGAAGTTCGAGACTTTGATTTCGAGGTCTTCCTGCGGCTCGATGTAATCGCTGACGCCGCGATTGTCCGCCGCCAGCTTGTCGAGCAGGTTGGTATTCACGTCATAGCCGACGCCGAAGGTGAACAGGCGCACGTTTGCGCGGTTGGCGCCGGCGGCATTGCGGACGATGTCTCTGATGTCTGTGGGGCCGACCGTCGGCAGGCCGTCTGTAAGGAAGACCACCATCGCCGGACGCTCGGCGGATTGAAACTGTTTGAGCGCGGCGATCAGCGCGTCGTTGATGTTGGTGCCGCCTTCGGCGCGCAGGTTATCGATAAACTTCACGCCCGCCTGCTTGCCGGCCCGGTCGGCCTGGATCAAGGCGGCTTTCATCAGATGTTCTTCGCCGGAAAACGAGATGACGTTGAAGCGGTCGCGCTCGCCTAAGGATTCGACGCCGAACTTTAAGGCCGCCCGCGCCTTGTCAATTTTCTCGCCGCTCATCGAGCCCGAGGTATCAAGCACAAAGACGATGTCTTTCGCCAGGCGCTCCTGATCGGCGATGTTCGACTTCGGCGAAACCAGCATCAGGAAGTAACCGTCTTTGCCCGGCTCGCGGTGGGTCAACAGCGACAGCCCGAAATCTTTTTCCGATAGCGAGTAATAGAGCAGGAAATCTTTTTGCGTGTCAGCGCCGACGCCCTCAAAGCTCAAACGCGCGCGCCGCTCGCCGTCGCGCGTGATCGAGATTTTGTGCGATGGCGAGAAGATGTTCTTGAGATCAATCGGCGAGTTGATCTCGACCGAGGCGGCAATCTCTTTGATCGGCGCTGGCTGAATGCGGCGGCCTGAGCCCAGCTCATAACGGTAGCTGACGGTGCCGCCTTCGCTCTTGAGCACCTGCGAATAGGTCAGCTCGATCTTCCTGGTCGAGCGCGGCTCGATGGGGAAGACGCTCGCCTGAAAGAGGTCTTTGCCGACGTATTCGAGCAGGCCGGGATCGATCTGCCGGCGAACAATCTCGTTATAGATTTGTCGCGCCTTTGCCTTCTCGACAATCTCCGCGGCCATGCGTTTGTCGCCGTCATAGATGGCGAAATCCGAGATCGAAGCACTCTCAGGGATGGGGAAAAAGTAAGCGCCTTCGAGCCGGTAAGGCGAGGGGTTCTCGAAGACCTGTTCGACTTTCGTCGTCGCCACCTGCGAATCGATCTTTGTGGTGATCTTTACCGATTTGACGTTGAGGACGCGCGGCAGCGGTTGCGGCAGCGGGCGGGGCAGCGGCGGGCAGCGGTGGCATTCGTCGGGAATGATAACCCCCTGGCCGAAGGCGCCGCCGCCCATACAAAGAACGAACGCGAGCACAACAAGCAATCTGAATCTCATTGGCTTCTCTCCTGAACTCAATCGCGCTGATGAGTCATCAGCCGCATCGTTATTTTAATCTTAAGGGCATCTGTTCTGCGACAATCGCCCCGTCACGATCTCAGTGAAAGACAATGCCGAGTGAGAGGCGGACGTGGTTTTGTCTGCCGCTCTCCTGGGGATCGGCATCGCCCAGCCGTGTCGGCAGGTAATCGATCAGGCTGCGAACGCTGATTCGATTGCTGGCGCGAATATCAAAGCCGCCGCCGAATGCCATTGCCAGTCCCGTGCGAGTGTGCGAGTCGGCGAAACTGAGGCTCGGACTGGCCGTATGGAACGCCGAGCGCGAGTGCGCCATGCCGAATAAAGAGTGCGCGAAAGGCGTTAGCCGTGTTTGATTACGCACTTTGAATTCGGGGCCACCCATCAAATAGAGCGCCCTGGAATCGACATTGAAAGCCTGCCCGGTCACGCAATTGCTCTCAACACAGAGCGTGCCTGTCTGTCCTCGGCTCTGATTGAAATACATTGAAAAGTCGCCCTTGATGCCGAGGTATTTGCGCAGGTTTCTGGTGAGCGAAGTCTGAAAGCCTGTCGGTCCCCCGGCCTGGTCGCTGAAGAAAGCTGAGATGTTTTGAACTGCCGTGTGGTCCGACGATTCTCGCGTCGAATAACCATTGGCTGAATAGCCGACGAAGCCTTCGACCTTCGGGTACAATTCATTACTGGTCGCTTGCGCGCCGGCGACGGTGTGGAAGCAAGCCACCAACAAGGCGGCTAGAAGCAGTTGTCGCATGGGGTACCTTCTATTCTGAAAATTGGGCTGGCAGTCTACGAACGTTCGGTTTTTTATTCACTGGTTTGAACGCCGAAGCTTTTCTTTCTTGCAAACTGTGTAGCGGATTAAGCGACCGGCGGGAATGAAGTCTCGGTTGCCGGCTCGGCCTCAATGGCCGTTGGTGTGCGCTCGCCGAGGCCGGTTTCGAATTTATCGAGCCATCGCTGTAACACCAGCCACGTCAGTCCCGGTATCAGGAAGGCCGCGCCCAGCCAGGCGGCCATCTGTCGGGCGCTCAGGCCGGCGTGGTCTAAGCCCCAGCCGGTCACGTAGGTTGACAGCGACATCGCCAGCGTCAGAAAGCCCATCTCTAGCGCGAAGACGCGACCGAGGAAACGATTCGGCACCGCCAGTTGCAACAGCGTCGTCGAAAAGACCCACTGGATGCTGCCGCCCGCATGCGCGCCGATGACGAACAGCAGCGCCAGCACGAGCGACGGCGAGCCCGAGAATAACAGGTAGAAGATGGCCGAGACAAAAAAGGCGATGCTGATCGTGCGGCGCATGGGACGCGGCGAATCGTCTGTGATCCATGTGGCGATCATCGGCCCGAGCAGCGCTCCCGTGCCGCGCGCCGCATAGAGCAAGCCAATCGAGGCGCTGCCGTCATGCCCCAGCGGAAAGATCTCGCGGCCAAAGATGGCCAGCAACAGCAGCACGCCGCCGCCCAGCCCCCAGCCGCTCTTGACCAGCAATAGAGCGATGACGTGCGGGTTAGTCTTCAAATACCGCACGCCTTCGATCATGTCGGCCATGCCGGTCATCTCAAGCCACGACATGCGCTGGGCGCTGTCACGCTCGCGCTTCGGCAGCTTTGGGATGCGCGTCGCCCAGATGAAAGCGGCAGAGATGAAGAACGAAATGGCGTCAATGACGAACGCGGTGTTTCTGCCGAAGAGGTCGGTCACCGCGCCGCCCAGCGCCGCGCCGAAGGCCAGCGTCAGCGACCACGTCGCGCCGCCCAGGGCGTTTGCGGCGATCAACTCTTCGCGTCGGACGATCATCGGCACGGCGGCAGATTCGGCAGGCTCGAAGAAAGATGAGAGGATGATTTCGAGCCCCGCGAGCAGGTAGACGATCCACACCTGTTCGGGCCGATTGACGAAGAGAAAGCCGAAGACCAGCACTCCGCGCAGCACGTCGGCCCAGATCATGATGGCTTTGCGGTTGAAGCGGTCGGCGACGACGCCGGCCAGCGGCCCGACCAGAAATTGCGGCAGCAGCTTGATGATGAGGACGAGGCCGATGGCTTCGCCCGACCCGGTGAGGTTCAAGAGCAGGGTAAAGAGGGCGACGCTGTTGAACCAGTCGCCGGTCTGCGAGATCAGCCGGCCAATCGTCAACCGGCGAAAGTGGCGATTGCCGCGCAACAACTCGACGTATCCAACCTTCCGGCCCGGCCTGCTCTCTTGCATTCATGCATTCTAGCAAAGCCGGAGAAGAAGCACCCACAGATGAACGGGCGGCTACGCCGCAAGGCAAAAGGCAAAAGGTAAAAGGCAAAAATGTGGCAGGGGAATGAATAGATTGTTTGAGGCTATTGATTAATCCGGCTCCGACCTTTTGCCTTTTACCTTTTGCCTTTTGCCTTCCGACCAACGGTCGGTGGTTCATCTGTGGTTCCAAAAAAAAATATGCTATAAGTATGAATGAAAGGTAGGCATGGCCCTCATAAGGTGACGTTATGCATATCGAATCGCTCAAAGTGTTTTGCGACTTGATTGACACGCGCAGTTTCTCGAAAGCGGCGGTCAAGAATTTCATCTCGCAGTCGGCGGTCAGCCAGCAGGTGCGCGCCTTCGAGGACCGCTTCGGCAAGCGCCTGGTCGAGCGCAGTCGCGGCGGCGGACTGGTGCCGACGCCCGCCGGCCTGACCTTCTATCAAGGCTGCCGCGAGATCATCGAGCGCTTCACTTCGCTCAACGACGAGATGCAGGGGCTGGGCGACACGATCAGCGGCCAGGTGCGCGTCGCGACGATCTACACGGTCGGCCTGCACGAGCTGGCGCCGGTCGTCAAACAGTTCATCAAAGAATTCCCGCACGCCAACATCCATATCGAATACAGCCGCGCCAACAAAGTCTACGAAGATGTGATTAACCACACGATAGACCTCGGCATCGTTGCTTACCCGGTGCCGCGCCCGCAGATCGACATCATCCCTTTCCGCAGCGACCGCCTGGTTTTTGTCTGTAGCCCGGAACACGAACTGGCGCGGCACAAACGGCTGGCGGTCGCAGACCTTAGCGGTCAGCGCTTCGTCGGCTTCGAGCGCGACATGTCTTCGCGCAAGGCGGTGGATAAAATCCTCCGCGACAACGACGCCACGGTGCAGTACGTCATGGAATTCGACAACATCGAGACCATCAAGCGCTCGGTCGAAGCCGGCCTCGGCGTGACGATCATCCCGCGCGCCGCCGTCGAAAACGAGCTGCGCTCGGGGGCGCTGCGGGCCATCGAGTTTAACGACACCTTCCTGCGCCCCATCGGCATCATTCACCGCAAAGGGAAGATCTTCAGCGCCGCGGCGCGCAAGTTCATGGAGATGCTCACGGACGGCGCGGCAGCCGCGGCCTCCTAAGTGGCGTGGCTTGCGGCGCATAATGATCGCGTTGCATTCGACAGTGTTTTCGCTTACCCTTACTCCGCACCAGCAGACAACTGACATGATGACAGCCGGCGCAACGCTTCGGTTACGAAGGTTACGCCTGACCGTCGCCTTCCCTGTATCCAGATCGTGGACGATGCGGGGGCTGACCGTCCGGCGCGCTGGGGAGAACTAATGGGATATTTACCGGGATTTCAGCACGACATTTTTATCAGCTATGCGCACGTTGACAACGCCGCAGTTGATGAAGCCGATGGCTGGGTGACGCAGTTCCGCGAACACCTCGACCTGCAAATGTCGAAGCGCGTCGGGCGCATGGGCGCGGTCAAAATCTGGCAAGACCCGACGCTCGAAGGCAGCCAGCTTTTCGACAAGACCATCGAAGACGCCATCATCAGTTCAGCGATCTTCATCGCCCTCACGTCGTCCGGCTATCTGGCCTCGGATTACTGCAAACAGGAGGTGCGCTTGTTCGAGGCCAAGGCCGGCAAAGAGCCTTTAGGGCTGGCGGTCGGCGACCGGCTGCGCATCTTCAACGTACTGCTCAATAACATCCCGTTCGGCGAATGGCCCACCGAGTTCGGGCGCACGAGCGGCTTCCCGTTTCACGATGCGGAATCGCCGGACGAGTTCGGCTACCCGGTAGACCCGCAGGAGAAACCTTTTCAATTGCAGATGCGCAAGCTCGTCGAAGCGGTTTATCGCACGCTCTGCGCAATGAAAGAGTGCTTACCCGCCGCAGCGCCGGCGGGCGCGTCTGCGCCGGTTACGGCGGCGCCCGCCGCTGGCGCGAGCGCCGCGGCGACGACGCCTGCACCGGACGCCTTCACGGTCTTTCTGGCCGACACCGCCGATTCGCTGCGCACGTTGCGCAGACGCGTCACCGCCGAGCTTCAGAGCAAAGGCATACGGGTCATCGCCGACGTGCCGCCGCCTTACGAAGCCGCGGCGCACGAAGAGCGCGCCATTGCCGCCATTGGCGGCGCGCACCTGGCCGTGCATCTGCTCGACACTTATCCGGGCCGCGAGATCGAAGACGCCGAAGAGAAATCCTACGCCCAGCGCCAGGTCGAGCTGAGCATCGAGCATGCGCGCTCGCAATTCATCTGGGTGCCGAAGGCGCTCGATCTGGCGACGCTTGAAGACGGCACCTATAAAGAGTTCCTCGACCGCCTGGAGAACGGCGAGCGCAGCGAGGCGACCTACAAATTCCTGCGCGGCCTGCCCGCCGAGTTGCCGCGCGAAATCCTCGACGAGATCGAAGCCGCGCAGCGCCGCCCGCCCGCCGATGCCGCGCCGCTGGCGGCGCTGGTTGATACGCACTTCAAAGATCAACTCTACGCCCTCGACCTGATCCGCTTTCTGTCGGACAAGAACGTGCATCCCTATATCAACCCTGAAGAAGATGACCCGCGCAAAAACATTCGCATCCTTGAAGAGCGCTTGAAGCAGGTCACCAAGCTGATCATCGTCTTCGGCTCGGTGACTTCGGAATGGGTGCGGGCGCGGCTCGGCGCGGCCGTCGAGATCGCCATCACCGAGGGCTGCCCGCTGAAAGCCTGCGGCGTCTTTTATGCGGGCGCGCGGCGCAAGAGCGTCGACAGCGATTTCCGCCTCGGCCTGTTCCCGGTTTATACCTTTGATGCGGCTGACCTCGGCAACCCGCAGGCGCTCAAGCCGCTGCTCGAAGCGGTTTGAGTCGTTGGACGATTATGAGACCGGAGCGTACGACGAGATCTTTAACACAGACGCCGGCGCTGCTCGCGGGCAGCGATGCCGGCACCGAGGCGCTGAACCCGTTCGTCGGGCTGCGCCCGTTCGAGAGCGAGGAGAGCTTGCTCTTTTTCGGGCGGCGCGAGCAAGCCATCGAGCTGCTGCAAAGGCTGCACGCCACCCGCTTTCTCGCGGTCGTCGGCAGCTCGGGCTGCGGCAAATCGTCGCTGGTCCGCGCCGGGTTGATCCCCAAGCTCAAGGCCGGCTTCCTGGTCGAAGAACGCGACCTCTGGCACGTCGCCACCATGAAGCCGGGCGACGCGCCGCTTGAAAACATGGCCGTCGCGCTGCTCGAATCCGCCTCGGTCGAAGCCAGCAAGGCGAACATCAACGGCCTCGTCGAAGCGGTGCGCGGCGAAGGCGCGCAGGCCGTCATCACTCGCCTGCAAGAGGCGCTTGGCGACGAAGCGTCTAACCTGCTGCTGCTGGTTGACCAGTTCGAAGAGCTGTTCCGCTTCGCCTTGCGCGATGACGATCCGGTGAAGCGCAACGAAGCCGAAGAGTTCGTGGCGCTGCTCTTAGAGCTGGCGGCGCAGCGCGAGCTGGCGATCTTCGTCGTCCTCACCATGCGCTCGGATTTCATCGGCGACTGTGACAACTTCTTCGGGCTGCCGGAGGCCATGAACCAGAGTCAATACCTGGTGCCGCGCCTGACGCGCCGCCAGCGGCAGGACGCCATCGAAGGGCCGATCCGCTTGTTTGGCGCCAGTATCACCCAGCGCCTGCTCGACCGCGTGCTGAACGACGCCGGCGATAAGTCCGACCAGTTGCCGGTCATGCAACATGCCTTGATGCGCACCTGGGAGGACTGGCAGCGCACGCGCGAAGGCGCGATTGATCTGACACATTACGAGAACATCGGCACCATCAAGGAGGCCCTGTCGAAGGACGCCGAAGCGGCCCTCGCCGGCATGAGCGACGACGAGGTAAAGATTACCAAGCGCATGTTCCAGACGCTGACCGACACGGACGCGCGGGGCCGCCGCATCCGCCGCCCGGCGCGTCTGAGCGAGATCGAAGCCATCACCGGGGCGTCGCGCGAACGAGTGCTTGCCATCGTCGAGCGCTTTCGCTGTAACCGGCGCAACTTCGTCAACCTCTACGAAGACAAGTTGACCGGCGACGTGACCATAGACATCTCGCATGAGAGCTTGATCCGCCAGTGGACGCGGCTCGGCGACTGGGTCAACCTCGAAGCCGAATCGCGCAAGATTTACCTGCGCATCGTTGACGCGGCGCTGCTCTACCGCGAGGGGCGCTCGAAGCCCTGGCGCAATCCGCAGCTCGGCTACGCGCTCGAATGGCAGGCGCAGAAGCAGCCGACGGCGGCGTGGGCGGCGCGTTACAACGAAGACTTTGACGCGGCGATGCGCTTTCTCGACATCAGCCGCCGCCGCCATCGCAACCTGGTGCTGACCTTTTATTTCCTCGTGCCGTTGCTGTTGATCGGCTCAGCGGGCGCTTATACGCTGGTCAAAAACTACAACCTGGCGCGCGAGGCCGAGCATAAAGACCATCTCCTGCACGTCGTCGAAGAACAGCGCGACAAGGTCGTTGAAGAGCGCCTGCGGCAAGAAGAATCGCTGGGCCGTCAGAACGAGAAACTGCTCGACATTGCCGACGAGTATTTCCGCGGCGACGAAGTCACCTATCCCCACCCGATTGTCGGCGACATCAAATTGCGCCGCCTCGCCGATGGCCGCATGGAGTTTTACGACAATTGGATTGAACGTAACCTCATCGAGGTGAATGTGCCGGAGCTGCGCGAAATCGATCAGCCGGTCAACGGCACGATCAAGTTCAATCGCATCGCGGCGGCGCAGTTGCAGCGGGCGTTCCGGGCGATCAAAGAGCGCGGCTTGCTGGACCGCGTCCTGACCTTGGATTACGCCTTTGTCCGGCCTGACGATCCGCTGATCCTCAACTTCAAGCGTGGCCAGGGCGGCGGCCCTTCGACGCACGCGCTCGGCATCGGCTTCGATCTCAATCGCCAATACAACCAGCCGGGCCAGCCCGCCATGCCGCTCGGCCAGCGCGGCTCCGTCCTTGAGCTGGTGCCGGTTCTCCGCGAGTTCGATTTCAGTTGGGGCGGCGACGGCGACGCTACGCATTTTCAATACAGCCGCCCGAATATCTTTATGACAGATGCCTCGGCCAGAGAGTGAGCGCCGCGCCGGCAGGCGACGAATCGCGCAAAAAGCCTTATCCTTAATTGCCCCGAAGTCGCGGGCCACGCGCCACTGCCGCGGGCAATTCTTGATTGATGAGACGAACCGATGGGCTATCTGTTTGAAGACAAGCTGCGCGAGCGCGCCAGGGCGTTCATCGCCGCGCTCGACCGCGCCGGCATCAGCGGCACGATCCTCGATGACTCTTTCCGCGACTACACGGTTAAGCTCGCCGTGTCGGTTGGTGGTCGAGATTACGGAAGGGTCAACCTCTATTTCAGCCCGAAACAGAACGCCTTTTCGCTGAAGACGCATGAGCTGAAAGACAAATCGTTGGTCGCCCGCCTCGAAGATTGCTGGCACGACGAGCCGCGCCCGGCGCAACCAACGGCGCGCGGCTGGCAGATGTACGTTGACGGCTCGTACATCAACCATGCGACCGGCTATGGCGTGGTGATCTTGCGCGACGGCGCGGTCGTCGCCGAGCTGTGCGGCCCGGTCGCATCAACCGAGGTCAACGGCACGCGTCAGGTCGCGGGCGAGCTGCGCGCCGTCGAAGCAGGCTTAGGCTGGTGCCGCCAACACGAAGTCGGTGAAGTCGAGATTTTTTACGACTACTATGGCGTCGAGAAATGGGCGACCGGCGCGTGGAAGGCCAATCAGTCAATGACTCAGGCGTATGGCCAAAGCGTGCGCCAGTCGGGCATCCGCATTCGCTGGCGCAAGGTCGCCGCGCACACCGGCAATCGCTGGAACGAGCGCGCCGACCAGCTTGCCAAACAGGGCGCGCTCGCCGAGAGCGCCGGGCGCGATGAAGCAGGCGAAAGCGACGCCGCGCCGACCGACCCACTGGTCATCGCCTTGCTCGACCGCAAAGAGCGTTTCATCGAGTTCCTGATGGTGCAGGGAATTGACGCGGCCTTTGAAGGCCTCTACAACAACCAGTTTGCGCGATTGCTGATCCGCGACGAAGACGAAAAGACGCTCGGCTACTTCGACCTCTACCACACCCGCCGCAAGCCCTTCTCGCCTTACCTGCACGGCTTCAAGGATGACGAGCTGAAAGCGCGCCTGACGGCGCTGTGGCGCGAGTTCGCGGCGATTGCGGGCCTTTTGGGTTGAGTTAAACCTGGCGTAAAATGAAGCAGGGGGAAATATGAGCGCATCTGAAACCATCGAAATCAGTGGGCTGCCACCTGGCACAAGAGAAATCCTACATGAGCTAGGGAAGCCATACGGCCAGAGCGCAGAGGATTACCTGCGAAGGTTGATTGAAACGGAGGTTCTTTCTCAAAAATCTTTCGGCGAAATTCTCGCCCCGGTTCGTAAAGATTTCCGCGACAGCGGAATGACAGAGGAGGGACTTGACGATTTAATTGAGCAGGAGCGGCACGTCATGTGGGAAGAGAAGAAAGCGAAAGATGAATGAGCAAAAGCCGCCCCGGCGTCGTCCTGGACGCGATGGTATTTCTACAAGCACTGGTGAATGAGGCAGGCCCGGCAGCGCGCTTGCTCGATCTGGTGGAAGATAAGAAAATCACCCTCTTTGTCAGTCAGGACACATTGAATGAGGCGCGTGACCTGCTGAGCCGCTCGGAGCTGAGGAGACGCTTCCCGAATCTCACTGACGTGCGCGTTGAAGCGCTTTTTAGACGCCTCAGCAGGATGGCCTCGCTGATCCATCCGGTGCCAAGAATCTTCGAATATCCACGCGATCCCCAAGACGAGCCTTATATCAATCTTGCGGTAGAAGCCAGGGCCGATTACCTCGCCAGCCGTGATAGAGACCTGCTCGATTTAATGATCGGGCACAGCAACGATTGCAAAGAATTTCGGCGCCGATTCAGACCGCTAAAGGTTGTTGATCCGGCAGCCTTGCTACAACTCCTGGCTAAGAAAAATCTCTGAGATGGCTATGTCGATGATTACTGCCTGCTTGCCCGCGGCGGTGGCTTACGCCATAGTTAACTATGGTCCTGAGAACCTGTGTTGATGACCGACACGGAGGTGTCGCAGGGCAGATGACGGAGACGGCGAATGAATCGCCAGATTTGCATTCACGGACATTTCTACCAGCCGCCGCGCGAGAATCCCTGGCTCGAAGAAGTCGAGCTACAGGATTCGGCCTACCCATTTCACGACTGGAACGAGCGCGTCACCTCGGAATGCTACGCCCCGAACGCCGCCTCGCGCATCCTGGCGGCGGATAAGAGCATCACGGAAATCGTCAACAACTATTCGCGCATCAGCTTCAACTTCGGACCGACGCTGATGAGCTGGATGGCGCGTCACGCCCCTGACGTTCACGCCGCCATCGTCGAAGCCGATCACGAAAGCCGCCGGCGTTTCAACGGCCACGGCGCGGCCCTCGCACAGGTCTACAACCACATGATCATGCCGCTGGCGAGCGCGCGCGATCAGCGCACGCAGGTCATCTGGGGCATCGAAGATTTTGTGCATCGCTTCGGTCGCCGGCCCGAAGGCATGTGGCTGGCCGAGACCGCCGTTGATCTGGCGACGCTTGAAGCGCTCGCCGAACAGGAAATCCTCTTCACGATTCTTGCGCCGCGTCAGGCCGGGCGCGTCCGCAAGCGCAACCTGCGGCGCTGGCGCGACGCTTCGGGCGGGCGCATCGATCCGCGCATGGCCTACCGCTGCCGCCTGCCGTCGGGCCGCTCGATCAACCTGTTCTTTTATGATGGGCCGATTGCTCAAGAGGTCGCTTTCGGCGGGCTGCTGGCGAGCGGCGTCGAATTCGCCAACCGTTTGCTCGGTGGGTTTGAGGCCCGGCGCACCGACGCGCAACTGGTCAACGTCGCCACCGACGGCGAAACCTACGGCCACCATCACCACTTCGGCGACATGGCGCTGGCCTATTGCCTGCACCACATCGAAGCGAACCATCTGGCGCGGCTGGCGGTCTATGGCGAGTTCCTCGAACAGCACCCGCCGACCCACGAAGTCGAGATCATCGAGAACACCTCGTGGAGTTGCGCGCACGGCGTCGAGCGCTGGCGCAGCAACTGCGGCTGCAACATGGGCCGCAAGGACTGGTCACAGGCATGGCGGCGGCCCTTGCGCGCAGCCCTGGATTGGCTGCGCGATGAGCTGGCCGGGCTTTACGAAAAGGCGATGGCCGAATATGTCCGCGACCCGTGGCGGGCGCGCGACGATTACATCGGCGTCATCCTCGACCGCGGCGATGAAAACGTCGCGCGCTTTTTCGCGGCCCACGCCGTGCGCGAGTGGTCGCGGGCCGACGAGGTGCGCGCTTTCCGGCTGCTCGAAATGCAGCGCCATGCCATGCTGATGTATACCAGTTGCGGCTGGTTCTTCGATGAAATCTCCGGCATCGAAACGACTCAGGTGATGGCCTACGCGGCGCGCGCCATTCAACTGGCTCACAAAATCACCGGCATTGATCTTGAGCCGCCATTCATCAAGCTGCTCGCCGACGCGCCGTCGAATCTCGCCGAGCATCCGACGGGCGCGGACGTCTACCGCAGCTTCGTCAAGCCAATGCAGGTCGACCTGCTGCGCGTCGGCGCGCATTACGCGGTGTCGTCGCTGTTTGAAGAGTACGGTGACGAGGTGACGATCTACGCTTACAAAGCGAAGCGCGGCAGTTACGAGCGCCGTGAAGCGGGCCGCCAAAAACTGGCCCTCGGCTCGGCGCACCTGCGCTCGAACGTCACCGCCGCCGAGAGCCGGATCAGCTTCGCGGTCTTGCACCTGGGCGACCATAACCTGCTCGGCGGCGTGCGCGAGCTTGAGGACGAAGCGAGCTTCGCCCAGATGCGCCGCGACATCAAAGAGGCGTTTGACCGCAGCGATCTCGCGGAGATCATTCGCCTGATGGACAAGCATTTCGAGACGCACAACTATTCGTTGTGGCACCTGTTCCGCGACGAGCAGCGCCGGGTGTGGGATCGCATCCTGAAGACGACGCTGGACGAAGTGGCCGGCTCGTTCCGCAGCATCTACGGCCACCACTACCCGATCATGCGGGCGATGCGCGAGCAGCGGGCGCCGATCCCGAAAGCCCTGCTGGTGACGGCAGAGATGACGATCAACAGCGACTTGCGCCGGGCGATTGAACAGACGGAGTTCGACGCCGCGCAGGTGGCCGGCTTGATTGAAGAGGTCAACCGCTGGCGTTTCGAGGTTGACCGCACGACGCTTGGCTTTGTCGCCAGCCGCCGCGCGCAATCGCTGATCGAACAATTCCGCTGCGCCCCGCAGGCGAGCGCGCCGCTCGAACAGTTGCACGCGATGCTCACGGCGCTTGAAGGGCTAGAGCTGGGGCTCGATCTGTTCAAGGTGCGCAATCAACTCTTCGTGACCAGCAAACAGATGCTCGGCGAGATGATCGAGCGCAACACCAACGGCGACCGGAACGCGACCTCGTGGATCGAGCGTTTCATTCGCCTGAGCGATTATTTGCGCCTCAAGAGCGCGTAGGAGAGTGACAAGTGACAAGTGACGAGTGACAAGACGTTGTGACGCTGTATCCTGGCCATATCTGGACGGCGCGGTTCTTCTTGTCACTTGTCACTCGTCACTTGTCACTCTTCCTGGGAGTAGAGCATGAGCAAGTGGGTGGCGACTTACCGGTTGCAGTTCACGCCGGAGTTCGGTTTCGCCGATGCAGAGCGGATCATTGATTACCTGGCGGGGCTCGGTGTTTCGACCGTCTACGCCTCGCCCATCTTCAAGGCGCGGCCCGGCAGCACGCATGGCTATGACGTCACCGACCCGAACCGTTTGAACCCGGAGCTTGGCACCGAGGAAGCGTTCGACGCCTTGATTGCCACGGTTCAGCGACAGGCGATGACGTGGTTGCAGGACTTCGTGCCGAACCACATGGCGTACGACAGCCGCAACCGCATGCTGATGGATGTCTTCGAGAAAGGCCCCGGCTCGCCGTACTTCGGCTTCTTCGACATTCTCTGGAATCACCTGCGCGAAAACCTGCGCGGCAAAGTCATCGCGCCATTCCTCGGCAAGCCTTACGGCGAAACACTCGAAAGCGGCGAGCTTGCCCTGCAATACGGCGACGGCAATTTCGCGGTGAAGTACTATGATTCGGTCTACCCGCTGCGCATCGAATCTTACGCGACAGTCATCAGCCATCAACTGGGCGAGCTGCAAGAGCGGTTGGGCGCTGAAGATCACGACTTCATCAAGATGCTCGGCATCGTCGTCGTGCTGACCAACCTCGCCGACAATGCCAAGGCCGACCCGCTGTCGCGCACGGCACAGATGCTTTTGGCGCGTGATGCGCTCTGGGCGATGTACCGCGACAACCCGGCGGTGCGCGAATTTGTTGACCGCCGCGTCGTCGAGTTCAACGGCGAAGTCAACCTGCTCGACGCCATGCTGGCGCAGCAGTGGTTTCAATTCACCTACTGGCGCGTCGCCTCGAAAGAGATCAACTATCAGCGCTTCTTCAACATCAACGAGCTAATCTCGCTGCGCATGGAAGACGAGCGGGTCTTTGATGTCGTGCATCGCCTGGCGCTCGGCCTGCTCGGCGACGGCAAGATTGACGGCCTGCGCATCGATCACGTGGACGGACTGTACAACCCGACCGAATACGTCGAGCGCTTGCGCCGCCGCGCCCCCGACGCCTTCATCGTTGTCGAAAAGATTCTTGAGCTGAGCGAGCAACTGCCGGAGGGCTGGCCGGTTCAAGGGACAACCGGCTACGACTTCCTAAACTTCGTCAATGAGCTGTTCGTCGATCAGAATCATGAGGCGCGCTTTCAGGAGATTTACTTGGCCTTCAGCGGCGAGACGCTGGCCTACGACGATCTGCTATACGAGAAGAAGAAGTTGATCATCGAGCGCCACCTCACGGGCGACCTCGACAATTTGACTTCGCTGCTGAAGACCATCTCGACGACGGCGCGCGATGCCATTGACCTGGCGTGGGAAGCCTTGATGCAGGCGATCACGGAAGCCGCCGCCGTCTTTCCGGTCTATCGAACCTACATCGCCGGCGGCGAGATCAGCCGTCAAGAGCGCCGCCAGGTCAAAGAGGCCATCGAAAAAGCGAAGCTGAAGAATCCCTCGCTTGAGCGCGCCCTCGATTTTCTGGGCGAACTGTTGCTGCTCGATTACCCCGAATACCTCGCCGAAGACCACCGGGCGCAGTGGCTCGATTTCGTGATGCGCTTCCAGCAGTTCACGTCGCCGCTGATGGCCAAGGGGCTGGAAGACACGGCGTTTTACGTCTTCAACCGGCTGGTGTCGCTCAACGAAGTCGGCGGCAATCCCGGGCGCTTTGGCTTCTCGGTTGACGATTTTCATCAAGCCATCGAAAGGCGGGCGCGCGCGTTCCCGCGCACCATGAACGCCACGGCGACGCACGACACCAAGCGCGGCGAAGATATGCGCGCCCGCATCAATGTGCTGTCAGAGATGCCCGACGAATGGCAGCGCCACATCGAGCTATGGCATGAGCTGAACCAAAGACTGAAGCGCGCGGTCGAGGACGAAGAAGTGCCGAGCCGCAATCGCGAATACTTTCTCTACCAAACGCTGGTCGGCGCATGGCCGCTTGCCGGGGGCGCGGGCAATGGCTTTGTCGAGCGAATGAAGCAGTACATGCTCAAGGCCGCGCGCGAGGCCAAGACGCACACCTTCTGGTTAGACAACAACGCCGAGTATGAAGCGGCGCTGCTCGATTTTACAGAGAAGCTGTTGACCGCGTCGCCGGAGTTTCTTGCGAGCTTCACATCGTTTCAAAAGCGCGTGGCGCATTACGGCATCTTCAATTCGCTGGCGCAGACGACGATCAAGCTCACGGTGCCGGGCGTGCCTGATCTCTATCAGGGAACCGAGCTGTGGGACTTCAGCCTGGTAGACCCGGACAATCGCCGCCCGGTGGATTACGAGCAGCGGCGGCAACTGCTCGACGAGCTGCGCCGGGCTGCCGAGTCGAATATCGCGGGGCTCGCCGACGAATTGCTGACGACACGCGAAGACGGGCGCATCAAGCTGTTTGTGACGCACCGCGCCTTGCAGGCACGGCGCGACCATCACGAGCTGTTCGAGCAGGGCGAGTACCTGCCGCTTGCGGTGAGCGGCGAGCGCGCGGCGCACATCATCGCCTTTGCGCGGCGGCACGGCGATCAACTGGCCGTCGTCATCGCGCCGCGTTTGCTGGTGTCGCTGATTGACGCGCCGACGTTGCCGATTGGCGATCTGTGGGGCGACACTGCGGTCGCGCTGCCGAAGCATGTGCCGCGCGTATGGCGTCACGCGTTCACGGACGAATCGTTGCCTTCGATCAAACAGATCGTTGTCGCCGATGCGCTGCGCCGCTTCCCTGTGGCGCTGCTCACTTAGAACGGTTGTCGATTGGCCTGGGAGCGCGGGCGTCTCGCCCGCAATCTTTCACATACGCAAGACTGGCGGGCAAGCTGCCCGCGCTCCTAGGCTGCAAGCTGCCCGTGCAAAAACTATTGACCAGCAATTGGCCCGCACTATAATGCAACTCGCCAGGTAAGCGATAGCCCTTCAGCAACGCCTCGCGGCTCAGGCTTCTCTCGTTACTGCCCTTTGCAACGCTCCCCGTTTCGAGCTTCGTCGTTACAGCGACAGCATTCGCCTGCACCTGCGCTATGGGCGTGAAGGGTAGGGAACCATGATGATGCACGAAAAAATTCTCGGCTATCTTGCGCCGGTGATCGGAGAAGCGACCGCCAAGAACTTGCTGAAACATTACTGCATACAGATGCACATGCCCTTTGACGACATCGCGCCGAGCCGCGTGCCTGAGCTGGCCAGCGCCATGCGCCCGATGATGGCCGTCTGGTTAGGGACGGCGGGCGCGCTGCGGGCCTCTGAAGAAATCGCCAGACTGGGCAAAGGAGTCTAAGCAAATGAGCGCAAAATCTCTGGTCAAGCCGTTCGTCTTCTCACTCGTGATTTTTCCGGCAATCTTTGCCGCGGCCATGAGCCTCAAAGGCGCCGCCGCCGGGACCGCCGTGACCTTGACGCTGTTTGCCGCGACCGTGCTGGTCGAAGTCTTCGCCCTGGCGCAGTTCGTCCGCGCCCGCCGCGCGTTTGCGGCGGGCGATCCGGGCTACGTGACTTGGACGCTGATCGTCGTCTTTATGACCGTCCGCCTGGTGGCCGAAGCCCGACTGTTGACGCTCTCATTCAATCTGCTGCCTGAGTATCACGAGGGCGCTTCGGCGGCGCTGTTCTTTTACATCGTCGTGCTGCGCTACCTCTACACCGCCAGCGACGTGCTATTTGTCGGCGCGCTGCTGACCACGATCCGCTCGTACAAGTCAACGGGGCTGCCGTTCAAGCTGCTGCCCATAGATTACTTCTACATCGTGGCGCTGTGCGCGCTGCCGGTGGTGACGTTCATCTTCCGCGGCAATCTGATTCGAGCCGCCATCGCCAACCCGGACGGTTACATGATGGTCTACCGGCTGGTGGCGGTTTCGGTGGGCGCGGTGATTGCGTCGCTGTGCATCGTCGTGCGCCGCTACGCCTCGCAGATGGGCGGCGGCGCGGTGGCGCGCGTCTGGAACATGGTCGTCATAGCGGGCGTGGCGCGCGACGGCTCGTTTTTGGCGCTGGCGCTGCTGTCGGGGTGGTCGAAGCCCGCGGCCACGTTCGTCGAGCAGCACCTGCTGTGGACGTTCGCATGCTGCTGGCTGATGGCGGCGCTCTATCAAGTCGCCATCTTCGCGCGCGCCGCCGAACCCACGGAAGCCGCCCTGGCCAAAAGCGCTGCGTGACGCTGCGTTTGTCGTGTTGTTAATTGACGCGCGCCGTTGCCACGCATCATAATCCCAGCAGAAGCCCTTTCGCTTTGGGAGTGATGCAATATGAGCGACGACCCGACAAAACAGCAGCCCGGCGACCCGAACAAATACGACACGTCCCCTGGCGTCACTGCGATACTTGAACGAATCACCCAAGTCGAAGAAAGACTCTCTCGCCAGATCACCGAACAGATTGCCGAACTGCGCGCTGAGATGCAAAAAGGTTTTCGCGCCATTGACCGCCAGATGGACACCCTGTCGGGCAACATGACCCGCCTACAGGCAGACCAGCGCGACCTGGAAGAGCGCGTTGATAAGCTTGAGCGCAAGCCTTCGTAAACCACAGCCGCCCGCGCAAAACCCTTGGCCCAGCAACCCTCCCCATTGCCGTTTGCGCCGGCCTGCCGGTATGATGGTGGCGTTTGCACACCATCACACTGGAGGCGATTATGCTTTACGGCGCCGGCATGTTTTCAACGGATTACGCAATGCGCCCGGATGATCTGGCGCGCGAGCTTGAAGCGCGCGGCTTTGAATCGCTCTGGGTTCCCGAACACACGCACATCCCCGCGAGCCGCCGCACGCCTTACCCTGGCGGCACCGATTTGCCGAAAGAGTACTGGCACACCTATGACCCGTTCGTCGCGCTGACGGCGGCGGCAAGCGTCACCACGAAGCTCAAGGTGGCGACCGGCATCTGTTTAATCATCGAGCGCGATCCCATCACGACGGCCAAAGAGGTCGCCAGTCTCGACCGGCTGTCGAACGGGCGCTTCATCTTCGGCATCGGCGCTGGCTGGAATGCCGAAGAGATGGAAAATCACGGCACCGCCTACAAGACGCGCTTCAGCCTGCTGCGCGAGCGCGTGCTGGCGATGAAAGAGATTTGGACGAAAGAGGAAGCCGAGTTCCACGGGCGCTTCGTCAACTTCGATCCCGTCTGGTCATACCCGAAGCCTGTGCAGAAGCCTCACCCACCAATCCTGATGGGCGGGTTTGCGTCCAAGACGTTTGATTACGTGGCCGAGTTCTGCGACGGCTGGATGCCTATCGGTTATCGCCTGGAAGGGTTGGCGGAAAAGATCGCTGAGCTGCGCCGCCGCGCTGAAGGCTTGGGACGTGACCCGCAGGCAATTTCAATCACCATCTTTGGCGCGAAGCCCGAGCGCGAAGCCCTCGATCAACTCGAAGCCATCGGCGTCGAGCGCGCCATCCTGATGCTGCCGCCCGCCGACCGCGACACCGTCATGCCGCTCGTAGACCAGTACGCCGGGCTGGTTCGGTAGCGCGACCTGGTGTGAAGGTTGATTACCGCAGAGGACGCAGAGGGCGCAGAGATTAACTTTAATCTCTGCGCCCTCTGCGTCCTCTGCGGTAAAAAGGAAGCCTCTGCTAATCGTCTATCGCTTGATGGCCGTGCCGCTGCCTTCGATGTAAGACTGGCCGTCGCGAATCACCGGCTGGCCGGCGACGATGACGTGATCGATGCCTTCGGGGTATTGCCGCGAATCGCCAAACGTCGCGGTGTCAATGACGCGCTCGGCGTCAAAGACGACCAGGTTCGCCCGCCGGCCCTCGGCGATCAGGCCGTGACGTTTCAACTGAAAGGTCTCTGCCGCAAGGCCGGTCATCTTGCGCACCGCCTCCGTGAGTGAAATCTGCTTCTGCTCGCGCACGTAGCGACCGAGGATGCGCGGATACGTCCCGTAAGCGCGCGGGTGCGGCTTGCCGCCGAGCAAGCCGTCAGTGCAGACGTTGACGTAAGGCTGCGTGATGATCTTGCGCACAACCTCTTCCGACTGGCTGAAGCTGATCATGCCGACGCCCAGGCGCTCCGCGGCCAGCAAGTCAAACGCAAACTCCATCGCCGTCTCTTCGCTGACCTGCCCGGCCTGTTGCGCCAGGGCGGCGGCTTCGGCGAGGTTCTTGCCCACGTACTCCGGGTGATTGCCCGAAGGGATGTCAGAGACGATGATGCCTTCGGGGCCTGACCACTTCCAGAAATTGTCCCAGTGCGCCGGGCTGCGGTCGAACATCTCGCGCCGCATGCGCTGGCGCTCATCCGGACTGGCCAGCCGCGCCAGCGTCGCTTCGACGCCGCCGGCATGCGCCCACGGCGGCAGCATAGCGCCGAGCATGGTCGAGCCGGCGATGTAGGGGTACTGGTCGGCGGTCAATCGCAGGCCCGCCACCTGCGCCGCGTGAATCATCTCGAGCACCGTATCGATGCGCGGCCAGTTCTCGCGCCCGGCGATCTTGAAATGCGAGATGTGAGCGCGCACCTCGGCAGACTGGCCGATCTCGATCATCTCGGCCACAGAGTCTTCGATGTAATCGCTCTCGCTGCGCATGTGGGCGACGAAGACGCCGTCGAATTCGGCGACGGCGCGCGCCAGCGCGATCAATTCAGCGGTGTCCGCGTAACAACAGGGCGGATAGATCAGGCCGGTTGACAATCCCAGCGCGCCCTCGCGCATCGCTTCGCGGATGAGCCGCTGCATGGCGGCGATTTCTTCGCCGGTTGCCCGGCGGTCTTCCATGCCCATCACGTAGAGCCGCACCTGGCCGTGCGGAATCAAGTAAGCGCAGTCGAGCGAAGGCCGCGCCCGCTCGATGGCCTCAAGGTATTCGGCGACCGTCTGCCACTCCCACTCGTGATCGAGGCTGCCGTCAAGGCCGGCGAGCTGCTCGGCCACCTGCCGCCGATCCTTGCGGCGAATGGGCGCGACCGACAGGCCGTCCTGGCCGAAGACTTCGAGCGTGATGCCCTGGCGGACTTTCATCGGCAACTGCGGCTCGGTCAGCACGCGGATGTCCGAGTGGCTGTGCGTATCGATGAAGCCGGGCGCGACACTCAAGCCCTGGCAATCGATCTCTTCCACGCCGTGCAGCGCGCCTTCGGCGTCAATCGCCTGAATGGCGTCACCAAAGATGGCGACGTCGCCGATCACAGGCTGACGGCCCGTGCCGTCATAGATCATCCCGCGTTTCAAAACCAGGTCTGGAGTCTTCATAACATTCATCCATGTAGCAAGATTCCGCGGGCTCAAGTCTAGCAGAGCCGCCGCGTGGCTGCACGAGAACGCGGCCGCCGCCCGGCGCTAATCAACCTTGCCGGCAGCGCCCCGCTAAGCTATTGTCGTCGGTCAGAAAAGGAGAAAAGATGAGTCATCGTGTGGCGCTCTACCTGCAAGACAAACACCCGCTCGGTGAAGCCATCGAGTATGTGCGTTATGCCGAGGCGCGCGGCTTTGAAGCCGTGTGGCAGGCCGAATCCCGACTGGTGCGCGATGCCATTGTGCCGATGGCGGCGTTTGCCGCGACGACCAATCGCATACAGGTCGGCTCCGGCGTCATCAATAATTGGACGCGCAATGCGGCGCTCATCGCTCAGACCTTCTCGACGCTTGATGATTTAGCGCCGGGACGAATTCTCTGCGGGCTGGGCGTCTGGTGGGAGCCGCTGGCAACTAAAGTCGGCGTCCAGCGCCGCAAGCCGCTGCTGGCCATGCGCGAAACCGTCGAGGTGGTGCGGCGACTGCTGGCGATGGAGAAAGTCAGCTTCAAAGGCGAGTTCGTCAACGTCGAAGAGATCGAGATAGACATCGTGCATGGCGACCGCTCGCCCAAGCGCGTGCCGATCTACATCGGCGCGACCGGCATGAAGATGATGGAGCTGTCGGGCGAGATTGCTGACGGCGTGCTGCTCAATTACCTGGTGTCGCCGGCTTACAACCGCGAAGCGATGCAGCATCTCGAAGCCGGCGCGGCGCGCGCCGGCCGCACAGTGGCCCAGATTGACCGCCCGCAACTGGTCGTCTGCTCGCTTGACGAAGACCGCAGCCGTGCGCTCGATAACGCCCGCAAGCTGGTGACGCAGTACCTCGGCCAGCAGCCGCACATCATGAAAGCCAGCGGCGTAAGTTCCGAGTTGCTCGACGAGATCAGCCGCGTCTTGACCTGGCCCGCCGAAGAGCATCAGATACGCGAAGCCATGAAGCTCGTCCCCGACGAGGTCGTGCAGCTCATCACCGCTTCGGGAACGCCCGACGAGTGCCGCGCCAAAGTTGCCGAGTACATCGAAGCCGGCTGCACCTGCCCTGTGCTATACCCGCTCGGCGACGACGTGCGCGCCATGATTGATGCCTTCGCCGTGTCGTAAGCATGGACCGTGCAGGCGGCCCGCCGATCACATCAGCTTGATCATTGTCCACAGCAACAGCGCGTGCAGCGTCCAGAGGGTCAGCGCGAACGGCAGTTGGAATTTAATCACGCCATACTGGTCGCGCATGTTCAGCAGCACCGCCGGGACGATGTTGAAGTTCGCGGCCATCGGCGTCATCAGCGTGCCGCTTGAGCCGGCGGTGAGCGTGATGATGGCGGCCATCGCCGGGTCAACGCCGAACGGTTGGACGATCAACGGCACCAGCACGCCCGACGCAATCACCGGGAAGGCCGCAAACGAATTGCCCATGACGATGGTGAAAAGCGCCATGCCGAGACAGTTGGCCAGCACCAGCAGAAACAGGTTGTGATCGGGAACGATGGTCTTGATGCCGCCGGCGATCAAGTCGCCGATCTTGGCGGCGGTGAAGATGACGCCGAGCGAGGCGAGCAGTTGCGGCAGGATGTTGACCGCGCCCATGGCGTCGTTGAGGCGACGGCCTTCGTTCATCATTCGGCGCACGCCGCCGCCCGTCAGCCTCAAGCCCACCGCCATCGCCACGATGCCGCCGAAGCCCAGCCCGATCAGCGCGCCACGGTTGGCATCACCGCCAAGCAGCCGGAATACAATGGCAAAGCCGAAGGTCACGAGCGGGATCATCAGCACCGGCAGGAAGAGACGGTCGCGCAAGCGGTCGGCGTGCCCCTCTTGCTCGGCCTTCGTCGCTTCGTCATAGTCGCCGCGCCGCACGCCGCCGACGCCGTCTATGGCCACCATCAGCAGCACCATCAAGCCGATCAGCCAGTGCGGCAATAAACTGCCCGCGACGAAGATGACGCCGAGCGTCAGCCAGAAAGTGCCGGTGGCGACGCGGCGCGGATTGCCGCGGTCGCGGAAGGTCATCGCGGCAAAGATGAACAGCACCACCCCGGCCAGCACATAGACCGTGTCGAGACTGAAGACGGCGTTGGCGATTGCCGACCACGAGAGCGCGATTGCGCCGGTCATACAGACACCGCCTTTCCTTCGAGCGCCGCTTCGCCGTCTGAAGTTGGCGGCGCGGCTGCCGCCTCTTTTCGATAGCGCCGGTCGAGCCAGTGGAATTGCAGGGCGGCGAGAATAATTGATAACGCAACAATCGGTGTCGTGAACAACACCAGCCGCCAGACGCTGACTTGATAACCGAGGCCCGCCATCACGCCGAAGACCAGCAGGATGCCGGGCTGCACCGGCGAGAGGTTCTGCCCATAAAAGTTGCCATAGTTTTCAGCGGCGGCGGTCGCCGCTTTAATCTCTTCGACCTTTGCTTCGGGCAGCTCGTCGGCGCTTTGCCGACCCGCTTGCGATTGGGCAGCGCCTAGAGCCATGGGGAAGACCAGCGGGCGGACGAACGGCGGATGGCCGTTGAGCCGCACGCCCATGATGCCGTGCAGGACGCGGAACAACTGATAGACCAGGCTCAAGCGCCCGACGGTGGCGGCGCGAATGCGCTGAATCCATCGCGCCGATTGCTCTTGCAAGCCGTAGCGCTCGGCAAGGCCGATGGCCGGCAGCGTCAGCATAAATAGCGTCATCAGCCGGTTGTCAACAAAAGCGCGGCCCAGCATGTTGATGATGCCTTCTTTGCCCGGCTGCGTCAGGTAAGGCAGGCCCTCGAAGAAGCCGGCGCTCGAAAAGAGCGGGATGCCGGCGAGCAATCCCGTAACCAGCGCCGCGACGACGACGACCAGTGTCGTGCGCAGCTTGAGCGCCAGGCCGATGACAACAATCGCAATGCCCAGTAGCTTGAACCATTCCGGCATAACGGATTCCTCCTCGCCCGCCGTGGCGGCTGCTCATTGATGAGCGGCAGGTCGGGGGCTCGGATTATCATTCACATTCTTCCAGCCTTTGGCAAGAATGATCCCGGTCGGGCCGGCGGGCTAGGGTTTGCTCTTTAGGTGTTGAGCAGGCGCTTGATCTGTTGCTTGTCCGCCGCGACGCGCAGTGGGCGATTGGCGAAGTTGCCGGTGATCGCTTGCGGCTCGCCTTCACGATCAACCGCCAGCTTGCCTGTGTGATAGGCGACGGTGTAGCCCGGGTCTTTCAACAAGTTGCCGGTCAACACCGCCGTCACCTCGTCAGTGGTTTTGATTACTCCCGCCGCGACCAGCTTCTTGATGCCGGCGAGCGTCGCCGCCGAAGCCGGCTCGCAGCCGATGCCGTCGCGCCCGATCATCGCTTTGGCATCGGCAATCTCCTGCTCGCTGACGCGCTCGACGACGCCACCGGTGCGCTCGATGGCGCGCAGCGCTTTCTTCCACGACACCGGGTTGCCGATGCGAATGGCCGTCGCCAGGGTCGCGGGCTGCGATTGCGGGCGGAAGGTTGCGTGGTCGGATGAGGCGAGCAGCTCATAGAATGGCGAAGCGCCTTCGGCCTGAATGATGGCCAGCCGCGGCAGCCGCTCGATGAAGCCGAGCGCCGCCAGCTCATCAATCGCTTTGCCGAACGCCGACGAATTACCGAGGTTGCCGCCGGGCAGAACGATCCAATCAGGCGATTGCCAGTCGCATTGCTCGAACAATTCAATGGCGATGGCCTTCTGGCCTTCGAGCCGAAACGGGTTGATCGAGTTGAGCAGATAGATGTCTGTCTCTTCGGCAATCTCGCGGACGATGCGCATGGCGTCATCAAAATTGCCTTCGATCTCGACGACCGTCGCATTATATTCGAGCGCCTGCGAGAGCTTGCCGTAAGCGACCTGACCGGCGGGGATGAAGACCAGCGCCTTGAGGCCGGCGCGCGCCGCGTAAGCCGCCATCGAAGCCGAAGTGTTGCCGGTCGAAGCGCAGGCCACCGCCGTCGCCCCAAGGCGCACGGCCTGCGTAACGCCGGCCGTCATGCCGTTATCTTTGAACGACCCGGTCGGATTCATGCCTTGATGCTTCAATCGCAGGCTTTGTAATCCTGCATACTGAGCCGAGCGCGGTGCCGTATAAAGCGGTGTGTTGCCTTCAGCCAGTGTGACGATGTGCGCCGGGTCGTCAACGAAGGGCAATAGCTCGCGGAAGCGCCAGACGCCGCTGCGCTCGACGGCGTCATTCGCCATGCGACGCTCGCGGAAGCGCGCTCGCATTTCGGCAACGCCGGCAGGCAAACGGAAGTCATAAGCAACATCGAGCAGGCCGCCACAATTTTTGCAGGTGTAGAGTCGCTCGGTGGCTTTGTAGGTTGCCGCGCAATGCGCTTCGATGCAGCGCAAGCGAGCCGTTGAATGTGTATCGCTCATCGCAGGAAGAGTAGCAAGGAGTAGTTACCAGTTGCCAGTTGCCAGTGATCCGTTATTCTGCGCTCGCTTTCACCAATCGCTTATGGCGAGTATTCAAGTAATGGCACGTTGTCGGCAACTGGCAACTGACAACTGGCAACTGACAACTGGTAACTGGCAATTATTCCTCAGGAGCGTGGTCGTCCCACAACTGTTGCCAGCCCTCGCTTGGCTCGACGAGCTTGAGTCCGATGGTGTGCTCGCCGCCATCGCGCCAGACGGCTTCAACGATGGCCGCGACGTCGAAATCGTAGGACGGCACGCTGACTTTCAGTACCGTGCCCGGCTCGACATCGCGCCCGGTGTGCAGGCGCAGGCCCGAGGGACTGATCTCTTCGATAGTCATCTCTTCAGCAAAGGGCGCAAGGTGCGTGGTGTTGCCCTCGACGCGCGCTTTGATGGCGACCTTGGCGCGCAGTTCCGAGCGGCGGTCTTCGTCGGCGTCTTCGACTTCACTGGCTTCGGCCAGCAGGTCGTCGTAGCAGGCGGCACAGACCTGACGGTAGCCAAGCTGCGCAAGGGCGGCGAGTTCCTGCACGCGCGTGATGTTTACGAGATGGCTGGTTTTTTCATTGCATCGGTCGCATAGGCCCGACATACGACAAGCGCTCCTTGTGCTTGGCCAGAGTGGCGAGGTGTGGTGCGATGGTTCGGCATCGAATCCCTTCTCAACCTGAAAAAAGATGCGCCCAGTATATGCAGAATCTCGCCGGGACTCAACAGGAAAATTGCAGGCCGAGAAATTCGTGACCTCTGCCGCACTCCTTTGTTATGCCGGATTGCAATACATCAGAAGGCAAGTTTAGAGACAGTCGATAACCGCCGCTCAAATCTGCTCTTTGATCGCGCCTAAGTTTTCGTGTCAGCGGCGAACTGTCTCAAGGCCGCCGGCGACCTGGAGGCGGCCCACCCGGAGGCGGCCCGCCCGGCGGCGGCGGGAAAGGCGGCGGCGGATGCATGCGATCCATCGGCGGTCCTTGATCCTGCGGTTGCGGCATAGGCCGCTCCTGGCGCACCGGCTCGCGCCGCGGCTCTTCTTCCGCGGGGCGCGGCAACGGCTTTGTCCCTTCAGGCTCTTGCATGCTCGGAACCTGTCCCTGCGCTCGCACAGGCTCTGACGGCCTGGCTTCAGGCGAGCCGCCCGCTTCTGCTTTCGGCGTTTCCTTCGCTGCGGTTTCTTCAGACTGCGGACGTTGTTCGGCACTCGCCGCCGGCTTGCTCGCGGCGGCCGGTTGAGCGCCGGCATTCGACCCCGCACGATCTTCGACCGCGCCCGCCGCTCGCTCGCTTGATGGCGCAGGAGCGGTTGTCGCTTCGCTCTTCGGTAGGGTGACCGGCGCGGCGTTCGCCTCATCATGTTTTGCGCCGCGGGTAAAAACAAAGACGACGAGCGTCACCGCGACCACCAGAATGGCACCCGCGGCGATGACTTTCGACATGCTGACGTCGCGGTTTGATAGCGCGACGGTCGCCGAACGCCGCTGCGCCGATGTCGCCGGCAGAACGCGGTTGACGCGGCTTTCATTCATTCGCGCCGGCACCGCGCTTTTCGAAGTGGGCGCCGAAGCGCGCATCGGCAGCGCGCCGGGCTTCTCTGCCGCCGGCGCAGAAGTCGCAGGCACGGAAGCGAAGACATTCGTCGAAGCGCCGCGCAAGGCCGCGGGGCCGCCCGATGTGTTGATCTCTGTGCGGAGCACGGGCGACGGCGTTCTGGCCGCCTCCGGCTGGCTTGGGCGCGCCGCCTCGCGCAACATTTCGCGCATCTCGGCGGCGCTTGCCAGGCGCTGGTTCTTGTTCAAAGCCATGCCCTGCGCGATGACGTCGCTGACGCGAGCCGTTACCTTCGCGTTCAGCTCAGCGGCAGGAGCGAGCGGGTCGGGCTGTCCATCCAAGACCGCCGCGGCGCGGGTCAACGCGTCAACCGGCTTCTGAGCGGTCAGCAGGTGGTAAAGCGTCGCGGCCAGCGCATAGATGTCGCTGCGCACGTCCGTGCCCGATCCTTGAATCTGTTCGAGCGGCGCGTAGCTCGGCGTGTAACCAAAGATGCTGGAGTTCGAATCGCTACAGGTCATCTCGACGGTCTTGCCTTTAGCCAGGCCGAAGTCGAGCAGGACGATCTGCTTCCTCGCCGTCATCTTCAAATTCTGCGGCTTGATGTCGCGGTGAATGATCGGCGGGTTCTGCGCGTGCAAGTAATCGAGCGCGTCGAGCAACTGGTCGGCCCATTGCAACACGTCGGCCACCGGCGGCGGGTCTATGCTGGCATCGAGCATGTCGTGCAGGTCGTCGCCGGGGATGTACTCCATGACGAGAAACTGGCCGTTGTCGGCGAAGTGGTCAATCACCTTCGGCAATGCCGTGTGGCGCAACCCGGCAAGCAGGCGGGCCTCGCGCTCGAACGCCGCCAGCAAGGTCGTGTCCGAGAAGAAAGTTTCTTTCAAGGCGACGGTGTTGCCGAGCCGCTGATCGCGCGCCAGATAAACGGCGCCCATGCCGCCCTCGCCAATGGGCTTGAGAATCTCATAGCGGCCTTGCAGTACACTTCCGGTTTCAAGCATCTTCAGCACCTTCCAATCTGAGCGGGGTCAGAGGCGAGTGTAATTCAACACCCCTGTAGAGTGAATACAAATCTTCCACCCCTGGCAGAGCCGATGAGGCCGGCAAATTATGATGAAAATGTTGCGATTATTGACAGCGTCCAGGGCCTATGGGACAATCCCGGTTGCCTCAGTTCCGATAGAACAACAAGAACGAGCCAGCAGGTTGTCCCGGTAAGTCGGTTGATTGGTCACTAATCCCTCACATTCGGCCTTTCGCGTTGATTCACTCGCGCATTGAATCGTCGGCCTGCAATTCGTCCGTCCCCATTACGAACCATTATGCACGTGCGGCGCGTGTCGCGCGCCGGAAACTTCGTAGAGGAGATTCGCTTGATGAAACGTTCGATCTTAAAGCCTGCGCTCCAGGTTTTCGCACTCCTACTGGCTCTGTTGTTTGCTGCCAACGTCGGCACGGCGACGACGGCGGTGATGCTCACGGACGAAGAGTTGATTGCTTCGTCGCGCGTCATCCTGATCGGCGATGTGCAGTCGGTCAAAGCCCAATGGGACGCCGATCACCAGACGATCAACACCTATGTCAAAGTCAATGTCAGCCGTTTGCTCAAGGGCCAGTTGCAGAATCAGACCATCGTCTTCAAACAGCTTGGCGGGCGCGTCGGCGACGAAGCGACGGTGATCTTTGGCGCGCCCGAATACCGCGCCGGGCAGCAATTGCTGCTCTTTTTGGACACGCGGCAGGATGGTACCTTGCGCGTCGCTCACCTGTTTCAAGGCAAGTACGATGTTGTTGACGCCGCCGGCCAGTTGCGCGTCAAGCGCCAGGTCAGCCCCGATGATGTCAACATTCTCGGCGTCACCGAGGCCCCGAACATCACCAACGACGCGCCGCTCGCGCGCTTCACGAAAAAGGTCAAGCGCGTGCTGCGCGATTACGCCGATGCGGTTGCGGCCTACGAGGCTCAGCGCGCCGTCACGCCGATTGTCGAAGTGCCTGCTGAATACGTTGACGACGCCGATCAGGCCGCCGGCGACGTGTCGGCGCAATACACCTTCTTAGGCAGCTATCGCTGGTTCGAGCCGGATTCGCAGCAGCCGGTCACCTTCCGCGTCAACTCGTTGGGCGCGCCGACGGCTTCGGGCGGCGTCACCGAGATCAATCAAGCATTCGCCGCGTGGACGGCGGTACAGACGACGGCGTTGACTTTGCAAAACATCGGCTCGACGACTGTCGTTGGCTTTCAGCAGGATGGCGTCTCGGCTTTGTCATTCAATGATCCGCTCGATCAGATGAGCGACCCCGTTAATTGCAGCGGCACGCTGGCCATCGGCGGCGTCACCAGCGCCGGCGGCGGGACACGCGTCATCGGCGGCCAGACGTTCTCGCACATCTTTGAAGGCGATGTCGTCTTCAACCGCAACTTCTCATGCTTCCTCGGCATTTCGGCGAACCTTGCCGAAGTCGTCACGCACGAGATCGGTCACGCCATCGGCTTCGGTCACAGTGCCGACAGCAATGCGATTATGTATGCCACGGCGCATGGCAGCGGGCGTGGCGCAACGCTCGGCACAGACGACATCGCCGCCGTGACCTTCCTGTACCCCGGCTCGAAGTCGCCGGCGCCGACGGCCACGAACGACGCCGCCTACCAGTGGGCGAATCTGACCTGGTCAATGAACACCGGGCAACAGGCGACGATGCAGTTGTCCTTCCGCAACACCGGAACCACGACGTGGACGCCAGGGACCTACTACCTGGGCTCGCAGAACCCGCAGGACAACACGACCTGGGGCACGAACCGCGTCAACCTTCCGCAGTCGGTGGCGCCCGGCGCTAGCGTCGTCTTCACCTTCAACGTCACCGCGCCAGCGACGCCGGGCTGGTACAACTTCCAGTGGCGACTGCTGCAAAATGGCGTCGGTTATTTCGGCGCTGCCTCGACGAATGCCTTGCTCCTCGTAAGCAGCCTGACGGGCACGAACGACGCCGCTTATCAGTGGGCGAATCTGACCTGGTCAATGACGGCCAGGCAACAGGCGACGATGCAGTTGTCCTTCCGCAACACGGGAACCACGACGTGGACGCCGGGAACCTACTACCTGGGCTCGCAGAACTCGCAGGACAACACGACCTGGGGCACGAACCGCGTCAACCTTCCGCAGTCAGTAGCACCAGGTGCGAGCGTCGTCTTCACTTTCACGGTCACCGCGCCGGCGACGCCGGGCTGGTACAACTTCCAGTGGCGATTATTACAAAACGGCGCTGGCTATTTCGGCACCGCCTCGACGAATGCCTTGCTTCTCGTGAAATGAAGGCCGACGTAACCAGCCGTTGTTGACGATAAAAAATCGCCGAGCCGGGAGTGAGGGTTACTCCCGGCTCGGCGATTTTCGTTTCTGTAATTTGGCCTACGCCTGGGCGATCAACTGCCGCAGGACGTAATGCAGGATGCCGCCGTGGCGGTAGTAGTCCACCTCAATCGGCGTATCGATGCGCACCGTGAGCGGCACTTCTTCTGACTCGCCGTTCTGACGATGAATCACCAGCCGCACGTCCTGGCGCGGCTTGATCCCTTCACCGAAGCCGACCAGATCGAAAGTCTCGCTCCCGTCGAGCCGCAAGCTCTGCGCGCTCGTGCCTTCCTTGAACTGGCAAGGCAGCACGCCCATGCCGACGAGGTTGCTGCGGTGGATGCGCTCGAAGCTCTGCGCCGCGACGGCGCGCACGCCGAGCAAGCGCGTTCCCTTAGCCGCCCAATCGCGTGAGCTGCCGGTGCCGTACTCCTGGCCGGCGAAGACCATGAGCGGCGTGCCTTCCTGCTGATACTTCATCGCCGCGTCATAAATACTCTGGCGCTCGCCGTCGGGCTGATGCACGGTGAGGCCGCCTTCCGTCCCCGGCACCATCAGGTTCTTGATCCGCACGTTGGCAAAGGTGCCGCGCGTCATCACCCGGTCGTTGCCGCGCCGCGCCCCGTAGCTATTGAAATCGGCAATCGTGACGCCTTCCCCTTGCAGGTAGAGACCGGCGGGGCTGGTCGGCTTGATCGCCCCCGCCGGGCTGATGTGATCTGTCGTCACCGAATCGCCGAAGATGGCCAGCGCCCGCGCGCCGCTGATCTCGCTGATGGCGCCCGGCTGCATCTCGAAGCCCTCGAAGTAGGGCGGCTCTTGAATGTAAGTCGATTCGGTGTCCCATTCATAGACGGCGCCGACGGTCACCGGAATCTCGTCCCACATCGGGTTCTGCTCACTGAAGTTGCTGTAAAGCTGGCGGTAGGTTTCGGGGTCGAACGCCAGCCGCATCATCTCACGCACTTCTTCCATCGTCGGCCAGAGGTGGCGCAGGTAGACTTTCTCGCCGTCCTCGCCCGTTCCCAAAGGGTCTTCGGTGAGGTTGAGATTGACGCGCCCGGCCAGCGCGAAAGCGACGACCAGCGGCGGGCTCATCAGGAAGTTCGCCTTGACGCTCTGATGCACACGCGCTTCAAAGTTGCGGTTGCCGCTCAACACCGACGCGGCGACGATGTCGTTGTCGTTGATCGCCTCTTCGAGCGCCGGGTCGAGCGGCCCGGAATTGCCGATGCAATTATGGACGCAGAGCGTGCCGGCGACAAAGGCGTGCAGGTCGTTGACGGCCAGGTCGAAGACCGCGCGCTCGCCCGCCGCGCGCCGTTCCAGCACGCCGAGCGACAACGTCGGCAGCGTCATCGCGTGCTTATCAACACAGTAGCGTTTGGCATAGCTCGTCTCGTCATGCGCGCGCAATGGGGCGAACCAGTCTCGCACACCGAGTTGCTTGAACATCTCGACCGGCGATGGGAAGTTGCAACTCTCGCGGTGCAGAGGTCGGAACTGGCGATCTGCCGGCTGTGGCAATCGCGAGAAGCGATCCGCCCCCGCAAGTAAAGAGTAGTGCGGGAAGACCGGCGTCTCGCGTGGCTGCATCTCCGCCGCAGCGACACGGCGCGCCCGGCTGAACGACCACTCGGGGCGCTCCTGGTGCAGTTCCCCCAGACGCTCCGACATCCATAAGCGCTGCTGATTGATCTTGCTCACCGTGCGCCAGTAGACCGCCGCCGCACTGGCCCGCATCGTCTTATCGACGCAGTAGCGGAACCCCACTCGCTCCACGAACGACAGCCCGTCCGGCAACTTCAACCGAACCTCGACGCGGGGAGCGCCATCACCGGCGGCGGCATACGAAGAAGCCGCATGGCGCACCGGGAACTGCAAAACGTGCGCGCCTTCGGTCTTCACCCCACAACGCGCCAGGAGGTCGATCAAGTGACCCATTACCGCCTTCAGTTGTTCGACGTGCTCCGGCTTGGCGGTCTGGGCGTAGGCCGGCGCTTCGAGAACTGCATTCTCCTCGCGGTCACTCAAGCGGTGTAGCACAGGTGCCCAGCCATCAGCGCCGAACATGCCACCTAAGAACTCGCGCACCAGCGCCACCGGGCAGCGCTCATCCAAAATGAAAGTCGGCAGCGTCGCCGACTGCTGGATGCGCCGGCCCGTGCGAACACCGGATAGGGCGCTAATCGCTTTGGTCAATTCCGCCGGCAGCACGATTGTCCATTTGCGCTCGTCATACTGCGTTGCCGCCGGGCGCTTGCCTGTGAGCAATTCCAGATCATTCAGCACCACCTCGCGGTCTATGGCCTGACCGACGGTCATTCGCCCCTGGCCTGCGGCACTGATCGAGCCATCGCTGAGCAGATGGCCGAGCAAGCGTGCGAAGGCCAGCGCCCGCAGACGTTCATGCGTCGAATTCAGGGTGAATGTCAAATTCCCTGCCAGCAGCGCGTAGTCGGCTTCGTCGTCGCCGGGCTCGTCCAGCGGCGCTTCCAGGCCGACGACAACGCGATCTTGCCCAGGCACCAGGCAGTCAGCGCGCACCCACCTACCATCGGCGCAAAGAATCTGGTGATCGGGGGTACAGACCAGCTCGCGCCCATCCTGCAAGACGAGAGTCACGCAATCACGCACTCCCTGGGTCATCGTCTCGGCCTGCACCGCCATACCCAATGCGCCATCCGCCGTCGGGCCGAAAATAACTGCGCCGCCGGCGCTCGGCATGTGCTCAATGCGACGGGCAGTGCCATTGGCCAGCAGCACCGGGGTGCCTGCGGCAATGCAGGTCGTGCAGCCATAGCCCACCAGGTTGAAGCCGAGCTGATTCAAATACGGTTGCAGGCCGGTCTTTTCCAGGTAATCGGTGACGGCGCGCGAGCCGGGCGCGAGCGAGGTCTTTACCGTCGGTCGCACGCGCAGGCCGCGCTCAACCGCCTTCTTTGCCAGCAGCCCCGCGGCGAGCATGACGCTCGGGTTCGAGGTGTTCGTGCAAGACGTGATGGCGGCAATCACCACGTCGCCGTGACGCAGTTCGGCGCGGCCTATGGGAAACTCTTCTTCGAGCACCGCGTCAACGCGGTCAGGCGTCGGGCGGTTGTTCATCATCTCGGTCTCGGTCCAGGTCGCGGTGTTCTTTTCGCTGACCAGTCCGGGGCCGAGCGGCGCGGTATCCGATTTCTGCTCGCCGCCGCCGCTGATGGGCTCGATCAGCGCCGAGCTATGCACGCCGGTCTGCGTGAAGACGCACTTGTCAATCGCTTCGGGCGGCAGGTTGTAACCCCGCTCGCTTACGGGCTGAGTGAGCAAGTCTCGGAAGGTCTCTTTCAGATGGGTCAGCGCAATACGATCCTGCGGGCGCTTCGGCCCGGCGACGCTCGGCTCGACTGAGGCCAGGTCAAGCTCAAGCACGGTGCTATATTCGATCTCGCCTTTGCGCGGTATGCCGAACATGCCCTGCGCCGTGAAGTAGTCGCGGATCAAGGCGACCTGCTCGTCGCTGCGGCCCGTCACCTTGTAGTATTCAAGCGTCTCTTCATCGACCGGGAAGAAGCCCATCGTCGCGCCGTACTCCGGCGACATATTGGCAATCGTCGCGCGGTCGGTGGCTGTCAGCCGCGCCGCGCCGTCGCCGTGATACTCGACGAACTTGCCGACGACCTTAGCGCGGCGCAGCATCTCTGTCAGCGTCAGCACCAGGTCGGTCGCCGTCACCCCTTCGCTCAACTGGCCGCTCAGATGGACGCCGACGACATCCGGCGTCAGGAAGTAGACCGGCTGGCCGAGCATGCCGGCTTCGGCTTCGATGCCGCCGACGCCCCAGCCGACGACGCCGAGGCCGTTAATCATCGTCGTGTGCGAGTCTGTGCCGACCAGCGTGTCAGGGAAGCAGACGCCGTCGCGCTCGACCACGCCCTGAGCCAGGTATTCGAGATTGACCTGATGGCAGATGCCGATGCCGGGCGGCACGACGCTGAAGTTGTTGAACGCCTGCATGCCCCACTTCAAGAACTGATAGCGGGCGCGGTTGCGCTTGAACTCGGTCTCCATGTTCTTGATGAAGGCATCGGCGCGACTGGCGAAATCGACCTGCACTGAATGATCGATGACCAGGTCTACGGGCACCAGCGGCTCGATGATCCGCGGGTCTTTCGACAGGCGGGCGACTGCCGAGCGCATGGCCGCCAGATCAACCAGCAGCGGCACGCCCGTGAAGTCTTGCAGCAGGATGCGGGCGACGACAAAGGGAATCTCTTCGGTGCGCTCGGCGGTCGGCGTCCAGTTGGCCAGGGCGCGCACGTTATCTTCGGTGATGCGCTTGCCGTCATAATTGCGCAGCACCGATTCAAGCACGATGCGGATGCTGACGGGCAGTTTCGAGATCGGCCCGATGCCGGCTTTTTCCAGTTGCGGCAGCGAATAAAACTCCCCTGAGCGATGGTTTGCGGTGGTAAACGTCTGATGCGAGTCGAAGAGGTTATGCGTCATAGTCATTCAATCATCCGTCGGGTTGGCGCGTCTGCGGGCGCGGTCTGGTTATCGGTTGAACGGCTGTTGTCTCTGTGAATTTCAGTTTAGAGTTCGTCGGCGGGATCGTCAAGGAATGGCGCGGTGAGCTAACGATCTGCCGCCGCTCAGGGGCAATCAGTTCTCGACATTCATAAAGATGGATTAAACACAGAGGCACGGAGGCACGGAGGAGACACAGAGACGTTCTCCGTGCCTCCGTGCCTCTGTGTCTCTGTGTTTTTCTTTCATCCCTTTTGGCAGAACTGAATGACCCTGGCCGCTGCTTGTGGAATTTAGTGGCGGCAGGCAATTTCA
This sequence comes from Blastocatellia bacterium, assembly GCA_035275065.1. Classification (NCBI taxonomy): domain Bacteria; kingdom Pseudomonadati; phylum Acidobacteriota; class Blastocatellia; species Blastocatellia bacterium. The sequence goes on from DATENM010000039.1 coordinate 64,064, forward strand.
TATCATTAAGCCTTCGCGCGTGGACGGCTGGCGAAGGAGGAGGACGCGCATAACGTCGAAAGGATTTGCTGGAGCAATGAGTAGCGCACAGGCGATAGGACGGTCGCGGTATCAGATGGAGATCACGACCGACGAGGCCGGGTTGGCGCGGCTCGCCCGCGAATGGGACGCGCTGCTCGACGAGAGCGCCCAGCGCGTTTACTTCTTGCGCGCCGGCTGGAATCAGCTCTGGTGGCAGACCTTTCGCCCTCAGGGCGCGCAGTTGTTCATCATCACGGCGCGCGACCTGAATGGGCGATTGGCAGGACTGGCGCCGCTTTACCTGCGCGAGCGTCGTACCGCGGGCATCCCGCATGTGCGCGAGCTAGGATTCATCGGCACCGGCGTTTATGTGCAGACCGGCGAATGCCTCGACCTGATCGCACGTCGGGGCGAAGAGCGTCAGGTCGCCGAAGCTGTCATCGATTTTCTCCTACAATCAAACGCCTGGGATCGGCTCTGCCTTAACGAGATTCCCGCGACTTCGCTGATGCTGCCGCACCTGCGCGCCGCGCTGGGGCCGAGCGCCGTCATCCAGCAAGCCAGCCGCTCGCACTTCATCCGCACCACGGGTGATTGGGAGAGCGTGCTAGAGAATCTGAGCCGCTCGACGCGCAAGAACCTGCTCTACGAAACGCGCCGCTTGTTCAAGACCCACGCGGGCCGACTGCGCCGCGTCGCCACCGCCGACGAGCTTGAAGGCGCGATGGACGCGCTGGTGCGCTTGCACCAGGCGCGCTGGAACGCCCGCGGCGAGCCGGGCTCGTTTGCGCTTCCCGGCTTTGAGCCCTTCCTGCGCGAGGCGGCGCGCCTGAGCTTGCGCGACGACCGCCTGCGCATGTGGACGTTCGATGTGGAAGGCGAAACGGCGGGGGCGCTCATCGGCTTTTATGACAACGGCGTGGTGCATTACTTTCAAGCGGGCTTCGACCCGGAGCTATCGCGCCTGAGCGTCGGGCGCGTGATGCTCGGCCTCTGCCTCCGCGAATGCGTCGCCGACCCCGTCGTGCGCGAATTCGATTTCATGGGCGGCGACAACGCTTACAAAGATCGCTGGACGCCGGAGGGCCGCGAAACAGTCAAGCTCACCTGTTTGCGCGCGGGCGTGCGGGCGCTGGCTTACACGGGCATTCATCGGATGACGCGGTTGAGCAAGTCGCTGCTCAAGGCGACGCTGCCAACCGCAGTGCGGCAGGCCGGACACAGGCTATTGCAGCGCCGGCATTTCATCCGCTGAGCCAACAGACACCGCGCCCACGGGCGCGTCAAGTGGTAGGACTATGAGTGAATTTGTTATTCGTCAGGCGACCGCGGACGACCGCGGCCACATCATTCGCTTAATGGCGAACGTCTATTCCGGCGACGTGGCGGCGCGCTACGATTGGCTCTATCGCGATAACCCGCACGGCAGCGCGCTCACCTGGCTGGCGATTGAAAGCGACAGCGGCGAAGCGGTCGGCTGCACCTCGATCTTTCCGCGCCGCGTTCGCGTAGCGGAGCGCGAGCGGTTGGGGAGCATCGGCGGCGACTGCTACATCGAGCCGCGCGTGCGTCGCCGTGGCCTGGCGACGCAACTGCACGTCGCCAGCTTCTCAGGCATGCGCGAAGCCGGCATCGAGTTCATGTATGGCCCGCCGACGCCGAACAATCTCGGCGCGCTCGTCAAAGCCGGCTCGCATCTGGTGACCAGCTATCGCCGCTGGGTGCGCCCGCTGACCAGTCACGGCGTTTATCAGGCGGCCTTCTCGCGTGTGCCGACCAAGCTCGGGGCGCGGCTCGCCGGCCTGCCGATTCTGATGCTCGATCATCTGACGAAAGGTGACGCGCACGGCTTCACGTTGAGCGAAATCTTCGAGTTCGGCGACGAGTTCGACGCGCTGTTTGCAACGGCGGCGGCGACTCACCCGGTGGCCTGCGTGCGCGACCGCGCTTACCTGGCATGGCGCTATCGCAGCGGCAGGCAGACGGCGCTGGCCGTGCGCCGCGACGGCGCGCTGGTGGGTTTCTTCACGATTGAAAAGTCCGGCAACGAAGCGGCCATCATGGACATTTTCAGTCCGAACGATCCGCGCTTGATTGACGCGCTGCTGCGGCTGGTGATCGAGTACGCGACCCAATGGAGCTGCGCGCGCCTGGAGTTATGCATGACTGAAGGCTGCGCCGTAGCGCGGCGACTGTTGCGGCATGGCTTCATCGCCCGCGACGAGCGCGGCTTTCAAGTCGCGGTTGCCGATACGGACGCGCAGGCCGCCTTGCTGCGAGCCCCCAGCTCGTGGCACCTGACGGAAGCCGATCAAGACCTCGAAACTGTTTTCGTGCAAGCCGTCGCTGGATAATCTGAAAGATAAACCCAGAGACACCGCAGACACGGAGGTAGCACGGAGAAGCCTCTGTGCCTCTGTGCCTCTGTGTTTACCCCACCTTTGAACGTCAAGCACTAACCCGTGAATTGACAGCCGCGGCGGCGGTGAGCTAGCTTTGCAGCGGTCATCATATCGCTAACGGTGAATGCAAGCTGCGGAGTAACGGCCAGTGAATCGGCGCACGAGAATCCATATTAAAGGCCGCGATACGTTCTGGAGCCAGGCGTTTCATGTCGAATGGCAGGATCAGTTTGCCGACCGGAAATTGATCGAAGACGGCGCGGGCTATTATCTCGCCGACGAAGCGTGGCTCGCCGACCTGGAGCGTGTTGGCCGCCAGACCTTCTGCGAGATTCGCCGCGCCCCAGACAATCCGCAGCGCCGCGACTGGCTCAGCTCAATTCTGCCGCGGCGGAAATAACGGAGAAAACCGATGCCAACAAATTTGCGATTATTCGGCACTTTTTTAATCTTTTTGATGCTTGCCATGCCATTGGCGGCGCGGCAGGGCGAAGGCAAGCGCGGCATCACGCCGGAAGATTATTACGCTTTCGAATTCGCCAGCGACCCGCGCCTGTCGCCGGACGGCAAGCTCGTCGCTTACGTCGTCACGACCGTAGATCAGAAACAGAATCGCCGCCACTCGTCCGTCTGGATGGCCTCAGCGGATGGCCGCCGCGCCCCCTGGCAGTTTACGACCAGCGCGCAGAGCAGCAGCGCGCCGCGCTGGAGCCCCGATGGTCAGTGGCTCGCTTTTATTTCAACGCGCCCGGCGGCGGACTCGACATCGCGCACCGCCAGCGAAGGCGCGGCCAGCAACGACGCTCGCGCTCAGGTCTACGTGCTGGCCATGAGCGGCGGCGAAGCGCGTCGCGTCACGAACTTTAAGAACGGCGTCAGCAGTTTTCAGTGGTCGCCCGACGGGACGCGGCTCGCCTGCGTCAGCCGCTCGGGGCCGAGCGACAGCCGCGCCGCGAACAAAGAGCACAGCGACGTGCGGCACTATAAGACCATCTCGTACAAGTTCAACGACACCGGCTGGTTCGACGACCGCCGCAGTCACATCTGGGTGGTTGACGTTAAGAGCGGTGAGGCGCGCGGCATCACATCCGGCGACGACTGGAACGACAACGACCCGCAATGGTCGCCCGACGGCACGAAGATCGCCTTTGTCTCGAACCGCACCGGCAAAGAGTTTGAAGACAATCACGACACAGACGTCTGGGTGGTGGCGGCGACCGGCGGCACGCCTTTGAAGATTTCCGATCACCCCGAGAGTGACAACAGCCCGCGCTGGTCGCCCGACGGCAAGACCATCGCTTTCGTAGGCCGCGTGCGCGAAGAGCAGCACCCGAAAATCTGGCTCGCGCCGGCGACCGGCGGCACGGCTTCGCGGCTGGCCGCCGAAGGGCTCGACATGATTCCGTCCGACCTTGACTGGGCCGAACAGGGGCGCGCGCTTTATTTCACCGCGGGCGTCAAAGGCGAGACTCACCTGTTCCGCGCCGACCTCGCTTCGCGGCAAGTCGGCCAGGTCACCAGAGGCGCGCGCGCCGTGCGCGGCGTTGACCTCAACGATCAAGCGCAGAAGATGGTCTACACCGCAAACGACTTTAAGCATCTGGATGATGTGTACGTCGCCAATTTGTCGGGACAGGGCGAGCAACAATTGACGCACTTGAACGAGGCGCTGTGGCGCGGGCTGGCACTGATGGATGTCGAGCGCGTGCCCTACAAGGCCGCCGATGGCTGGCAGATAGATGGCTTCTTCGTTAAGCCCATCGGCTGGCAAGAAGGCAAGCAGTACCCGATGATTCTCAGCATTCACGGCGGCCCGGCGGGGATGTACGGCGTTGACTGGTTCCACGAATTTCAAGTCTATGCGGCGCGCGGCTGGGCGGTCTTCTTCGTCAACCCGAGAGGCTCGACCGGCTACGGCGAGAAGTTCGAAAACGGCATCATCGGCGAATGGGGCGGCAAAGATTACACGGACATCATGAGCGGCGTTGACATGATCCTGGCTCGCTATCCGTGGATAGACCGCGACCGGCTGGGCGTCACCGGCGGCAGCTACGGCGGTTACATGACGAACTGGATCGTCTCTCACACCGACCGCTTCAAAGCCGCGGTGACGTTGCGCAGCGTCGTCAACTTCATCAGCGACGAAGGCACGCGCGACGGCGCTTACGGCCATAAGCGCGACTTCAGCGGCTTCATGTTCGACAAGTTCGAGACCTACTGGGACCGCTCGCCGCTCAAGTATGCGAAGAACGTCAAGACGCCGACGCTCATCTTGCATTCGGACAATGATTATCGCGTGCCGCTCGAACAAGGCGAGCAGTGGTTCCGCGCCTTGAAGCATTACGGCGTGACCACCGAGCTGGTGATCTTCCCGCGCGAGAATCACAACCTGACGCGCACAGGCGAGCCAAAGCATCTGGTCGAAAGCTTGAACTGGCAGCTCTACTGGTTCGACCGCTTCATCAACGGCAACCGCGCCGCTGTGCCGCCCGACGCGCGGTAACCATCAGCGTTGTTGACGCTAGCCGAACAGATATCGAATGATGAAAAGAAAATCTCTCTGGATTGTCCCGGCCGCAATCATCCTGCTGTCAGCGACATCGGCGTTTGCTCAAGACCTGAAGTTGATCCCTGAGCCGAAGCAGGTCGAGCGCCGCGCCGGCGCTTTCGCCATCACCTCGAAGACACGCATCGTCGTCAACTCGGCACATACGGAGGAAGACCGCGCCGCCGCCGAAACGCTCGGCGAAGAGATCGAGCGCGCCACCGGGCGAAAAGTAGCCATCACCACATCGCGCTCGCTGCCCAAAGCAAACGCCATCTATCTGGCGCGTGTCGGCGATGACGCACGGCTGAGTGCCGCGCTCGCGGCGGACAAGCTGGCGATTGACGACAAGCTCGACGAAGAAGGCTACGTGATTGACGCGAGCGCCGAGCGCATCGTCGTCGCGGCGCGAACCGGCGCGGGCGTCTTCTACGGCGCGCAGACCTTGCGCCAGTTATTGGGGCAGGGAAGCGGCGCGCAGGCCGGCGAAACTCGTCAGCTTTCCTGCCCGGCAGTCGCTATAAAAGATTGGCCCCAGATGCGCTGGCGCGGCGTCCACGACGACATCAGTCGCGGCCCCGTGCCGACGCTCGAATACATGAAGCGGCAGGTGCGAACCTGCGCGGCCTTCAAGCTCAATCTCTTCTCGCTCTATCTGGAACACGTCTTCGACTATCAGAGCCAGCCGCTGATCGCGCCGAAAGAAGGCGCGATCACTGCCGCGGACGTCAAAGAGCTGGTCGAGTATGCGCGGCGCTATTACGTCACCATCCTGCCCGAGCAGCAGGCGTTCGGCCATCTGCATCACGTCCTGAAGTACGAAACCTTCAGCGACATGGCCGAAACCCCGCACGGCCATGTGCTGGCACCGGTCAACGATAAAACTTACGCCTTCATCAAAGACCTTTATGCCGAGCTGGTGCCGCTGTTTCCCGGCCCGCTCTTTCACATCGGCGCTGACGAAACCTTTGAGCTGGGGCGCGGGCAGACGAAAGCCCACGCCGATCAGGTCGGGCTGGGCCGCGTCTACCTTGAGCATCTGAAGCGCGTCGCCGAGATCATGAAGCCTTACAATAAGCGGCTGATGTTCTGGGGCGACATCGCGATGAAGTATCCTGAGCTGCTGGGCATCCTGCCGAAAGACGTGATTGCCGTGGCGTGGGGGTATTCGCCGCAGCCCGCCTTCGATAACCTGTTGAAGCCTTACAAAGACGCGCATCTTGATCTGTTCGTCGCGCCGGGCGCGAGCAACTGGAATCGCATCTTCCCGAACCTCGACGCCGCCTTTTTGAACATTCGCAACTTCGTGCGCGACGGGCAGAAGTATGGCGCGCTCGGCATGTTGAACACGACCTGGGACGATGACGGCGAGGCGCTGTTTCAGATGACCTGGCCGGCGGTCGCCTTCGGCGCGGCCTGCGCCTGGCAATCGGGTGAATCAAGCATCGAGCGTTTCAAGGCCAATTACGATTGGGCGTTCTATCGTAACGAAGATCACGTTTTCCGGGATGCGCTGCAATCACTGTCGCGCGCCCATTCGATACTCCGCGATGCCAAGCTCGGCGACGCCAACGACGAGCCGTTCTGGTCCGACCCGTTCACAGAGACCGGCGCTGCATACGTCGAAAAAGCCGAGGCGGCGGCGCACGACCTGCGCATTGAAGCCGAGCGCGCACTGGCCTCGCTCTATCGGCACCGTGAGCAAGCGCGCAACAACGACGACACGATTGATAGCTTGATCTTTGCCGGGTTGCGCCTGGACGCGCTCGGCATGAAGGCCCAGCTTGTCGGCGAGATCAGCCGCTATTACTGGGAAGCTTATTTGAATATGAGCAACCGCCAACTGGTGCAGCGCAACCTGAGCCAGATTGCCGGGGCCAACGGGCGGCTCGAAGACTTGCGTGACGCGACGACGCGATTGCGCGAGATGTACGCGAAGCTGTGGATGGCAGAGAACCGCGCCTACTGGCTGGCCAACGTCACGGTGCGCTATGACAATCTGGCGCGGCTGTTTGTGGCGAAAGCGCAGACCGTTCGCCAGGCCATGCAGCAGTACCGCGAGCAAGGCACTCTGCCGACGCCGCAGCAGATGGGATTCTTTATTCGAGTGACAAGTGACAAGTGACAAGTGACAAGACGGTCACTCAAAGTTGTGCTGAGCTCTGGCATGCGTAAGCTATCTTGTCACTTGTCACTTGTCACCGGAGGTAAAGATGGAAGCGCCGACGTTTCAAGACGTATTGCTGGCACAGCGGCAGATCAAACCTTACTTGCAGCGCACGCCGATGCGTTCCTACCCGGCGGTCAATGGACTGGTCGGCGCGACGGTCTTCATCAAGCATGAGAATGTCCAGCCGACGTGCGCTTTCAAAGTGCGCGGCGGCATCAACCTGGTTTCGCAGATGAGCGATGAGGAGCGCGGGCGCGGCGTGATTGCCGCTTCGACCGGCAACCACGGCCAATCGGTCGCCTACGGGGCGCGCCTATTCAACGTGGCGGCGCGCATCGTGGTTCCCGCCGGCGCTAACCCCGGCAAGGTCGAGGCGATGCGCGGCCTGAACGCGGAAGTCATCTTTCACGGCGCGCGCTTCGACGACGCGCGCGGGCATTGTGAAGCGCTGGCGCGCCAGCATGGCTACCGCTACGTCCATTCGGGTGACGAGCCGCTGTTGATCGCCGGCGTCGCGACCGAAGCGCTGGAGATGCTCGAAGACGAGCCGCGGTTGAGTTGCATCTTCGTCCCCGTCGGCGGCGGCAGCGGCGCGGCGGGAGCCTGCATCGCGGCCAAAGCCATCAACCCGCGGATTCGCGTTATCGGCGTGCAATCCGAAGCCGCGCCCGCGGCCTACGAGTCGTGGCGGCAGCGGCAACTTGTGGCAGCACCCGACCGCACCTTTGCCGAGGGCCTGGCGACCGGCACCGCCTTTGCGCTGCCACAGCAGATTCTCTGGCAAATGCTCGACGACTTCATGCTGGTGAGCGACGAAGAGATCAAGCAGGCGATGGTGTGGATGATCGAGTGCGCTCACACGCTCGCGGAAGCCGCCGGCGCTGCGCCGCTGGCCGCGCTCTACCGCCGCCGCGCCGAGTTCGCCGGTCAGAAAGTCGGCCTCGTCTGTTCCGGCGGCAACGCCTCGCTGGCGCAGTTGAAAGAGGTGCTGGCGCGTGTGTGAGCCGGCGCGACCGGGGGCGCTTCTGTAAGCCCAAAAACTTTTTTTGTTACCGGAAAGAATTCCGCATGTTTCCCGCCTGATTTGCGTCTTTCCTTAGTAGAGGGAAAACTCCCCACCTGCCGCAGGCGGGTCGGCCCTGGCTCCCTCCGCCCTGAATCGTTCTCGGTTATTTCTCACGGCCCACTAATCAATAGGCCAATGTCTACAGGGCAGAGGAACTATTTTGCTCCTATGCACATTCCATGACGGCGAGGTGGTCAGCCGAACAGTCCTACCGCAGACGGCTAGCTATCCCGCCGAAAGGAGACAACCGATATGCGAAGAATCATAAGCTTCAGGTCGCAAGTGCAGCGCCGGCCGCTCGTCTGGTCTGCGGCAGCGGCGGGCTTCGTCTATGCGCTGTCGCTACTGATGGGCTGGCCCGGCGCACAGGCGCAAAGCCTGCAAAAGATGGCGCTACGCTATGTCGTCGAGACCAAAGAGACGGCGACGTTTTATCTCGGCAAAGAGGGCAAGATTAATCTCGCCCTGCTGGATCAGAACGGCTACCGGGTGAAAGCCCCGCGCGCCTTCAGGACGACGATCACCGCGACCACGTTTGACGGTCTCGATCAGGCTAAGAGTCTGCTTGCCTCCAGATCAATCAAGCAGCAAGCTCAGTTGAACAAGCAAGCTGCGAACAACAACACGATCTCAGCGACGCGCCGACTCGTGCTGGGGCAGGGGCAGCAAGCCGCGCAAATCGTCATCAACCATGGACAGGGCGAAGACGATAAAAACGCCTACATCGTGTCGTATCAGCCCGGAAGGGTGCAGGTCTTCGTCGAAAGCGATGGCGTCGCCACCGGCCAGGCGGTGATCATCGTGCTCGACCCACGGCGGGCGCTGTCGAAGCCTGCGCAGCAAGCCAGGCCGGCGCCGCCCGACGCGGGGCTGATGCCGATTTTCTGGCAAAACCCGCACTCGGCGCAGTTCCGTTTAGAGCTGACCCCCTCGAAGCTGCTCGCGCAGATCGAAAAAGGCGAGCAGGTCGGTAAACTCCAGGTGGCGTTGAGATCGGCGGTCGGCGACGATTATCCGCCGGCGCCCGAAGACCTCCAGATCATCCTGAAAGTCGAAGACGGTAACGCCCGCTTCGAGCCGAATGTCATCAAGATACCGCGCAATCAGGCCATCTCGCCGGAAGCGGCGGTCTTGAGGACGCGCCCCGGTGGGCGCATCAGCGTCAGCGCCTACGCCCTGAGCGCCAATAACTATCTCCCGGCGCGCCAGGATTACAACTTCGTTCCTGGTGTCCGCACCACAGATTTAACCGTCCGCCAACAACGCAACAGCGCCTTTGCCAACGGCCTGGATGAGATCGAGCTGCGCGTCGAGGCCTTACAGGATGGCCGCGTCATCGCTCCCGAAGACGAAGGCATGGACGAACGCCTGATCACCTTCACCCTGTCGGGCGACACGCGGGGGATACGGTTTGAAAACGGCAAGAGCGAATTGCACATCCCCAAGGGGCAGACGTCAGGAACCATCAAGCTGTTCAGCAGCCGCCCCATCGGCGATTTCAAAGTTGTTGGCTCAACCTTGAACGGCTTGCGCGAAACGATTGTCTCTGAAGAGATGGCAGCGCCGCTGAGCTTCTCGTTCCCCTGGCTGCAACTGTTCTTTGCGATTGCCGGCGGCAGCGTCATGCCGCTGTTGCGCAGACAGAGTCGCCTCAAGATCATGCAGGGGCTGGTTCTCGGAGCGGTCTTTTTCGGGCTGGCGCTGTTCGGCGCCATCGTTTCAAACCCGCAAACCGTCGGCGCCGTCTCCATCGTCGTGACCAAGCTGCCTACGGAAAACTTCTTCGCCTCTTTCATTCTCGGCTTCCTGGGCAGCCTGCTGCTTGGAATCAACTTCACCAGAAGGCGTAGAGCCGGCGCCAAGCGCAAAGCGGCGGCGGCGTAGGCCAAAGACCGAGCGACAAGAAATCGACCGGCGACGCCGTTTCGTGGTTTAATGAACGGCGCAATGGCTAATCATATTCTCGGCATCGATCTGGGCGGCACCAAAGTGATGGCGGCGGTCTTTGACGCGAGCGGCAACATCGTCAGCCGCGCGCGCGCCAAGACCCGTGCATGGCGCGACAACGAGCTGGTCTTTCAAACCGTCGCGCGCACCGCCGAGCAGGCGATTGAGCGCGCCGGCATCACCCGTGACGACCTGCGGGCTCTGGGCATCGGCGCGCCCGGCCCGCTCGATCCCGACACCGGCATCATCGTCGAATCGGCCAACATGACGCTCCGCAATTTTCCGCTCGGCCCGCGCCTCGCCGAAGCCTTCCACTGTCCGGCCATTGTCGAAAACGACGTGAACGCCGGCACCTATGGCGAATACCGCAAAGGTGCCGCACGCGGCGCGCGTCATGTCCTCGGCGTCTTCGTCGGCACAGGCATCGGCGGCGGCATCATTGCTGACGGGGCGCTCTATCATGGCTTCAGCAAGAACGCCGGCGAGATCGGCCACATCATCATCAAAGCCGGCGGGCCGCGCTGCGGCTGCGGCAATCGCGGTTGCTGGGAGGCGCTGGCGAGCCGCACGGCCATGACGCGCGACATCCGCAAAGCCATCCGGCGCGGCGACAAGACGCTGCTGAACGCCAAGCTCAAACAGGATACCGATCTGATTTCGGGCGGCGACCTGGGCAAGGCTTACCGCGCCGGCGATAAGCTGGTGGTGAAGATTATGAACCGCGCCGCGCGTTTGATCGGCGCAGGCATCGGCAGCCTGGTCAACGTGCTGTCGCCGGAGGTCGTCGTCTTAGGCGGCGGCGTCGTCGAGGCGATGGGAGATGATTTCGCCGGACGCATTGACGAAGCGGCGCGCGACACCGCATTCGATTTTATGACGAGAGATTTAAGGATTGTGCGCGCGGCGCTCGGCGACGACGCCGGAGTTACGGGCGCGGCGCTGCTCGCCCAGGAGTTCGTCGAGCGACAGTGAAACCATGAGCAGCGCACAGAACCCCCTCATCGAAGTGATTGCCTTTGACGCAGACGACACGCTCTGGCACAACGAGAGCCTGTTTACGGTCACGCAATCGAAGTTCAAGCAACTGCTCGCCGGCTATCACAGCGACGAATGGATCGAAGCCAAGCTGAACGAGACCGAGCACCGCAACATCCAGCATTTCGGCTACGGCATCAAAGGCTTCACGTTATCGATGATCGAAACCGCCATCGAGCTGACCGAAGGCCGCATCAGCGGCGCGGAGATTCAACAGATCATCGATTACGCGAAGATCATGTTGCATGCGCCGGTCGAGCTGCTTGACGGCGTGGCCGAAACGATCAGCGCCCTTGCCGAGCAGTACCGGCTGATGTTGATCACCAAAGGCGACCTCTTCGATCAGGAGTCGAAGATCGCGCGCTCCGGCCTGGGCGACCATTTCAGCCACCTCGAAATCGTTTCGGAGAAAAACACGGATGTCTATCGCGCCGTCATGGCGCGGCACCAGCTTGATCCGCAGCGCTTTCTGATGGTCGGCAACTCGATCAAGTCAGACATTCTGCCGGTGATTGAAGCCGGCGGGCGGGCGGTTCACATCCCTTATCACATCACCTGGGTACACGAGCAGGTGAGCGATTATGACGCGGCGAGCTTTTATGAGATTGGCGACATTCGCCAGTTGCCCGGCCTCTTGGAAGAGATGAGGGAGAGAGGCTAGCGCCTAGCCTCTCTCGACGGCCAGTATGTGTTTCGGCGGCACGCGCAGGTCCCAGACCAGCCGCAGCCACGACAGCATGCGCAGCGCGTAGTAGCTGAAGTCAACCTCCCACCAGAAGAAGCCCTGCTTCACCGAAGCCATGTAGTGGTGGTGATTGTTGTGCCAGCCTTCGCCGCCCGTCCAGATCGCGATGAGAAAATTGTTGCGGCTCTGGTCGGTGGTCTGGTAACGGCGGCTGCCCCAGACGTGTGATAGGGAGTTGACCGTAAAGGTGCCGTGATAGAGCAGCACGGTGCTGACGACAAATCCCCACACCAGCCACGACCAGCCGCTGGCGCCGAACAACATGCCGCCGAAGAAGCAGGCCACCGCCACGGCGACGCCCGGCACCCAGTGGTTGCTGTTCAGCCAGCGCAGCTCGGGGAAGCGCGCGAAATCTTTGATGGCGTTCCAATCGGTCGCTTCGTACTTGCGGCTGATGACCCAGCCGACGTGCGACCACCAGAAGCCCTCTGTGACCGGCGAGTGAATATCGCCCGGCTGATCCGAATACTTGTGATGGCGGCGGTGATGCGCGGCCCACCACAGCGGCCCCTTCTGCAACGCCGAGGTGCCGAGCCAGGCCATCAGGAACTGCACAGGGCGGCTCGTCTTGTACGAGCGGTGCGAGAAGTAGCGGTGAAACCCTGCGGTCAATCCGAACATGCGGACGGCGTACAAAGCGACGCAGAGCAGCACGGCGGTCAGGCTGAAATCTACGAAGAAAACGGCGACGCACGCCAGGTGCATCAGCGCGAAGGGAATCGTTTTGAACGATAGCCGGTCGCCCTCTTCGACGTAAGCCGGCTCGACTGACTTGGCCTTGTCAGGTGCGGGCTTGACGGTCTTTTTGAGGGTGGATGGTGGAATCGTTGAGGTCGCGGGAGGTGTTGTGGTTCTAATCTCTTGCATCGCTTCTCCTGAATTGCATATCCTACCAGACCGGCTCGCTTTGCCCAAAGCAAAAATCATCGGCGGCGTAAATTTAAGTCGCCATGAGCGCATGAAATGTCGTTGCCGCGCGCCGGCTGGGGGGCTAGAATCAGGGTGCGTGACAGCCTGACCAGAGGGAGAGAGACTGCGATGTCAGCCATAACCGAAGAAGTCATCCTCGACCCCGAAAAAGAATACGAAATCGTTGACGGCCAGCCGGAGGAAAAAATTATGGGCGGTGCGAGACACGGCGGCGTGGGCGTGCGTTTCGCCGCAGAATTATGGATGTATGTGAGAGCCAACCGGCTCGGCGGCGTCTACGGCCCGGACACGCTGTTTCGCATCGGCAAAAACAACCGCATGCCCGATGTGGCTTTCGTCAGTGCCGCGCGCATTCCTGAAGAAGGTGAGCCGGAAGGGATATGGGAACTCGCGCCCGACCTCGCCGTCGAGATCGTTTCGCCCAGCGACCTCTGGGAAAAAGTCATCAGCAAGATCGAAGAGTATTTCGCCGCCGGCGTCCGCCAGGTGTGGCTGATCTCGCCGACCTATCGCACGCTGACCGTCTATCATTCGCCAACACAGGTGACGATTCTTTCTGATAACGACGAGCTGGCGAGCGACGACATCGTACCCGGCTTCCGCCTGAAAATCGCCGAGCTGTTTCAAACCCCGGCGCGCGCATAACCTGGCTCCGCCCACGCGTATCATCATGTCGAAGCATTACGTCATCAAGCGCGATGTGCCGCGCCGCTTTCTGGTCAACTACAAAGGCGACCTGAACACCGAGCAGTATGCGGTGGTGACTGCCGGCGGCGGCCCGCTGCTGGTGATCGCCGGCGCAGGCTCCGGCAAGACGCGCACGGTCACTTACCGCGTCGCGCGGCTCATCGAGATGGGCGTGCCGCCGGCCCGCGTCCTGCTGGTCACCTTCACCAACAAGGCGGCGCGCGAGATGCTCCACCGCGTCGAGACGCTGTTGCAGACCGACTCGCGCAAAGTCTGGGGCGGCACCTTTCACTCCATCGCCAACCGCATCCTGCGCCGCCACGCCGAGTCCGCGGGCTACCAGCAGAACTTCACCATCCTCGACGCCGAAGACGCCAAAGACTTGATCGAATCCTCGATTCAAGAGGCCGGCATCGATGCGAAAGCGCGGCGCTTTCCGAAGCCTGAAGTCGTTGCCGACATCATCAGCTTCGCCAACAACCGCGATCTGCCGATTCGTGATTGCATCGTCGCCAACTATCCGCACTTCGAGCCGCTGGCGACGCAGATTGAGCGCGTTGACCGCATCTTTCAAGCGCGCAAGGTCGAGCGCAACACGATGGATTATGACGACCTGCTGATGAACTGGAAGCGTTTGCTTACGGAAAAGCCGGAGATCGGCGATTACTGGGCGAATAATTTCGAATACATTCTGGTTGACGAGTATCAAGACACCAACAAGATTCAAGCCGAGATCGTTGATCTGCTCGCCGTAAAACATCGCAACATCATGGTGGTCGGCGACGACGCGCAATCGATCTTCGGGTGGCGCGGCGCACACTTCGCCAACATCTACACCTTCAAAGAGCGCTACCCGGACGCGCAGGAATTTCACCTGGAAATGAATTACCGCTCGCGCCCGGAAATCGTCTTGCTCGCCAACGCGGCGATTCGCAACAACCGCCGCCAGTTCCCCAAGAACCTCCACGCCGTGCGCGAATCCGCGGGCCAATCGCCGGCGCTGGTGCCGACTTCGGACGGCGACCAGCAGGCGGCGTTTGTCGCCGGGCGCATCCTTGAGCTGCGCGACGAAGGCGTGCCGCTCGACGAGATCGCCGTGCTCTATCGCAGCCACTGGCACGCCCTCGAATTGCAGTTGGAGCTGGTGCGGCGCGACATCCCTTACGTGGTGCGCTCAGGCGTGCGTTTCTTCGAGCAGGCGCACATCAAAGATGTCATCTCTTATCTGCGCATCGTCGTCAACCCGCACGACGAGCTGGCCTGGAAGCGCGTTTTGAAATTGATCCCGAAGGTCGGCAACGCCACCGCCAACCGCATCTGGGAGCGCATCGCTTACACGCAGGAGCCGCTGGCGCTGATCCGCCGCTCGGACTTCGACGCGCAGCCGCGCTCGGCAGCCGGCTGGCAGGCTTTCGTCAAGCTGATCGGCCAGCTCGTCAGTCCCGAATACCTGAACCGTCCGGCGGAGCAGATCGCACTGATTCTTCAGAGCGGTTATGAAGAGCATCTCGAAAATACCTACGAGAACAGCGACCTGCGCGCCGAAGATTTGCGGCAGATGTCGAACTACGCGGCGCGCTTCAGCTCGACCGAAGAGTTTCTGTCCGAGCTGGCGCTGGTCAATACCGAGCGCTTCGGCACGCCGCAAGGGACGACCGGCGAAGACGTCGTCGCGGGCGGCGACGAAGACGAGAAGCTCGTCCTCAGCTCGATTCATCAGGCGAAGGGGCTGGAGTGGCGCGTCGTCTTTCTGATCTGGGCAGCGGACGGCAAGTTCCCTTCGGCGCGCTCGTTGCGCGATCCCGAGAGCGAAGAAGAGGAGCGCCGCCTGTTCTACGTCGCCGTGACGCGGGCGCGCGACGAGCTGTACGTCTGCTATCCGCTCGTCGTCACCGATTATTCGCGGCAGACGGTGATTCAAAAGCCTTCACGCTTCATCACCGAAGTGCCGCGCGAGCTGTTTGAAGTCTGGTCAGTCGAAGAACAGTCGCTCGACGCCGGCCCCGATGAGACGCCGAAATTGATCAATTAAAGTTCACTTCTTATCCGCCAGGCGGGCTCAAGTCGCATTCAAGAATTAATCAAGCGCCATGCGTTAAAAGAAAAGTCGCGGGCGGGCGCTTGATTGTGGAACCGAGACCGGGGCGCGACGTTTGCTGTATCAGATGCGCTGCCGATGTCTCTATTCAAACAGCGCAGATCGAATGAAGAAGGGGGTGGACGGCAGCGTCCAATAGATTGAAATGGCAGTGATATTCGAACAAGCAAAGGGCGGCACGTGCCGCAAGTGGGAATGCAAGCAATGCCACCAGCTGGTTGCCGAGAGTGCCACGGTGGCTTATCACCTGGTTGACGGCATCCTTTATGGCTGGTGCGAAGACTGTTTCGGCGAGCGCCGCAAGGTCGCCGTCGAGCTGGTTGCCTAAACCGTTCCCATCGTCGCAGCGCCATGCAGCGCTTCTTGACGCACACGCCCGCAGGCTGTACCTTCAAAGCTCAGGGAGTGGAGGATAGCGGCTAGAGAGCCGCTCTTGCTCTAATCTCTAGTCCCTAATTCCTGAAGGGGGCAGCGTGGAGACGGCGAAAGGCAAAGCGCAGGAAGATAACCTCGGCACCCGCATAGACACCTTCGAGAAATACACCTACCCGCACGCGCGTTTGCTAGCCGAGCTGGCGACGCGATTGGCGCGGCGCTTCGGACTGACGCCGCAAGACACCCATGCCATTACGGAAGCGGCGCTGCTGCACGACATCGGCTTGCTGGCGATGACGCCGTCTTACCATGCGCGACCGGGCCTGCTCAACTACGAAGAGCGCATGGATTTGTGGCGGCACGCGGTCATCGGCGAGCAGCAGATGGCCAAGCGCGAGGCCACACGCCATGCGCAATTGCTGGTGCGCTGGCATCACGAATGGTGGTGCGGGCTCGGCTATCCAGACATGCTCGCCTTCGAGGACATCCCCATCGGCGCACGCCTGCTGCGCGCCGTCGAGCTTTACTGCGCGCTGATCGGCGACCGCCCTTACCGCGCGGCGATGAGCGCCGAACAGGCGATGGAAACGCTGAAAGCGTCTGCCGGCATCGAATGCGACCCCTATGTCGTCAAGGCGCTGGCGGCGCTGCTCGACGATCTACAGGCGCAGGCCGAATTATCCACAGCCTCCGCCTCGCCGCCAGCGCCGGATCAGCCTTCGGAAATTTCCGGGCCGCCCGCGCCGCCCGTTGAAGCGGCGCCTGTGTCACCGACGCCGCCCGTCGAAGCCGCTCACGGCGAGTCGCTCGCGGATTCGCCCTGGCAAACAGGCGCGAACGTGCCCGACGCCTGGACGCCTTCGCAAGTACCAGCCGACGCCGTGCCCGTCATGCCCGCGGGTGACGATTCAGCGGTGAGCGATGCCGCGCCTGTCGCTGAACCTGTTGCCCCTGCTCCCGAAGCCGCCGGCGAAGCCCCGGCCCTCGCGCCCGAAGCCGCAATTGAAGAAGCCGCGACGCCCATCGCTTCGCATGACGAATTGCCCGCGGCCTCGCCCGCCGTAAGCGAGCCAGCGGTCACCGGACGCTCGCCGGTCGCATGGCTGATGACCGGCGGGCGCTGGCGCGAGATCAAAGACGAGCAGGTGTCGAAATGGGACGGCTGGCGTTCGAGCAGGTATAACCGCAAATCGCTGCTCGGCTTTGAAGCGAGCGTCTTAAGACAGGTCGAGTTCCGCTCGGTCGCCATTCCGTTCTTCGGCTGGACACGGCTCGACCTCTACCTGAAAGCATGGGGCAAGGCGATTCTGGCCAACGACCCGCGCGCCTGGGCGGCGGCAGTAGCGCGCGCCATGCTTGAATCGCGGACGATGCTCGGCGAAGAGCAGATCGCCCGCCTGCTCGAAGACGTCTACGTGCCGGGCGTGCGTTTGGCGAACCCGGAATTGCGCCGCTGGTTCAACGAAACGGACGCATGGTGGATGGACAACCTGCGCCGCAACATCGAATCGCTCGACACCGAAGCATGGCGAGCGCAGGCACTCGCCACGGGATTGATGACCGGCGATTATGCGCTGTCGTTTAATGATGCGACGCGCGAGCTGAGGCGACCGCTGACGACGGTCTTCTGGCGGATGGCGGGCCGGGCGCTCGCCGGGCCGTCGAGCTATGCGGCGAGCCATAGCGCCAATATGCCCGCCGAAGCGTTCATCCGCCAGGCGCGCGCCGATTTGCTCTACCTCAGCCTGCCGGCGGCGCATACCACACAGGCCGGGGCCGAAGCGCGTTCCGAGTGGCGCGAAGCCTGGGTGCGCGCAGAGGCCGCGCCGGAGGCGACCGACCTCGACCGGCTGACGAGCGCGCCGCAATCGAAACACGCTTACCTGGCGATGATTGACCGCCTGTTGCGCGCCGCCTTGCACCTGCGCACCTGGGCCATCAGCTATCAAGAGATCGGGCTGGCCTCCGTAGCCGAGATTACCGAGTTGATTCAAGAGCATCGCCCGGTGCGCGCCACTTACTCAAAAGACCTGACCGAAGTCGCCGGCGGGTTGCGCAACTACATCATCGTGGCCGACCGCGCCGCCAGTTAGCGCGGGCGGCGTAAATCGCCGCCATAAAGCGTTATTTTCTTGGCGCGCGCGGCCGCTTCTGCTAGACTGGAGCTTCCCCCCTCAGTGGTAAAAAATCCTGGCGAATAAGCGACATAGGAGACTGCTCATGTCCAGTAGTCCTTCGATCATTTTGTGCGTTGAAGACGATGTGGATACGCAGGAGATGATGCGTGTCATGATTGGCGGGTGGGGGTATGGGTTTGAAGTGGTGGGGACCTGCACGGATGCCTTGCAGTTGATTCGCGGCAGCAAGCTGGCGGCAGTCTTGCTGGACAACTCGCTGCCCGATTGCACGGGCATTGACTTATGCCGCCAGGTGCGTCAGTTCGACACGCGCCTGCCGATCATTTTCCTATCCGGCTCGGCGCACGACGATGAGCGGCAGCTGGCTTTGGATTCTGGCGCCAACGTCTTTCTCAGCAAGCCCTTCGGCCTTGAAGCGCTGCTGGAAGTCCTCAACACCTACGCGCCGCTGTGATAAGTAAAAAGTAAAAAGTAAAAAGGCAAAAGTTTGGAAAGCCCGGCAATCTGAGCCGCTATCCTGCTCTTTTGCCTTTTTACTTTTTACTTTTGCCTTCCTCAGGGGCGCGGCTTTCGTTCAAGTTCCATTTCAGAAGGCGCACTGCTGCGGCGCACACGGACAAGCGACCAGAGCTTGCCGAAGATGCCGTGCGCGACATAGATGGTCGAAACGATCAGCAGCGTCGGGCGCGAGTAGAACCAGATCAACAATCCGACGAGCGCCAGCGCCAGGATCATCACCCGCGGGTTCGTATTCTGCGTGCCGACGTTCTTGAAGCTCGAATAACGCAGCGTCGAAACCATCAGAAAAGCCAGGCCGATGACCAGCGCCGCAAACAAGGTCGCTAAGAGTTGTGAATTGACCGGCAGGAATTGACTGGTGAACGGCACCTGGACGCTTTTGACTTCAGCCAGGGGCCGCGGCGCGAAGTGAATCAGCGAAGCAATCATTGCCGCGCCGAAAGGAATGGGCAGACCGACGAAGGCTTTCTTGTCTATCTTGGGATTCTTCGGCGGCTGATTCGGCTTCGTCTGCCGCGCCTGCACGTTGAAGCGCGCCAGCCGCAGCGCGCCGCAGATCAAAAAGAGAAACGACGCCGCCCAGCCGACGTTACGCAATTCGGGAACCTGCCCATAACCCCACGCGAAAGCCAGCACCGCCGGCGCCAGCCCGAACGACACCACATCCGCAATCGAATCCAGCTCGATGCCAAACTCCGAGGTCGTGTTCGTCAATCGCGCGACGCGGCCATCGAGCAGGTCGAACAGCGCCGCGAAGCCGATGGTAATCGCCGCGCGGTCGAAATGCTCGGTTGCTACAAGAATCGATGAGCCGACGGTGTCGCCGCCGGCCCACAAATCGCCGGAAAACGCGCCAGGCCCCAGCGCGCTAATGGCGCGGAGCGATTCCATAATAGAGTAGAAACCGCAGAAGATGTTGGCCGTCGTCAACAGGCTGGGAATGACGTAGACGGCTTTGCGCGAGCGGCGCATGGGGCGCGGCGGCGCGGTCGGCGGGGCGACTCTCTCATCGGCCATGGCGGTTCTCCTGTGGCTCGCTCAGTGATTCGCGCGGCGCGGGCGATTAGTCGCCCTGAGGTGCGGCGAGACAGCCCGGCTCAAGAACATACTACTGTGTTTTCGCCGCCGCGGACAAATCGTCGCGCTACTCGCAGCGGACGCGCGCCAGCACCGTGATGCCGCCGCGAACGCGCTCGCCGGGACGCACCAGGACTTCGACTTCGGGCGGCACAATGACATCCATGCGCGAGCTGAACTTCATCAATCCGATGCGCTCGCCGAGCTGCACCTGGTCGCCTTGCTGCTTCCACAGCACGACGCGTCGCGCCAGCAGGCCGGCGATCTGCCGCACGCCAATCGTCACCAGCCGCCCGCGAATCGTCAGGGCATTCTGCTCGTTTTCAACCGAGGCGATGTCGCGCGAGGCGACGTGAAAAGCGCCCGGCTTATACACCGCCTCGACGATCTCGCCGGCAATCGGCGAGCGGTTGATATGCACATCCATCGGCGACAGAAAGATCGAAATCTGCGTCGCCGAATCGGCGCGATTGGGCTCGACCGGCGCGACGACGACGACGCGTCCATCGGCGGGCGAGATAATCAGCCGGTCGTCAACCGGGCAATCGCGCTGCGGGTCGCGGAAGAAGAACGCCATGAACGCGGTCAGAGCCAGACACAGCGCCGCGGCGATCCACCAGCCGAGCCAGGCAAAGATAATCGCCGGCACGATAAACAGAATGATGTAGGGAATCCCTTCTTTAGCCATGACGATTTTAGATTTTAGATTTTAGATTTTGGATTGAGGAAAGAGAAGCTCGTCTTGTCTGAGCGTTCCGGGAATCTAAAATCCAAAATCCAAAATAAAATGGGGTTACTCAACCGCAGCGATCCCGGCACGCAAAGACGCGCGGGAAGCCGCCGCTCTTGAGTAACCCGTAAAAGGTAAAATTAATGCTCGATCTTGAATGATCTTTAGTGACCTGCCGCCTGATGCTGCTCTTTGTAGTGGCGCATGATCGTTTCCATCTCGTCTTTCAACTGCAACTTCTTTCTCTTGAGCATGGCTTCTTCCATCTGCTCCTCGGCGCTCGGGTAATGCAGCTCCTCTAGCTCGATCAACCGCTTGTCGTACTCGCGGTGTGTGTTGACCAGTTCCGCGAAGTGCGTGTCGTTGTCGATGAGGTGCTGCTTGAGCGCCTCGGTCTCCGCATGGCTCATAGGATTTTGCCCTCCTTTAGAATCGAAAGACCAGCTTCTGTATCTGCCGCAATGGTACTCGAAAGGCCGCGGCGATGCAAGAATTCAACGCGCCCGGCTCACCCGCAAGGGTCGAAATCCGCAGCGATCTTTGGCGCGCCCGGCACGCTGCCGGAGCTTGCTAGAATTGATCGAGGAACAGATACCGCTCGCGGTGCTTTTCGACATCAGCCCGCGACTCCACATCCAGGCGCATGACCTGCGCCGGCTTGCCGCGCTCGACCGCCGGCCACGCCGGCAAGCCCGGCCCGTTGGGATCGCCTTTCTTGATGAAGTTGGCGAAGTACGCCTGCATCGTCTTCGACACCCGGTAATCTTCCGGCGTCCAGGCATAGACCTTATTCGTATCGAGGTTGCCGAGCGCGTATTCGATCTCCGCCGAATGGACGGCGCCGCTCGCCGGCGGCGGCGCTGCATTCTGGCCGCGCGTCACGCCGCCGGCAAGGCCGGGCGTGGCGTTGGCAAACGCGGCGCTCATCGCCGGGCGCGGACGGGCGTAGAAGTAGCGATAGACCGGCTTGCCGCCCGTCTGGCTATGAATGTCGCTCCACTTCCACGTGCTGTAGCCGATGAAGCGGTCGCCCGCCAGATCGGTCGCCGCCGCCATCACCTCTTCGCGCGTGGTTGCCGGGTAGAGCTTCAGCGCCTCGTCGGCGCGCAGGCCGAGCTGTTCGCGCACCGCCTTCTGATAATTCTCCGGCGTCGGCTCCTTGCCGCGCAGCAGGGCGGCCCCGGTCATCTCTTCCGAGTTCCAGCCGACCAGCAGCGGCACCTTCGCCTGACGGCCCGCGGCAAAGGTCGCCGCCGGAGCTTCGCTGAAGAAGTAGCCGTCCAGGGTGATCGGGAAACGCCCGACGCTGGCAAAGCCGCCTTGCGTCGCCGCCTCGAAAACCTGCTGCGTGCTCATGGCGCGCAGGGCGGCAAGCGATGTCGCGCCCAGCCCAACGGCGAACTTCTCTCCCGTCTGCTCTGCCTGCGCCAGCGGCACGGGCGGCAGCGTCGCAATGATCGAGCCGCTCTCGCCGATGGCGCCGGCGATCAAATCCTTTGAGAGCGGCGAAACCATCTGCGCGCTCACAGAGGCCGAGCCGGCGGATTCGCCGGCGATGGTCACACGCCGCGGGTCACCGCCGAAGGCCGCGACGTTTTGCCGCACCCAGCGCAGGGCCGCGCTCTGATCCAGCAAGGCGTAATTGCCTGAGGCGTGGTGCGGCGATTCTTTCGTCAGCTCGGGGTGCGCGAGAAAGCCGAAGACGCCGAGCCGGTAATTGACCGTGATGGCGACGATGCCTTTTGCCGCCATGCTCTCGCCGTCATAGCGCGGCTCCGAGCCGTCGCCGGCGACAAAGCCGCCGCCATAAAAATAGACCAGCACAGGCAAACGTTCTTTGCCCGTCGTGGCCGGCGTCCAGACGTTCAGGTAGAGACAGTCTTCGCTCATGCCATTGGAGCGGAAACCCATGTCGCCGAAGATGGGCGCTTGCATGCAGCGCGGCCCGAATTTATCGGCCTGGCGCACGCCCTGCCAGTCCTTGACCGGCTGCGGCTCCTTCCAGCGCAGGTCGCCGACGGGCGGCTGGGCGAACGGGATGCCTCTGAAGATGCGCACGCCGGAGCTTTGCCTGCCGGCTCCGGCGACGATGCCGTTGGCCGTCTTGACGCGGTCGCTGGTTTGCGCGACCGCGGCTAAGGCGGAGGCAAAGATGATGGCGATAATTAAACCGGCGCCGCTCACCGATAGTTTCATGTCAATCGCTCCTTAGAGAATCTGAAATGGTTAATCTGCTGATCCGAGACGAACGAGATGTATCATGCCTCATCCGCTCAGCATCCAACAACATAGTCTATGCGGTGATTCCTCTTTACGCGAGATTGGCAAGCTCTGCTTGCGCGAATCCGCTTGCGTCGTCGCCGTCAGTGCGATAGAAAACGAGTGAGTCGCTCAATTCACCTTGCAGTCCGACGCACGCAGCTCGCGTCTTTTTCCAGGAGCCTATACATGCGAATCAAGCTCTGCTGTCTCCTCATCCTGTGCGCAGTCGGATTGCTTGTCGCCCGGCCAACTGTGTCCGGCCAGGGACGCAGCGCGCCGACTCCGGAGCTAATCGCCCGCCGCAACGCCACCGAGAAAGAGTTGCAGTCGTTGGCCATCGTCGAGCGCAAGCTCATGATAAAGATGCGCGACGGCAAGCGCATGGCGACGGACGTCTATCGCCCGAAAGACACCTCCAAGAAGTACCCGACGGTCTTTGTGCGCACGCCATACAACTTCAACTTCTGGGACGTTCGCGCCGGCGCGCCGCGCGACATGAGCAACGAGCTGGATGCGGTCAAACGCGGTTACGTCTTCGTCGAAATGAACGAGCGCGGCCACTTCTTCTCCGAAGGCAACTATGACATTCTCGGCGCGCCGCTCAGCGACGGCGACGACGCGCTTTCGTGGATCGCCGCGCAGCCGTGGTCGAACGGCAAGGTCGGCACCATCGGCTGTTCTTCGACTGCCGAATGGCAACTGGCGGTCGCGGCCCGTGGCCACCCGGCGTTTGCCGCGATGATTCCGCAGAGCTTTGGCGCCGGCGTGGGCCGCGTCGGCCCTTACTACGAGCAAGGGAACTGGTATCGCGGCGGTGCCGTGCAGATGCTCTTTATCGCATGGCTGTATGGCCAGCAGAATCAGGTGCGGCCCATGTTTGCGCCGGGCACTTCGCAGGAAGATTTGATCCGCGCCTCGCGCCTATTCGACCTCGCGCCGCAGATGCCGCCGGTTGATTGGTCGCAGGCGCTCCGCCACCTTCCCGAAAAAGAGATCATCCAAGCAGTCAATGGCCCGCAAGGCATCTTCGCTGATCCCATGCCGGTTGACACCGGCGGCGCGATGATCGCCCGCGCGCCGAACGACCCGGCGTGGTACAAGGGCGGGCTGTGGCATGACGACATGAAGATCAACGTGCCGGGCTTCTGGTTTATGTCGTGGTACGACGTGTCCGTAGGGCCGAATCTGGCGGCTTATAATCACGTCCGCAAAACGGCGCGGCCAGAGATTGCCAATCAACAATACGCGGTGATCGCGCCAACGCTGCATTGCAGCTATAAGCGAGCCACTGAGAATACCATCGTCGGCGAGCGCAGCGTTGGCGATGCGCGGCTGAATTATGACGAGCTGACGTGGGCGTGGTTCGATCACTTTCTTAAAGGCGAAGACAACCACGTCCTTGAGACCATGCCGAAGGTGCGCTATTACACGATGGGGCTGAACAAGTGGCAATCGTCGGACACATGGCCGCCGCGCGGCGCGCAATCTATGAGCCTGTATCTGGCGAGCGGCGGCAAGGCGAACACGTTGAGCGGCGACGGCGGGCTGACGGATACAGCTCCGGCGGCGGACGCGCCGGATCAATTCGCCTATGACCCGATGAATCCCGTGCCGTCATTTGGCGGCAATGTTTGCTGCACCGGCAACGCCGTGCAGGGCGGCGCTTTCGATCAGCGCAAGATGGAAGAGCGTTCGGACATTCTGGTTTACACGACCGAGTCCTTGAAGCAAGGCGTCGAAGTGAGCGGCCCCATCGAAGTGACGCTCTATGTGTCGTCGGACGCCAGGGACACGGACTTTACCGTCAAGCTGATCGATGTCTACCCGGACGGGCGGGCCTACAACCTCGACGAGACGATCCAGCGCATGCGCTATCGCAACGGCTACGACAGGCCGCTCGCGTGGATGGAATCGGGCAAGGTCTACAAGGTGACGTTACAGCCGATGACGACGAGCAATTACTTTGAGGCGGGCCACCGGATTCGCCTTGAAGTGTCGAGCAGCAACTTCCCGCGCTTCGACCGCAACCTGAACACCGGCGGCAAAAACTATGACGAATCGCAAGGCGTGGTGGCGCACAACGCCGTCCACCATTCAAAGCAGTACCCATCAGAGGTGAAGCTTACCGTGGTGAAGAAATAGCCCGTGGCGCGCGGTAAGGTGGAAGGACGAACGCGATGACGCGGAGGTTGACCATGCAACGGTCGTATGCTCAAATCCCTCGTCGTCCGGTGAATCTTATGGACATCAATGAGGTCTTTCGTTTTGTCGCCCCGCAAGTGCGCGAGGCGGCAGTCAAGACCGCCGGCCAGTTGAATCTTCTTGGCATCCGCTATGCGCTGGCGGGAGGATTGGCCGTTGGGGCTCACGGATACATTCGCGCCACTGTTGATGTGGATTTTCTGGTGGGGGAAGAAGCGTTCGAGCATCAGGGATCGCTGGTCGCTTTCAAAGCCGGCGTCCCCATCGAAGTTGACGGCATTCGCATAGACTACCTGTCGCCGGCTGCGCTCGGCCCGCAATTGGAAGAGGTTCTCGACCGTCCTCCGATGAATGAAGGGTTAGCCATCGTTCCGATTGAAGTGCTCATTTATATGAAGCTTGTGGCAAAGCGGCGCAAAGACATGGTGGATGTCATCGAGCTGGTCAGAGTCGGAGCGGACGTGAACCGGGTGCGCGATTACCTCCGGCAATATGCCGCTGATCTGGTTCCGACATTTGAAGAATTGGTCAACGAGGCTATTGACGAATGAGACATCTTCCTGCTGATCGCGCGCGGCTCCTGCTCCGAGTGATGATGGTATTCGCCTTCCTGCTGATCGGCAATTTCGGTCAGAGCCAGGCGCAGGGGCCGGCGAGGGTAAAGGCATTCGTCGGCGCGCGATTGATTGACGGCAGCAACCGCCCCGCCATTGATCACGCCGTGCTTGTCGTGCGCGATGGCCGGGTGATCGCCTCAGGCCCTGCGAAAAGGGTGCGTGTGCCAGCCGGCGCAGAGATCATCAACCTCGCCGGCAAGTTCATCATCCCCGGCTTGATCTCGACTCACGTTCACGTCTCGGATGTGCAGGGCACGCGCCCGCCGGCTTACACCGAAGAAAACACGCTGCGCCAGCTCGGCGTCTTTGCGCGCTATGGCATCACCGCGGTTCAGAGCCTGGGCGGCGAGCAAGCGCCCGCCTTCAAAGCGCGCGCCGCACAGAACACGCCGGCGCTCGACCGCGCACGCCTCTTTGTGGCCGGCGAAATCATCGTCGGCAAAACCCCTGAAGAAGCCCGGCAGATGGTCGCGCGAGTTGCCGCCGCTCAACCCGACATTATCAAGATTCGCGTTGACGATAATCTCGGCACGGCGGTGAAGATGCCGCCGGCGGTCTATCGCGCCGTCATCGATGAAGCACACCGGCGCGGCCTGCGAGTTGCCGCACATATCTTTTATCTCGAAGACGCCAAAGAGCTGCTGCGCGCCGGCGTCGACTTCATCGCTCACAGCGTCCGCGACCGCGAGATCGATGACGAATTCATCGCCTTGATGAAAGCGCGCCACGTCCCTTACTGCCCGACGCTGACGCGCGAGCTGTCGGCCTTTGTCTATGAAGCGACGCCGGATTTCTTTGCCGACCCGTTCTTCCTGCGCGAAGCCGACCGCGACGTGATGGCGCAGTTGCAGGAGTCACAGCGCCAGGAAGCCGTGCGCCAGTCGGCGACCGCCCGCGGCTATAAAGCCGCTCTGGTCGTGGCGAAGCGCAATCTGAAGAAAGCCGAGGACGCCGGCCTGCTGATCGCGATGGGCACGGACGCCGGCGCATTTGCCAACCGCTTTCAAGGTTACTTCGAGCATGTTGAGATGGCGATGATGGCCGAAGCCGGATTGACGCCGGCGCAAATTCTTCGAGCCGCCACGACGGACGCGGCGCGAGCGATGAAGGTCGAAGGTATCGGCGCGCTCACGCCGGGGGCATGGGCCGATTTCGTTGTCCTCGAAGCCGACCCTTTGACAGACATTCGCAATACGCGGCGCATCGCCGCGGTGTGGATCGCCGGCAATCAGGTGAAGCGCTGAGATCATGAGGGGAATGCAACACAGAGACACCCAGGCAGGGGGAAAGCGCAGAGAAATCTCCGTACCTCTGTGCCTCTGTGCCTCTAGTGTTTGGCTCCCACGCTATCTTTGCAGAGAGGAAAGTCTATGGGTGATATGAGGCGGCGGATGGTTCGATTGATCACAGCGGCGACCGTTGCGGCGCTGCTTGGCGCTTGCGGGGCGGCGTTTGCCCAGCAATATGACCCCGGCAGCTATGCCGGCCTGCGCTGGCGCATGATCGGCCCGTTTCGCGCGGGGCGCGTCAATGGCGTCAGCGGCGTGCCGGGTCGGCCGACCGTATTTTACTTCGGCTCGGTAGGCGGCGGCGTCTGGAAAACAACGAACGCGGGCCGCACCTGGAAGCCGACATTCGATAGCCAGCCCATCGGTTCAATCGGCGCCATTGGCGTTGCGCCGTCGAGCCCGGACACGGTTTACGTCGGCACGGGCGAAGCCGACATGCGCTCGCAGATTTCCTACGGCAACGGCATGTATAAGACGACCGATGCCGGCAAGACATGGAAGCATCTGGGGCTCGACGCCACGCGACAGATTGGCCGCGTGCTGGTAGACCCGAAAAATGCCAACATTGTCTTTGTCGCGGCGCTCGGTCACGTCTATGGCGCGAATGCGGAGCGCGGCGTCTACCGCACCCGCGATGGCGGCGCGACCTGGGAGAAGGTGCTGTTCAAGAATGAGAACGTCGGCGCGATTGACCTCGCCTTCGACCCGCAGGACTCGCGTGTAGTCTACGCCACATTGTGGAACACGCGCCGCCCGCCGTGGAGCATCTATGCGCCGTCTTACGGGCCGGGCGGCGGCGTCTTCAAATCTACGGATAGCGGCACGACCTGGCAGCCGCTCGTAAACGGCTTGCCGACCGAGCGCGTCGGGCGCATCGGGCTGGCCGCGACGCCGACGAATCGCAACCGCATCTACGCCATCGTTGATGCCAAAGCCGGCGGCCTCTACCGCTCGGACGATGCGGGCGCGACCTGGACGCTGATCTCTGAAGACAAGCGCATCTATGGGCGCGGCTGGTATTTCTGCAAAGTCGTTGCCGATCCGAAGAACGCGGATATCGTTTACGTCTCGAACACCTCAGTTTATCGCTCGACGGATGCGGGCAAGAGCTGGACGGCGATCAAAGGCGCGCCGGGCGGCGATGACTATCACCAGCTCTGGATCTACCCGGACGATCCGAGCCGCATGATCCTGGCGAGCGATCAGGGCGCTGTCGTCAGCGAAGACGGCGCGGCGACCTGGAGCAGTTGGTACAACCAGCCGACCGCGCAGCTCTATCACGTCGCCGCGGACAATCGTTTTCCTTACTGGGTGACGGGCGCGCAGCAAGACAGCGGCGCGGTCGGCGTGCGAACCCGCAGCCCATACTCGGAAATCTCGACGCGCGATTGGAGCCCTGTGTGTGCCGGCGGCGAATCTGATTACACGGCGCCCGACCCGCTGCATCCCGAGATTCTTTTCGGCGGCAGGGTGTCGCGCTGCAATGTCATCACCGGCGAGACCAAAAACGTTTCTCCCGAGCGCGGCATGACTGTGCCTGCACGGCACACCTGGACGGTGCCGCTGGTCTTTTCGCAGGCTGACCCGCAATCGCTTTACTTCAGCAATCAGTTCCTCTTCAAGACCACCAGCGGCGGCGAGAGCTGGACACAGATCAG
Organism: Blastocatellia bacterium; assembly: GCA_035275065.1. Classification (NCBI taxonomy): domain Bacteria; kingdom Pseudomonadati; phylum Acidobacteriota; class Blastocatellia; species Blastocatellia bacterium. The sequence goes on from DATENM010000039.1 coordinate 92,577, forward strand.
CCCCGACCTGACGCGCGAAGACCCCGGCGTTCCGGCCAACCTCGACGAAGCGACCGCTGCCGATGCGCCCGAAGGCAAACGGCGCGGCGTCATCTATACCATCGCGCCTTCGCCGCTGCGCGCGCCGACCATCTGGGTCGGCACAGACGATGGTCTCATCCATCTGACCAATGATGACGGCAAGAGCTGGCAGAACGTCACGCCGTCGCCGCTTACGCCCTGGAGCAAGGTGGTCATGATGGAAGCGTCGCACTTCGATGTGAACGGGGCCTACGCGGCGGTGGATCGCCACCGCCTCGACGATAACGAGCCTTACATCTACCGCACACGCGACGGCGGCAAGAGCTGGCAGAAGATCACCCGCGGCTTGCCCGCGGGCGTCTACATGCAGACCGTCAAGGAAGACCCTGAGCGACGCGGCTTGCTCTTTGCGGGCACCGAGCTTGGCGTCTTCGTGTCGTTCAACGATGGCGAGCAGTGGCAGCCGCTACAGCTCAACCTGCCGGCGGTATCGATGCGCGACCTGGTGATTCACGGCGATGATTTGATTGTCGCCACTCATGGGCGCGGCTTCTGGGTGCTGGACGACATCACGCCGCTGCGACAGATCACCGATGACGTGTTGAAGGCCGACGCTTACCTGTTCCGCCCTGCCGACGCGGTGAAGGTTCCGCCGCCGAGCGAAAACGGCACGCCGCAACCGCGCGACGAGCCGCTGGCTGAAAACCCGCCCTACGGCGCCATCATCGATTACCATCTGAAGTCTGCCGCGGCGGGGCCGGTGACGCTGGAGATTCTCGACCCCGCCGGAGCGACGATTCGCCGCTACTCAAGCGCCGACCGCGCGACGCCGGTCAACCCCGACACGCTCGACATTCCCGCCTTCTGGCGGCCCACGCCCGAACCGCTGCCGGCGAGCCCAGGCATGCACCGCTGGGTCTGGGACCTGCGCCCGACGCCGACCGGTGAGCCGGCAAGAGGTGGCGGCGGCGGCGGCTTTGCTGGCCGCGCCGCGGGCGTGCTTCCCGGTTCGTATACCGTCAAGCTGACGGTTGGTGGCAAAAGTTACACGCAGCCGCTTCGGGTCCTGATGGACCCGCGACTGAAATGACCGAGGCAACATGAAACGAGGGCTTACCTTAAGTTTACTTCTCGCCTTGTGCGCCACATCCTTGAATGCGAGTGAGCGAAATTCTCTCGTGGCGGCGCAAGCCGCCGCGAACTGGATACGGGCGGCTGCCGTGCCGACGGCGCAAGGGACGGCTTACCTGGCAGACCCGAACGATAAGCAGTCCGTCGCGACCAACCTCTACGCAGGCGTGCCGGGCGTTGTCTTGTTCTTCCTCGAAGCCTACCACTCGACCGGCGACGCGGCCTATTTGAAAGATGCGCGGTCGGGCGCGGATTACTTGATCGCTCATCTGGCGGAAGAAAAAGAGACAGGGCTATACGAAGGCGTCGCCGGCATCGGCTTCGCCTTGATCGAGACATTCAAGGCAACACGCGATGATCGCTACAAGCAGGCCGCCGCTCGCGTCACCCGCATGCTGAAAGAGCAAGCGCGCACGGTCGAGTTGAAGCCCGAGAGCCGCCGCGTGATTTCGGGCGTTGAGTGGAATGACACGACCGACATCATCGCCGGCGCTGCGGGCACAGGGCTCTTCTTGCTCTACGCGGCAAGCGAGCTGAACGACCCTTCTCTGAAGATGCTGGCGGCGCGGGCCGGCAGGCGCTTGATCGCCACAGGCAAACCCGAAGCCGGCGGTCTGAAGTGGGCGATGAACAAAGATTTCCCGCGCCTGATGCCCAACTTCTCGCACGGCACGGCGGGGGTCGCTTACTTTTTGGCGACGCTCTACGGCGCAACTCGTGACCGGGCGTTTCTCGACGCGGCGCTCGGCGGCGCGCATTACTTGCAGGCGGTGGCAAAGACGGATGGCGACATCTGCATGGTTTTTCACAACGAGCCCGATGGCCGCGAGCTGTATTATTTGAGCTGGTGTCACGGCCCCGCGGGCACGGCACGCTTGTTCTATCGTCTGTATGAAGTGACCGGCGACCGCCGCTGGATGGATTGGGTCAAGCGTTCGGCGCGGGCCATTATGCAGAGCGGCATTCCCGAACGCCAGACGCCGGGCTTCTGGAACAATGTCAGCCAGTGCTGTGGCTCTGCGGGCGTCGGCGAATTTTTCCTGAGTCTCTATCAAGTGACTGGTGACAAATCCTACCTCGAATTCACCCGCCGGGTGACGAATAACTTGCTGGCCAGGGCGACCAGAGAGCGCAGCGGTTTGAAATGGGTGCAAGCCGAGCATCGCGTCAAGCCCGACTTGCTGGTGGCGCAGACCGGCTTGATGCAAGGCGCGGCGGGCATCGGACTATTTCTGCTTCATCTGGACGCCTCCGAGCGCGGCAAGAAACCGCTCGTCCGCTTTCCCGACTCGCCTTTCTGAAGCGCCTGCCTGAAGTTGACAGTAGCCATAGTTACGCCCACAATGAGGGGGATCGTACAGGCTCGTCTTAGGTTCAATGACCGTCCGGGTGTCCAAAGCAGTCCCTCGCAAGGAGACTTGTATGCGCAGACTATGCAGCGCCGTCGCCCTGATCGCCCTGATCGCCATCTCTTCAGGCTGCTATCACTACCATCTGAGAGCCAGCGGCAACCGCGCCAACTCTTCCTATTTCAGAAAGACGCTCGACCCGTCGAGCGAAGGCCGCCGCAGCAATTATGTCGTGCCGCCTGCCGCCGACTGTAAAGCGAACGGCCTCTACGAAGTCGGCATCACCTCTCCCTGGAAGTATGCCGCGGGCCGCGTCTTTAGCTTCGGCCTCTGGTCGCGCGTCAAAGTGGAATGGTTATGCGCCAACGAGCCGCCGGTCATCGGCCCCACAGGGTTAGGCCCAGACCCAGCGGCTGCCTCGCCTCCGAAGGTTGCACGACAGCCGAAGCCATCACCAGACGGTTTCACAAAGCGAACCGTGCATGCGTTGCTGTGGGGCGCGCTGCAACAAAACCTCTTGCCGCCGCCCTCCGCGACCACGAAAACGCCGGCCAACTGTCAAAGCATGCGGCAGGTCAAGCTGCCAATGAACTACGGCTATGCGCTGATTACGGTCTTGAGCGCCGGCATCTGGTCGCCGATGCAGGTGGCGTGGAAATGCAACGAAGAACCGACGAGCGCCCCGACTAATCAGGCCCTGACCTCGCCCACGGCGACTCGCCGCTTATCACCTCAACTATTTCCCAGGCTATCTCCTCAATTGGGCAAGGGGCCGGCGACTGCCGCGAAGGAGGAGAAGCATGTCTACCGATAATCGTCGCGGCGCACGGCTTGCCGATGGGCCGCCCAGCCCGTGGATCAACAAGCATCGCAACGTCGAGCAGGCATTCCAACGGCTTTACAGCATCGCCAACCCGCCGAGCCCTGTGACAAACTTCTTCGGCGATTTGCAACTCACCGTCGCGGCGCTGCAAGGGCTGATCGGCGACGCCATCCGCGATCAAACGACGTTGCGGGCAATCGGCGGCGGCTGGTCGCTATCGGATGCGGCGGTGACCGACGGCCGCCTGATCGATACGCTCGCCTTAAACTGGGCTTTCCCGGCAGACGCCACCAGCGTCGCTCCCGGCTATGCGGGCGACCCGGCGTTGTTGATGTATCTGCAATGCGGCGTCAGCGTCCGCGAAGCCAACGACATACTCTCTAATCGTCCGACCCGGCTGGCGCTCAAGACTTCGGGCGCAAGCAACGGGCAGACGATTGTCGGAGCCTTCGCCACCGGCACGCACGGCTCGCGGTTTCGCTTCGGGTCAATGCAAGATTACGTCGTCGGTTTGCACCTGATCACCGCGCCGGATCGCGTCATCTGGCTTGAGCGCGCTTCGTCCCCTGTGCTGTCTGACGGTCTCGTCGCGCGGCTCGGCGCGGAATTGATTCGTGATGACGTCCTCTTCAACGCCGCGCTGGTCAGCTTCGGCAGCTTCGGGATTATTCATGGCGTGATGATCGAAGCCGCGCCGCTCTACCTGTTAGAGGTCACGCGCTGGCGGCGGCCCATTGATGAAACCTTGAGGCGGGCGATGCGGACGCTCGACTTCACGGGGATTGACCTGCCCGATAAGAGCAAAGAGCCTTTTCATTTTGAAGTCGTCGTCAACCCGCATGACGTGAAGGGCGGCGCCTATGTCACGGCGATGTATGATCGCCCATACCGCAGCAACTACACGCCGCCGACGGTTTCGGCCAACGGCCTTGGCCCCGGCGATGATGTGTTGGCGCTGCTCGGCAAGTTCGGCGACATGCTGCATGGCGTGGCCGGCCCGGCGGTCAATCTGGTCATCCCGGCGCAGTACCCGTTGATTAAGAAAGTGCTGGGCACGCCCGGCGAGGTCTTCGATTCAAACACCAATTTCCAGAAGGTGATGAGCGCCGAGATCGGCGTCGCGATGGAAGACGCGGCGCGGGCGCTCGACGTGCTGCTGACGACGCCAGAGGTGAAGGATTACGCCGGCGTCCTCGCCTTCCGCTGGGTGAAAGGCTCGAAGGCGCTGCTGGCGTTTACCAGGTTTGCCACCACCTGCACGATTGAGCTCCCCGGCTCTTATGCGGATCGCACGATGGCTTACTATAACGCCGTCTGGAAGGCGCTCGAAGACGCGGGCATTCCTTACACGCTGCATTGGGGACAGATTAATAATTTCACGCCGGAGCGCGTGCGGAAGATGTATGGCGCTGCGGCTGATGATTGGCTGAAGAGTAGAAATCAGTTATTGAAGCCGCAGGCGCGAGCAGTGTTCAGCAGCCCGTTCCTGCGGCGCTGCGGCCTCGGCTAGAGCGGTTTTCGATAGCGTCTGCCATGTGGCGCAATCTGTTAGATTGCGCGAGCCCTGACGCAATCTAACAGATTGCGCCACATCCGACTGAACATCGCGCGAGGTCAGAACGTGACGCTATCGAGATAGTGCAAAGTTTCGGGAATCGTTTGCCACACGGTCGGGGCTTCGTCCTCGACGATATACCAGCGGACGCCTTCCTGGCGCGCCGCTTTCAACACCTCTGGCCAGTTAATCTTGCCCTTGCCGAGCGGCCTGCCGTCTTCGTCTTTAAAGGTGCCCGAGTTGTTGCCGGCGACGTCGCCGCGAACATCCTTCAAGTGCAAAGAGGTGAAGCGCCCGGGGTACTTTCGCATGAGCTGCGCCGGGTCCTGTCCCGGAAACGCGACGTGCGCGGTGTCGAGTTGCATGCTGACATAGCGCGGGTCCGTTTTCGTCATCAGCAGGTCGAACAAGGTTCCCTGGCCGCCCGGGTCGGGGACGAATTCATAGCCGTGCAGGTGATAGAAAAACTTCAGGCCGTTTGCCGCCAGTTTGCTGCCCGCCTGGTTGAAGACGTTGATGGCGTCCAGACAGTCTTGCCGCGTCAACGGCGACTTGATCCACGGCACCCCGACATAGCCGACGCCGAGAACCTTGGCATCGGCGATGATCGCGTCCGTATGGTCGCGCACCGCGTCATAGCCGACGTGCATGCTGACGGCTTTGAGCCCCGCTTTATCAAGTTCGGCGCGGAACTGTTTCGCGGTCATGCCGTAATAGCCGGCCAGCTCGACGTTCGTGAAGCCAAGCTCGCGCACGCGCTTCAAGGTGCCGGGCACGTCTTTCTTGAAATCGTTGCGAAAGCTCCAGAGCTGTACCGCGAGCGCGCCTTTGAATGACTTGCCGGCGGGCTCGGCCGCTTGCGCCGGCGGCTGGTTGAGCAGCAGGCCGGCCAGAAAGATGAGCGTCAGAACTTGTATTCTCTTCACAGTGATTCCTCTCATTGCACTTCGCCGATGAAGCTGCGGTAGCGCGATTCCAGGTTGTCGGCGTTGGTCTTGCCCGACAGGATCAAGAGGCGATAGCGAAAGGTCGCCGACTGTCGCGGCTCCAGCGTGAAGTTCAACTTCTCTTTGCCGTTGCTGAAGACTTCCTGGCCGAGCGGGTTGGCGGCAAACAGTCCGTAGCCGCGCGCGTGCCAGTAGGTCGGGTAGCCGGGATTGCGCGGGTGATCGAGTATCGCAAGCGTCACGTCTTCCGCACCGATCCGCCCCGCAAGCATCGCCCACTTGCCGCGCGTTCCCCACACCGCATCGCCCGTCTTGCCTTCGCTGCTCTGGTAGCGGCCCGTGACGCCTGTGTTATCCATCTTCGCCACCGCGGTCGCCTTGCCGCTGGCGTCGGTGTAAACCTCCGGCTGATTCGATGGCTGCTCTAATTGACGGGCGACGCGAATGCCCAGCACGCCTTCTTTGTTATCGTGAAAGACGACGCGCTCCGCAAGCGCCGTCAACCGCGTGATGCGATCTATGGCGCGCAGGTTCGGCCCGGCGTGAAAGACAAACGTCGTCTCTTCGCGCAGTAAGGCGCGGCCATCGGGCGTCAGCCACTCGGTCTCGACTTCAAGCTCGCCGCGATCTTTGCCGCTCGCGACGCGCTTGATGCGCAGGTGGCGGATGGTGCCGTACTTTTGGCGCTCGGCGGGCTTGATGGCCTCCGAGTTATTCCAGAAGTCGAGCCCGTTGACATCGCCATAGTTGAACCAGACGCCGACCTGATGCGGGTGGTCAATGCGCTCGCCCGTGCGCGGCTCAAGCGGGTAGCCGCGCGTGACCGTGGCGCCCTGCGCCGTCCGTAGCGGAAACAACACAGGCTTCTTGATCGTCTCCGGCCAGATGTAAGCGGTGAACGGCTTGCCGTCTACGAACACGTCAACGCGCCGCGCCGCTTCGTTTGGGACGACCTGCACGCCCGCTTGAACCGGCGGCGTCCGCGTGCTTGCGCTTACACATCCCATCGCCAGCATCACGAGCAAGCCGAGCGTGCGCCCACAGGCCACGTGCCATCTGAGCATGACTTTAGCCCTCTCCTTCCCTAGTTCGTCACTATCTCTTGCTTCGCTTCATCGAAGGTCACGCGCTTGCCGGTCTGCAAGGCCGCAATCGTCATGCAGAGCGCCACCGAGTGATTGTAAGCCGCATGGATGTCGGCGTTCGGCTGCTTGCGCGAGCGGATGCACTCCATCCAGTTGCGCATGTGCGCGAGCGTCGCCGTATCGACGCCCGTGTTGGCGCCGGTCTCGGCCTTCTCCGTGCTATCCACAAGCGACATCTTCGGCAGTTGATACGCCTCTTTGCCCATCGCCTTGGCATAGCCTTCTTCAAGACCGCCTTCAGGGCCGACCTTGTTGGTGTCGAGGTTCAGGCTGCCGCCGTTCGAGAAGTAAATCTCTTTCGTGCCGCCGGCGCTGTTGGTCTGCCGCGACGAGTAGGTGACCTGAAAGCCTTTGCCGCCACGGGCCGCGTCGCCGTAATCGAAGACCGCCGTCATCGTGTCGAAGTTCTTGCGCCCATCGCGCCACAGGTAGATGCCGCCGTTGGCGACCACGCTGGTCGGGTGATTGTAGCCTGTGAACCAGTGAACCGTGTCAATCTGGTGAACCATCCACTGATCGGGTATCCCTGAGGAGTAAGGCCAGAACAAGCGGAACTCAAGATACTTGCGCGCATCGAACGCCTCGGACGGGCGGTTGATGAGGAAGCGCTTCCAGTCGGTGTCCTGCTCTTTGAGCATCGGCACAAGCTGCGGTCTGCGCCAGCGCCCCGGCTGGTTGACGTTCCAGGTCATCTCGGCCATGACGATATCGCCGAACTTGCCGGAGCGGATGAAGTCGTTGGCGCGCATGTAGCTTGGCGTCGAGCGCCGCTGCGTGCCGACCTGGACGATCTGTTTTGAGCCGGTCACCAGCTTGAGCGCGTTGCGCGCGTCGGTCATGGTGTTGGCGAAAGGCTTTTCGACGTAAACATCTTTGCCGGCGCGCACCGCTTCCATGCAATGGACGGCGTGTTGAAAGTCGGCGGTGGCGATGATGACCGCATCGATGTTCTTCATCGCGTAAAGCTCTTCGGTGTTGCGCGCCTTGGCCAGTTGCTCGCCGCTCATCGGCGCTTTCAACTTATCCGCCCTTTGCGAAACGAAGGCGGCGCCCTCTTCGCGCCGCTTGTTCCAGAGATCGCAGACGGCGACCGGCTCGAAATTCAACTCGCCGGCGAGGCTGAGAAAAGCCGGGATCAGCGCGTCGCGGGCGCGGTCGCCGGGCCCGACAAAGGCGACGCGGATGCGGTCATTGGCTCCGAGAATCCTCGCATAGCTCGCCGCGCGCGAGCCGATGGCCAGCCCCGCCGCGCCCGCCGCCGTGGTCTTGATGAACGTCCTTCGTGAGTGGTCATTCGTTGTCATCGTCTTCCTCCATTCCACGCCGCGTCGCGGCGGTTGAGTTTAGCCAGACGTTTCATCGCCTGGAATCTTCGAGAAGATATTGCCCATGATGATGCCGATCACCATGCCGATCAGCGCGCCGGCGGCCATGTAGATTAATAATGCCTCGCCCTGCTTGAGGTTCTTTAATAGCTCGCGCCCGGGTTGTTGCGCAAGCAGACCGAGGCACCAGCCGGCGAACGAGCCGATGACCAGCCCGACGAATCCGAAGCCGACGAGCGCGCCGACCGACAACCGCCTGGGCGCGGCCAGCTCGGCTTCGTCCATCTGCCGCACTCGCGGGACCAGCAGGTGCATAATGGCCAGCGCCACTAAATAGGCCGGGCCGACGGCAAAGAAGATCAACATATAGTTGCCGCCGGTGCGGTCAAGAATATAGCCGGTCGCTACGGCCATGGTCACGCCGCCCATCGCGCCGGCCATGCCGCCGATGCCGACAACCGAGCCGACGGCGTGGCGCGGGAAGGCGTCCGAAGCCGTCGTGTAGATGTTCGCGGACCACCCTTGATGCGCGGCGGCGGCCAGCCCGAACAGGCCAACCGCCAGCCACAGGTTGTTGACGCCGGGCATCAGCATGATCGGCAAAACGGCCACGGCGCAGATCAGCATCGCGGTCTTGCGCGCCCGGTTGATCGTCCAGCCGCGCTTGATGAACGCCGACGACAGCCAGCCGCCGCCGATGCTGCCGATGTCGGCGATTAAATAAATGGCGATCAGCGGCAGCCCGACCGTTGACAGATCAAGCCCGTGCTTTTGCCTGAGAAAATTCGGTATCCAGTAGAGGTAGAACCACCAGACCGGATCGGTCAGGTACTTGCCGATGGCGAATGCGGCCATTTGCCTGTGCGGAATCAGTTGCGCCCATGAGAGCCGTGCGGTGGGCGGCTCCGGCGGGTCACTGCGTATGTAAGCCAATTCACTTTGCGATAATCGCGGGTGCGCTTCCGGCTTGCGATAGTTCGGCAGCCAGAACAGCAGCCAGAGGAAGCCGAGCGCGCCGGTCAGGACAAAAGCCCACTGCCAGCCCCAGTGAATGGCGATCCACGGCACAGTGAGCGGCGCGATGACCGCGCCGACGTTGGTGCCGGCGTTAAAGATGCCGGTCGTCAAGGCGCGCTCTTTTTTGGGGAACCATTCGGCAACCGTTTTGATGGCCGCCGGAAAGTTTGCCGCTTCGCCGAGGCCGAGTGCCGCGCGGGCGACCCCGAAGCCAAAGGCCGAGCGCGCCAGTGACGTTGCCATGCCGGCCAGGCTCCAGACCGTGATGGCCAGGGCGTAGCCAACCTTGCTGCCGAACTTATCGATCAATCGCCCAGAGGCCAGCAGGCCGAGCGCATACGCCCCATTAAAAGCCGCGACGATGTTGCCGTAATCGATCTCGCTCCAGCCGATGGCGGCTTGCAGGTCTTTGGCGAGGATGCCGATCACCTGACGGTCAACATAATTAATCGTCGTCGCGAAAAACAGCAGCCCGCAGATCATCCAGCGATACTGCCCCGTGCGCGGAGCGACCTCCGCGGCGACGGTTGACGGGGTCGCGGCGACCGCCGTCCGTTCATCGCCGGGTCTTGGAGATGACGACATGAAAATGTCTCCTGTTCATTGGGTCGTCGGCAGCGTTACAACCGAGGGCCGACGATCATCTGTCTCCTGATGCGATTGCCGGTACATTCTACCGGCAGACGCGGTCAGTTCCAATGCCGCGCCGCGTTGTTCAGTTCTGCGAAACAGGGATGAAAGAAAAACACAGAGACACAGAGACACAGAGGAACACAGAGAAGTCTCCGTGCCTCTGTGTCTCTGTGTCTCTGTGTTTAATTTCCCCTTCTCAACCCTGAGAATTGAATGGCCCTGCCGCGCGCCTTGCATTTCTCGCCAGGGACAAGTATCAAGCCATGCTGATGTGACCAGGGCTAGAGATTGACCGAATATGGTTGAACGACCACGCGCTTCGCAAATTCAAGTCGCGGCGACCTCGTTTCTGGCGCTCTTTGCCGTCGTCGGCATCGCGCTCTATGGGCTGCCGCTCTACTACGATTATTGGGAGAAGGAATTCGGCTGGTCGCGCGCCTTCATCACTTCGGCTAACGCGCTCAGCAAAGTCGTGGTCGCGGTCTGCTTCGGTTTCTTCGCCGGCTGGGTGATTGACCGTTTCGGGCCGCGCCGCTTGATGATCGTCGGCGTCTTGATTGCCGGCGGCGCGCTCATTGGCTTGAGCGCGGTCTCTGTGTCGGCGCTGTGGCTTTTTTATGTGGCTTATCTCTTCAACGCCGCGGGCTATGTCAGCGCCGGGCCGCCGCCCAATCAAGTGCTGCTGGCGCGCTGGTTCGACAAAGGGCGTGGCAAGGCGATGGGCTTCGCCTACCTGGGCATTGGCGTCGGCGGCGCGGTCGTGCCGCAGTTGTCGCGCTGGCTGAGCGAAAGCTATGGCTGGCGTGTGTCGCTGCGCCTGCTGGGCGGGCTGATGATCGTGCTGACCTTGCCGATGGTCTGGTTGATTAAAGAAGCGCCGCCGACAACCACGGCGCAACAGCGCGAGCCGCTTGCACCGATGCGCGAGATTTTTCGCCGCCCGGCATTTTACCTGCTCGCCTTCGCCAGTCTTTGCTCGATTGGCGCGGTCGGCGGCACCAATCAACATCTCAAGCTCTATCTCACGCGCGACCTGAATTATTCGCAGAGCGATGCGGCGACCTTCATCTCGCTCGTCTTGACCTTCAGCATCGCCGGGCGCTTGTTGATGGGATGGCTGGCCGATCATCTGCCGAAGAAGGCCGTGATGCTGTTGATCTATCTTTTGGTAGCGGCGGCCATCCCGCTGCTCTTCCTTGCCGCATCGCCCGCGGCCCTGTACGTCTTCGCGGCGGTCTTCGGCTTAGGCTTAGGCGGCGAGTATCTGATCATTCCGTTGATCGCGGCTGAATTATTCAGCGTCAAAATTCTGGGGCGGCTGATGGGCGTTCTGGTGACCGCCGATGGCGTCGCCGAAGCGCTGGTGCCGTTTCTGATCGGCCACCTGCACGACCGCACGGGGAACTATTATGCGGGGTTCGTCACCTTGATCGTTATCGCCTTGCTCGGCGCGCTGGCGGTTGTCTGGCTGCCGCAAAACGGCCGTGTGGCCACCTCTCAAGCGGGAGTCGCGGGATGAGCAAACATCACTTCTTGCACGTCGGCAGCGTCCGCGATGTCCATCGCTTCCGACTTCACTTGCAGGAGCGCGGCATCGATATTCCCTGCGACGAGTCGTTGCTTGCGGCGGGCGAATCGCCGCTGGCGCAACCGCTCGCATTCGATGACGTGAAGATCGGCAACCGCTTCGCCATTCACCCGATGGAAGGGTGGGACGGCACGGCGGACGGCATGCCGAGCGAGCTGACGACGCGCCGCTGGCAGCATTTCGGGCGCAGCGGCGCGAAGCTCATCTGGGGCGGCGAAGCGGTTGCCGTGCGCCACGATGGCCGCGCCAATCCGAATCAACTGCTCATCGGCAAGGCGACGCGCGATGGCCTGGCGCGCCTGCGCGAAGCGCTGGTCACGGCGCACCATCAGGCGACCGGCTCGACCGATGGTCTGCTAGTCGGCTTGCAACTGACGCATTCGGGTCGCTACAGCCGGCCCAACCGTAAAGAGCGAGCCGAGCCGCGCATTCTCTATCACCACCCGCTGCTCGATCAGCGGCTTGGCCTTGACGCCGATTACCCGCTGCTCACCGACAGTGAGGTGCGCGAGATCATCGCGGCCTTTCACGCGGCGGCGCGCATGGCTTACGAGATCGGCTTTGATTTCGTAGATGTCAAGCACTGCCACGGCTACCTGGGGCATGAGTTCTTGAGCGCCCACACGCGCGATGGCGACTATGGCGGCAGCTTTGAAAACCGCACGCGCTTTTTGCGCGAAGTCGTCGCAGGCATTCGCAGTCTTGCGCCGGGCTTGCGCCTCGGCGTGCGGCTCTCGGCCTTTGATTCGATCCCGTATCGTCGGCAAACCGCCGGCTCAAAGGAGGAGCCTGCCGGCGCGGGCGTGCCGGAATCGTTTGAATCGCTGCTGCCTTACCGCTGGGGTTTCGGAGTCAATGTTACAAACCCGGTTGAGCCTGACCTGACAGAAGTCATCGAGTTCCTGACGCTGCTGGATGGTCTTGGAATCCGGCTGATCAACCTCACAGCCGGTTCGCCTTATTACAGCCCGCACCTCCAGCGCCCGGCCCTCTTTCCGCCATCGGATGGCTACCAGCCGCCGGAAGACCCGCTCATCGGCGTCGCCCGGCAGATGGCGATGACACGCCATTTGAAGCAGCGATTCCCGCGCCTGCTGTTCGTCGGAACGGCTTACTCCTACTTGCAAGACTTCCTGCCCAACGTGGCGCAAGCGGCGATGCGCGAAGGCTGGGCCGATGCGGTAGGGCTGGGGCGCATGGTGCTGGCTTATCCCGAACTACCGCTGGACGTGTTGCAGGGTCGCCCGCTCGACCGCAAGCGACTGTGCCGCACCTTCAGCGACTGCACGACTGCGCCGCGCAATGGGCTGCCTTCGGGCTGCTACCCGCTGGATGATTTTTATAAGCAGACCGGGGCCGCCGCGCAGCTCAAACAGATTAAGCGACGCCAGCGCGGCGGCGCGGCGGAGGGTTAAAGCTTGAACGATCACCGGCCAGTTGCTTTTATTACCGGGGCGAGTCGCGGCATCGGGCGCGGCATCGCTCTCGCGCTTGCCGGCTGCGGCTACGACATCGCCGGCGGCTCACGCGTCGTTGATCCGCAGGCGGCGGCAAGCGCCATCTTTGCAGTCAAACAACAGGTCGAATCAGCGGGCGCGCGGTTCTTGCCCGTAGAAGGCGATGTCGCCAATCTCGAAGCTCATGAAGGGATGCTGAGCGCGGTGATCGCTCACTTCGGTCGCATCGATCTGCTGGTCAACAACGCCGGCGTCGCGCCCGAACCACGACTCGACGTGCTAGAGACAACGCCGGCGAGTTTTGATCGCCTGCTGTCTACGAACCTGCGCGGGCCGTTCTTTCTGACGCAGCGTGTCGCCGCGCAGATGATCGCTCAGGTCAAGGCCGCGCCCGCCGTCAAACCGAAGATCGTCTTCATCACGTCGGTGTCGGCTTATATGTCGTCGCCTTCGCGCGCCGAGTACTGCCTGTCCAAGTCGGCGTTGAGCATGGCGGCGGCGATCTTTGCCGACCGGCTCGCGGAGCACGGCATCAACGTCTACGAAGTGCGCCCCGGCATCATCAAGACCGACATGACCGCGCCGGTCGAAAGCAAGTATGACCGCTTGATCGAAGAGGGGCTGATCCCGCAACAGCGATGGGGATTGCCGGAAGACGTAGGCCGCGCCGTCACGGCGCTTGTCACCGGCGGCTTTGAGTATTCGACCGGAACGGTCATCGAGGTGAGCGGCGGCATGAATATCCGCAGGCTTTGAGAACAGCCAATGAAGATTCCCGACCAGATTGACGAACCCCGGTTGCTGGCGCGCATCGAGCGGGCCTTTGATTTTGGCGTTGGCCAGTTGGCAAAGATGCTGCCGAAGTGGCCGGCGAATCAGCCGGCGCCGATCTATACAGTGAATGGTGTATGGACCCGCCCGGCTTACATGTGGACCGACTGGTGTCCGGGTTTTTATGCGGGCATGATGTGGCTGGCCTTTGAAGCGACTGGTGATCAAGTATGGCGACAGGCCGCCGAACGCTATACGCGGGCGCTTGAGCCGCGCAAGCTCGACCGCGACGTTCACGACCTCGGCTTTATTTTCATGTCAACGGCTGACCGCTGGCTCGCGCTGGTTGGCGATGACGACCCTGCGGCGCGTTGGCTCAAAGATGTTCTGATCACCGCGGCCACCGTTCAGTCGTTCCGCTGGAAGGAGAGCGGCGAGGATCATTACATCTATTCGTTTCATGGGCCGCAGTCGCTGTTCATAGACATCATGATGAACATCCGGCTGCTGTTTCGCGCGCACCAGTTGGGCGGCGCGGAAGCGCTCTACGACAAAGCGGTGACGCATGCGAAGACAACGGAAAAGTATCTCGTTCGCAAGCGCGGTGATCGATTAATGGACCGCGAAGGCGCGATCATTCACGAAGCGATATTCAACCCGGTGCGCGGCGAGTTTCGCAATCTCTCGACGCAGCAGGGCTACTCGCCGTTCACCTGCTGGGCGCGCGGGCTGGCCTGGGCGACCTACGGGTTTACGGACACGTTTCTCTTCACCGGCGACCGATTTTTTCTCGACACCGCCGAGCGCTGCGCCGGTTATTACCTTGAGAACACGCCCGACCCTGGGGTGCCTTTCTGGGATTATGGCGCGCCCGACATCCCCAATGAGCCGCTCGATAGCTCGGCGGCGGCGATTATGGCCGGCGCTTTCTTGAAGCTGAAAGAGATTGAAGCGACGCGGCGTGGCGCGCATGTCTACGGACGGGCGGCGCTGGCGATTTTGGATGCGCTGACCGGCGACGAATTCCTCGGCGCGCACGACCCGGCTTATGAAGGCATCCTGCGGCATGGCGTCTATCACCGCCCGATGAATTGGGGCGTGGACGAATCGGTGATGTGGGGCGATTACTTTTTCATGGAAGCGCTGCACACGGTTAGGGGAGGATCAAAAAGATGAGGCGACGTGATTTCCTGGCTCAGAGTTCGGCGGTGACGGCGATGATGGCGACGCACCGCCTGGCGCCGGAGGTGTTCATGGAAGATGCGGAGCAGAGCGGCGGCGTTCAGTCTCGGTATCGCGGCCCGCTCGCCGATGCGGATTTGCAGGGCCGACAACTGGACAGCTTGCAGTTTTGCCTGTCTTCATACGAGCGCGTCACGCCTTCGATGAGCTTCGCCGCAAAGGATGGGCCCGCGGCGCGGCGCTGGCAAAAGCAGACGCGCAAGAAGCTCGTGGAATTGCTCGGCGGCTTTCCGGCGGAGCGCGTGGCGCTGCGACCGAGCATTCTGGAAAGGAAAGAATTCGCCGGCTACACGCGCGAAAAGATCATCTTTCAGAGCCGCGATAACCTGGCGGTCTTCGGCTACCTGTTGCTGCCCAAAGATCGCCCGAAGCAGTTGCCCGCGATTATCTGTTTGCCGGGGCACGGGCGCGGCTGCGACGACATCGTCGGCATTGCGGAAGATGGCCGCGAGCGCGAAACCAAGAGCGGCTATCAGCATGACTTTGCCTTGCAGGCGGTCGAGCATGGCTATGCCGCCTTTGCTATCGAGCAACTCGCTTTCGGCTGCCGGCGAGATGCAGCGGCGCGGCAGCATGGCGCGGGACAATCTTCATGCCAGCCGGCAGCCGGCGCGGCGTTGCTGCTGGGGCAGACGATGGTTGGCTGGCGATCCTGGGATGTGATGCGGGCGATAGATTACCTGGGGACGCGCCCCGAAGTGGACGCCTCACGAATCGCGACGATGGGCATATCGGGCGGCGGTACGATCTCGCTCTTTTCAGCGGCTCTGGATCAGCGCATCAAGGTGGCGGTCGTCAGCGGTTACTTCAACACCTTCCGCGACAGCATCGTCAGCCTGTCGCATTGCATAGACAATTACGTGCCCGGACTGCTGAACTACGTCGAGATGTATGATCTGGCGGGGCTGGTCGCGCCGCGCGGGCTATTTGTCGAATCAGGCACGCGCGACCCTATCTTTCCCATCGCCGCCAGCCGCGCGGCATTCAAAAAGGCGCAGGCCATCTACGCGGTATTTGGCGCGCCTGAAATGACCGGGCAAGAGGTCTTCGAAGGCGAGCACTTGTTTTATGGCAAAGGCGCGTTTGAATTCCTGAAGCGGCAGCTCTGAAGATCGAGTGTGGCGCAAGCTGTTAGCTTGCGCATGGACTCGCGCAATCTAACAGATTGCGCTACACAGCGAATCTAGGCCGTTTCTCGCGCTTCCCTGACGGCTTCGATAAATTGCCGCGCCCGTTCGGTGATTAAGCCAGCATGTCCTTCGCGCAACGCCTTGACGTCCACGAGGTCAGAGCCGACACCCAGAGCGCTCGCCCCGGCTTTGATGAAGTCGGCGGCGGTCTTGAGCGATACGCCGCCGGTCGGCACCACTTCGACTTGCGGCAGCGGCGCTTTCAACGACTTGATGTAGCGCGCGCCGCCGAGGCTATCGCAGGGAAAGACTTTGACCATATCCGCCCCCGCCGTCCACGCCTGTAACACTTCAGTCGGCGTCAGCGCGCCCGGAATAACCGCGATGCTATAGCGGCGGCACATGGCGATGGTTTCGAGGTTGAGCGCCGGGCTGACGATGAACTGCGCGCCCGCCAGCATGCAAGCGCGGGCGGTCTCGGCATCAAGCACGGTGCCCGCCCCGACCAGCACGTCAGCGCCGTAACGCGCCGCGACTTCTTCGATGACCCGCGCCGCGCCCGGAACGGTCATGGTAATCTCAACCACAGACAGGCCGCCGGCTTTGATCGCCTCAATGGCGCGCATTGCTTCGTCCGCCGAAGCGGCGCGCACCACAGGGATCACTCCCGCCGCTTTGATCCATTGAATCACGTCCGTCTTGTTCATCGCCTTTCCAAACGCCGCGCGACTATCGAGCAACGCGCGCCGTGCCGCCTTTCATCACGCGCTCGACTTCAGCAAGCGTCGCCATCGTCGTATCGCCCGGCGTCGTCATCGCCAGCGCCCCGTGCGCCGCGCCGCACTCGACTGCCCATTGCGGGCCGCGCTCGGTCAGCAAGCCGTAAATCAATCCCGAAGCGAACGAGTCGCCGCCGCCGACACGGTCAAAGATTTCGAGGCCCTCGCGCAGCGGCGCTTGATAGAATTCGCCGTCCGCATCGCAGACCGCGCCCCAGTCGTTGACCGTCGCCGTCCGCGCATGGCGCAGCGTCGTCGCCACGACTTTGAAGTTCGGGTAAGCTTCGCGCGCCCGCTCGATCATCCTGCGGAAGCTCGTCACGTCGAGCTTTGAATGTTGCTCGTCCAATCCTTCGACCTCGAAGCCGAGCGCCGCCGTGAACTCCTCTTCGTTGCCGATCATCACATCAACCAGCGGCGCGAGCTGGCGGTTGACCGCTTGCGCGCGGCCTTTGCCGCCAATCGATTTCCAGAGCGATTCGCGATAGTTCAGGTCATAAGAGATCACCGTGCCGTGACGGCGAGCCGCTTCCATGGCTTCGCGCGCCACCAGCGGCGTGGTCTCTGACAGGGCGCAGAAGATGCCGCCGGTGTGGAACCAGCGCGCCCCTTCGCGCCCGAAGATCGCCTCCCAATCCACGTCGCCCGGCTTGAGCTGCGAAACCGCCGTGTGCCCGCGGTCAGAACACCCGAGCGCCGCGCGCAATCCGAAGCCGCGCTCGGTGAAGTTCAGGCCATTGCGCGCCTCGCGCCCGACGCCGTCATATTTCACCCAGCGAACGTGCGATTGATCGACGCCGCCTTGATAGATCAGGTCTTCGACCAATCGCCCGATGGGATTGTCGGCAAGCGCCGTGACGATGGCCGTCGTCAAACCGAAGCAGCGCTTCAGGCCGCGAGCGACGTTGTATTCGCCGCCGCCTTCCCACACCTGGAAGGCGCGCGTCGTCGAGATGCGCCCTGCGCCGGGATCGAGCCGCAGCATGACTTCGCCCAGGCTCACCATGTCCCAGCGACACGCGGACGACGGTTTCAGGTTTAACATGGCCATTCCTTGAACGGCGAGCCTCTATTGATTGACGCCGCTGGCGAGGATGCCGCCGTCAACGACGAGGACTTCGCCGGCGACAAAGCTGGCGGCGTCTGAGGCGAGAAAGATCGCCGCCCCGGCCAGCTCTTCGACGCGGCCAAACCGTTTCATCGGCGTGCGCCATAAGAATTCGCGCCCGCGCTCGGTCTCGTCGAGCAGCGTTTCATTGAGCGGCGTGCGAAAGACGCCCGGCGCGATGGCGTTCACCGTCACGCCGCGCGGCGCCCATTCGAGGGCGAGCGATTTCGTCAGCGACGCGACCGCCGCTTTGCTGGCCGAATAAGCGGCGACTTCGTAAAGCGCGACGAATGACGACAGCGACGCGATGTTGATGATGCGGCCATAACCGCGCTCGATCATGTGGCGTCCGAAGACCTGGCAAGCTCTGAGCGTGCCGGTCAGGTTGGTGTTGATGATGTCATCCCAATCCTGCTCAGGGAAATCGAGCGTCGGGGCGCGCCGCGTGCGGCCCGCCGAGTTGACCAGGATGTCTACTTTGCCGAAAGCCGCGACGCTCTCTTCAAGCAGGCGCTCTAAAGAGGCGCGGTCGGCGACGTCGGAAGTGATGCGGGCCGTCCGGCGACCGCGCTGCTCGATTGCGGCGGCGGTCGCTTCGACCTGTTCCAGGCGGCGCGAAGTCGCGACCACGTCGGCGCCCGCCTCGGCCATCCCATAAGCGATGGCGCGACCGATGCCTGAAGTGCCGCCAATGACCACCGCCGCCTTACCGTTTAGCTCCAAAGCCGTGTAGCCCATGAACGATTCGCTTTCCTGTTCTCGCAAGCGGGATTATCGATCCGGTCGAAAGAAGGACTCTCTATCACCGCGCAACAATCGATGTCAAGGTGGCGGCCTTTTTCAGTACCGAACAGCGGCATTTAGCAGCATTTCAAGGGTCGGGATGAGCGCACGAGTTCAATCAAGGTGAATGGTCGGCGCACGTGCCTCCTGCAATCTGACCGAATCAGGTTATTTGCCCGCTACTTTGGCGCTATTGAACGACTGGCTGGCGGCCTCCTGAGCGATTGCCCTCCCAGCCCCTAACTTCTTACGGTATCAATGTTTATCTATGTTCGAGCGGGGGCCGTGTCAGACACTAACCGAAATGGGTGCTTTGCTTGTCGGGTGGCACACGGCTTGATGCTTACGGCACGACGAGCAGTGCATTCGTCACCCGATTTTCTCAAGCCGCCACCGAGCAACTGAACTAGAATCGCGAGCGTCCAGGGCGCATGTCGAGAAATCCGGGTTACCAGGGAATCCGCCGCAAGCGCGAGCCTCAAGTGTTTTGGCTTCCGGCCTTGCGTGGCCTTTTTGAGAAGAGTGCATGGAGAGCAAACCGCCCAACGAGCAACAAGGATACCTGAAGCCGTACATGATTGCGGTCGTGTTGGTCGGTGCCGTCGCTTTGCTCCACACGCTTTCGGCCCTGCCCAGAGAGGCGCTCAATCAGCGCTATCTGCTGCTCGTCGCGGTGACGCTGATTGTCGGCTCGCGCATCACGGTTCACTTCTTCCGCTTTGATTCCTGCATCTCGCTATCCGACATCTTCATCTTTCTGTCGTTAATGATGTTCGACGGCGAGGCGGCCATCCTGTTGGCGGGGCTCGAAGGCTTTGTCTCCTCGCTGCGCATCACGAAAAAGAAACTCACCATGGCGTTCAACGCCGCCGGCATGCTGATTGCCACCTTCATCACCGTCAGGGCACTGCGGATATCCTTCGGCTCGATCACGGGGGTGATGCAGGAGGACTTCTCGTCGCGGCTCATCATGGTGACCTGTGTGATGGCGATTGTGCAGTACATCAGTAACTCCGGAGTGGTGGCCGTCGCCGGCGCTTTGCTGATCCGCCGGCCCTTCTGGGAGACCTACAAGAAACATTACGTCTGGACATCGATCACCCATCTGGCGGGCGCTTCGGCGGCCGTCATCACCATCAAGCTGATCCAGGCGATTGGCTTTTACGCGTTTATGGCGACGCTGCCGATTCTCTTCATCGTCTACTTCACCTACACGACTTACCTGAAGAGCGTCGAATCCTCAGCCGTGCAGGCCGAACAGGCCGAGCGCCACCTGAAAGAGATGCAGGCCAGTGAAGAGCGCTTTCGCAGCGCCTTCGACCTGGCGCCCATCGGCATGGCGCTGGTCGCGCCCGATGGCCGCTGGATGCAGGTCAACCAGTCGCTGTCAGAGATCGTCGGCTATAGCGAAGACGAGTTCAAGTGCATGAACTTCCAGACGATCACGCACGCTTCAGACTTGCAGGCGTTTATGCAGAACGTCACAGAGGTGCTCGAAGGCCGCACCCTGACCTGCCAGATGGAGAAGCGCTACTATCACAAGCAGGGTCATGAAGTCTGGGTGCTGGTCGGCGTTTCGCTGATCCGCGACTCGCAGAATCAGCAGTCGCATCTGATCTTTCAGATCCAGGACATCACCGACCGCAAGCGCGCCGAGCAACAACTGGTGCACGACGCCTTTCACGACGCGCTCACAGGGCTGCCGAACCGCGCCTGGTTTATGGAGCAGTTGCAGATGTCGCTCGACCGGGCGAAGAAGAAGCCCGAGCGGCTGTTCGCCATGCTGTTCCTGGACCTCGACCGCTTCAAGCTGATCAATGACAGCATCGGCCATCTGGTCGGCGATCAGTTGTTGATCGGCATTGCGCAGCGCCTGCGCCAGTGCGTGCGCCCGACAGACAAAGTCGCCCGCCTGGGCGGCGACGAGTTCACCATTCTGCTCGACGGCTTGCGCGACGAGCAAGAGGCCATTGATATCGCCGAGCGCATTCAGCGGCAAGTGTCGCAGCCGTTCGCCCTGAATGGCTACGAAACCTTTACGACCGCCAGCATCGGCATCTCGTTCTCGAACATCGGCTACGAGCGCGCCGAAGATTTCTTGCGCGACGCCGACACCGCCATGTATCAGGCGAAGTTCCTCGGCAAGGCGCGCCACGTCATCTTTGACAAAGGCATGCACGCGCACGCCGTCAACATGCTGCAACTGGAAACCGACCTGCGCCGCGCCATTGATCGTCACGAGTTCTTCATCCAGTACCAGCCCATCGTCTCGCTTGAGACCGGCAGGCTCTCCGGCTTCGAGGCGTTGATTCGCTGGCAGCACCCCGAGCGCGGCTTGATCCCGCCCGACAAGTTCATCGCCGTGGCCGAAGAGACCGGCTGCATCGTCTCAATCGGGCGCTGGGTGCTTTATGAAGCCTGCCGCCAGATGCAGCAATGGCACGAGGTTTATCAGTTGCGCGAGCCGCTGTTTGTCAGCGTCAACCTTTCGACCAAGCAGTTCTCGCAGGTCAATCTTTATGACGAGATCGTGCAGACGCTCTCGGCGACGCGGCTCGACCCGCGCGCCCTGAAACTGGAGATCACCGAGAGCATCGTCATGGAGAACATCGAGACCGTCAACGGCACGCTCGAACAGATTCGCGCCCTCGGCGTCGAAGTCAGCATGGACGATTTCGGCACCGGCTACTCGTCGCTTTCCTACCTGCACCGCCTGCCGATTGACACCTTGAAGATTGACCGCTCGTTCGTCACGCGCATGATCGAGAACAACGAAAACAAAGAGATCGTCCGCACGATCATCCTGCTGGCCCAGAATCTCGGAAAGCACGTCATCGCCGAAGGCGTCGAGACCAAGGAGCAGGTCGAAGTGCTGCGCGAGCTACGCTGTCACAGCGGCCAGGGCTACCTCTTCTCGCCGCCGCTTGGGGCGGATAAAGCCGACAAGATGATCGAGAGCATGACGAACTGGCAAGCGCGCGTGCCGGGCCTGTCCGAACTTTTCGACGAGAACAACTTCGGCCCCATCATCAGCAACTACTCGATGTAAGCGATTCGAGGCTGACAGCGCCGGCTGAATCGGTCGCAAGCAGTCGCTTCATAACGGCAGAAATTGAATCGTATCAATCCATTCTTCCGCTTCAGAGGCCTCCCACACTAAGAGCAATTCCTCAATCGCTTGGTTTGTCGGTAGGGACTGCGACAGGATGAAGACGCCAGGGCTGTGCTGAGTCGCTGAGAAGGTAACAAAATAAGGAAACATCGTCCGATGGTCGTGAGTCACGAGAATGCGGCCTTCGCGGGCCGCGACAGCTAGGACTTCTAAATCATCGAGGCCGCGCAACCCTGCATCATCAGCAGTCTGAAAGTCAATCTTCGGCTGTCGTCGCCGCAATGCCCGAACTATATTTTGATTGAAGTCGGCATCCGCTTGGAATCGAATTCTCATCGCTACGTCAAAGCAGGCTATGAAGAAGGGACGGTCTTTTGCTGTTTGTGCGCTATGAGCTTTTGATAGAGCAGCGGTTTCGTTTCACGCAACCTCTGACTCATCTGTTGGCGCAGTGCTTCAAATTCGGCGTCGCCTTGCCGAAGATACTCATCGATCTCTTCTTGATGCGCAAGGTAGAAGGCCAGCGCGCCATGCACTTGCTCCAGGGTCAGCAGCGGATAGCTGTCAACGACGCTTTCCGGCGAGAGGCCATTGAGCCAGGCATAGACGACTGAATCAAGCGACACGCGAGTGCCACTGATGCGGTACGCGCCTTCGACTTGTGTGACGTAATCTCTGCTCATATCTTAATCGTCCGCGTAAGTTGACTGCCTGACGCCATCGGCCTCTGGATGTCCGGCTTACCGTCATTGTATAGCGCGAATGCAAGGCTGCCAAGATAGATTGTTTCGCATCTTTCACACGCCATCTGGCTGCTTGCTTGACACCCGGAAAATGCGCTCCGTAGTATGGAGCCTATGGCTCAGACCGAACGCAAGCGGCTCTTTCTGATTGATGGGATGTCGCAAATCTACCGCGCCTACTACGCCATCCGCGGCCTCTCCAACTCGCAAGGTCAGCCGACGAATGCCGTCTACGGCTTCACCATGACGCTCAGGCGGCTCATCTCTCAAGAGAAGCCCGATTACCTTGGCGTCGCCCTTGACTCGCCGGAGCCGACCTTTCGCCACGAAAGCTTTGAGCGCTACAAAGCGACGCGCGGCGCGATGCCCGATGACCTGTCGGCGCAGATGCCTTACCTGCTGCGCGTCTGCGAGGCGCTGCGCGTGCCCATCACCCGCGAGCCCCGATACGAAGCTGACGACATCATCGGCACGCTCGCCAAGAAGGCCGAAGCGCAAGGGCTCGACGTCATCATCGTCACCAACGATAAAGACATGTGCCAGCTGGTTACCGACCATATCAAAATTCTGCGCACCGAGCGCAACGGCATGATGGGTTTGCTCGACCGCGAAGGGGTCAAGGAGCGGCTCGGCGTCTGGCCCGAACAGGTCGTTGATCTGCTCGGCCTCTGGGGCGACCAGTCGGATAACATTCCCGGCGCGCCCGGCGTCGGCGAGAAGGGCGCCCAGCAGATCATCGAGCAGTTCGGCTCCATCGAAAACGCCCTGGCGCACGCCGGCGAAATCTCGCGCAAGACCTATCGCGAGAGCTTGCAGAACAATCAGGAACTGATTCGGCAATCGCGCGAGCTGGCGCGCATCCACTGCGAGATGCCAATCGAGCTGGACCTTGAGGCGCTGGTTTATGAAGCGCCCGACCGCCGCGCCGCTTACGAGCTGTTTTCCGAGATGGAGTTCGCGCAACTGACACGCGAGTTCGCCGACGCCGCCACCGCCGAGGCGGTCGCGACCGTCGCGTCGCGCAAGGCGGGCCAGCCGCGCTACGTGCGCATCGAGACCCGCGCTGAGCTTGAAAAGTTCATCCGCTCGCTTTACGCGCTCGACCGCTTCGCGCTGGCGATGGCCGAGCGCGCCAAAGGCCCGGTCTACGGCATGGCTCTCTCGACGGCGCAGATGAACGCCGCGCTCATCGATTTCGAGAAGATCGAAGGCGCGTTGCCGCTAATCAAAGAGGCGCTCGAAAACGGCTTGATCCAGAAAGCGATTCACGACTGGAAAGGCGCGCTGACGTCGCTGCACCGCTACTGCTGTGACGCCACGCCCGCGCCGACGGATAAGGCAACTGTAAAGAAGATTACAGAGGGCGCGATGCAGGATTTCGCGCCCGAAGTGCGCATCGAAGGCGTCGAAGACGACACGCTGCTTGCGGCCTACTTGCTCGATCCGAATCGCGCCAGCCACCGCATCCTCGAAGTGGCGCGCGAATTTCTCGGCATCGAGATCGCCGAAACCATTGATGGCTTCGACGCGGACGACGCCCGCGCCCTGCAAGCGGCAGACTTGACCTTTCATCTCGCCGACGTGCTGCGCGCCCGGCTCGAAGAGAAAGAGCTGGAGCGCGTCTATACCGAGATCGAATTGCCGCTCGTCGAAATTCTCTTCGAGATGGAGCGCATCGGCGTGCGCATAGACACGCGGGCGCTCGCCGACGCCGGGCAAGAGATGGAGCAGGAGCTTCAGCGGCTGACGGCGAAGATTTATGAGCTGGCCGGCCAGGAGTTCAACATCAACTCGACGGTGCAGCTCGGCGAGGTTTTCGAGAAGCTCAACTTCGATGTCGGGCGCAAGACGAAGACCGGGCGCATCTCGACTTCGGCGGACGTGCTGGAAGAACTGGCCGCCAAGTACGAGCTGCCGCGCTTGATCCTGGAATACCGCGAGATCGCCAAGCTCAAGAGCACCTATGTTGACGCGCTGCCGCGCCTGATCGATCCGCGCACGGGCCGTGTGCATACGACGCTCAATCAAGCGGTGACGGCTACGGGAAGGTTAAGCAGCACGAACCCCAACCTGCAAAACATCCCGATCCGCAAAGAATCGGGCCGCCGGATTCGCGCGGCGTTTGTCGCGTCGCCGGGCTACGTCCTGATGTCGGCGGATTATTCGCAGATCGAGCTGCGAATCTTTGCTCACCTGACGGGCGATCCTGAGATGACCGACGCCTTCTTGAAGGGCGAAGACATCCACGCGCGCACGGCGCGGCTGGTCTTTGGCGCGAAGACCAAACAGGAAGAAAGCGAAGCGCGGCGGCTGGCGAAGATCGTCAACTTCGGCGTCGCCTACGCGGTCGGCGCTTTCGGGTTGGCGGCGCGCACGGGGCTGTCGCGGGCCGATGCGAAGCGCACGATTGACAATTACTACGAAACCTTCAAAGGCGTGCGCCGCTACATGGAAGAGATTCCCGCCGAGGTGCGCGAGACCGGTTTTGTGCGCACCGCCTTTGGTCGCATTCGCCCGATCCCCGACATCAATAATAAGAATCACAATCTGCGGGCGCGCGCCGAGCGCGAAGCGATCAACGCGCCGATTCAGGGGACGGCAAGCGACATTGTGAAGATGGCGATGGTGCGCGTCCATCGGCGCTTGAGAAAAGAGAAGCTCGGCGCACGCATGATCCTACAAGTCCACGACGAGCTGTTGTTGGAAGTGCCCGAAAAGGAAGTCGAGCGCACGACCGCAGCGGTGCGCGAAGAGATGGAGCGCGTCTATCAGCTCACGGTGCCGTTGGTCGTTGACATCGGGACAGGGTGCAACTGGCTCGAAGCCAAGCCGTAGTCATAAGCGCACCTGCCAACTTAAGGCAGCGCGAAGGCGATGACGGCGTCGCCGCGTTTGGTGCCGAGCTTGCCGTGACCGCCGGCGCAGATGACGACGTACTGCTTGCCGCCAATCTCATAGGTCATCGGCGCGGCCTGAGCGCTCGCCGGCAGCTCAGCTTTCCACACCTCCTTGCCGGTTTCTACATCAAAGGCGCGCAGGTAAGTGTCCATCGCCGCCGCGATGAAGACGAGACTGCCTGCCGTCACCACCGCGCCGCCGAGATTGAGCGAGCCCCACTCGCTCGCCTTTGGAAACATGCCGAGCTGCGGAATCATGCCGAGCGGCACTTCCCAGCGCAAAGCGCCGGTCGCCGCGTCAACTGCCGAGAGCGCCCCCCACGGCGGCGCATTGCACGGCGCGCCACTCGGGCTGACAAACGGCTCGCGGTACATCGCGTAAGGCGTGCCCTTCTGCTGAGCGAACTCGCCCTTCAGGCGCTCGCCTTCGTGCGAGGCGCGCATCCGTGTGTATTCGTCACGCGGGATCAAGCGCGCCACGGTCGCCAGACGATTCGTGTTGACGATGATCAGATTGCGCGCCGCGTCATAAGCCATGCCGCTCCAGTTCATGCCGCCGACGTTGCCAGGAAAGATCAACGTGCCTTCGATACTCGGCGGCGTGAAAACGCCCTCCGAGCGCAGCTTCTTGAGGCGCTCGCGGCAGGCTTCTTTGTCGGCAGGCGTTAATCCCCAAACATCATCGGGCGTCAGGCGTTGCGGCACGACCGCATGCGGCAGGGTAGGGAAGGGCTGCGTCGGCGAGCTCTGTTCGCCCGCTACATCGGTTTGCGGCACGCGGCGCTCTTCGACCGCAAACAAGGGCTTGCCGGTGTCCCGGTCGAGCAGGAAGAGGTGGCCGATCTTGGTGCCAACCGCGACCGCATCCACACGGCTGCCCCGGCGCTTGATCGTAATCAACATCGGCTGCGCCGCGACGTCGTAATCCCACAGGTCGTGATGCACGACTTGAAAATGCCAGGCGACCTGGCCGGTGGCGGCGCGCAAGGCGACGACCGAGTTGGCGTAATGATTATCACCTTTGCGCTCGCCGCCATAAAAATCCGGGCTCGGGCTGCCGGTCGGCACAAAGACCAGACCGCGCCGCGCGTCTACCGAGATAATTGACCAGGCGTTGGCCGCGCCGGTGCGCGTGGCGCTCTCGCCCTGCCAGCTCTGGCGCGCCGGGTCTTTGCCGTCTTTAGGAATCGGGTCCCAGCTCCAGCGCAATTGCCCCGTGCGGGCGTCGTAAGCGCGGACGACGCCGCGCTCGATCTCGACGCCGCGGTTGTCGCCGATGGACGAGCCGACGATTAACAGATCACCGATCACTGCTGGCGGCGAAGTCACCTGATAATTACCGCGATCCGTCAGCCGCACATCACGCGTCAGATCAACCTGCCCGTCATTGCCAAAGTCCTTGCAAGGCTGGCCGGTCGCCGCGTCGAGCGCGATCAATCGCGCATCAATCGTCGCGACAAAGATGCGGCGCTGCCCATTGCGGCTTTCGCGCCACGTCGAGACGCCGCGCGAAGTGACCTCCGAGTAGCTGCCCGCCGGGTTGACCTTCGGGTCGTACGTCCAGCGCTCGGCGCCCGTTTGCGGGTCGAGCGCGACGACGCGGTTGAACGGCGTGCTCAGATACAAAACGCCGTCAACCAGAATCGGCGTCGCCTCAAAGGCCGACTTGCGCCCCGCCGAAGTCTCAGGAATCGCGCCGGTGTGATACGTCCAGGCGACGCGCAGTTGATTGACGTCGTTGCGGGTGATCTGCGCGGCGGGTGAGAAGCGCGAGCCGCCGGCGTCGCGCCCGTATGCCGGCCACTCGTCTTTGGGCTTCTGCTGGCCACATACGGCTACAGGAGTCAAGCTCAACAATAAACCGGCGGTCAGCGTCAGCGCCGCGACAGTGCGCCGCCCGTGGGTCAACCATCGCTTTTCTAATCCCTCACTCATTGCGTCCCTTCCTATACGGCTGCGATCATCCACATTGCCGGATGCCAGACCATCTTACTTCGGCTTGCGATAGGTGACGCGCCATACCTTCATCGCGCCGTCGTCGGTGATGAGCATCGAGCCGTCTTTTAAAACCAGCAGACCGACGGGCCGGCCCCAGACTTCGGGGCGGTCTGCGCCGAGCATCCAGCCGGTCAGAAAATCGTCGTAGCCGCCGACCGGCTTGCCACTTTTATCAAAGTGGATGCGCACGATCTTGTAGCCGGTGCGCGGCTCGCGATTCCACGAGCCATGCAGCGCCACAAAGGCGTCGCCGCGATACTCTTCGGGAAACATCTTGCCTTCGTAAAAGGTCAGGCCGAGCACCGCCGAGTGCGCTTGAATCAAGACGTCGGGCACGACGGTCTTCTTCACCAGCTCGGGCTGCTCGCCTTTGCGGCGCGGGTCTTCGTGCGGGCCGGTGTAAG
The DNA here is from genome assembly GCA_035275065.1 of Blastocatellia bacterium. NCBI lineage: Bacteria > Pseudomonadati > Acidobacteriota > Blastocatellia > Blastocatellia bacterium. The sequence continues at coordinate 120,535 of DATENM010000039.1, forward strand.
CATAGGGCCAGCCGTAAAACGCGCCATCGGTGATCGATGTCACATAGTCCGGCACCAGATCGTTGCCGATCAAATCGCGCTCCTGCACGGCGGCCCAGAGTTGCCGTGTGCGCGGGTTCCAACCCAGACCGATGGGGTTGCGCGTGCCGCTCGCAAAGATGCGCTGGCCGCTGCCGTCGGGATTGAACTCAGAGATGGCGGCGCGCATCGGCTCTTCGCCGGCATCCACATTCGTCTTCGAGCCGACCGTGACATAGAGCTTCGAGCCGTCGCCATTGAAGATCAAATTGCGCGTCCAGTGCTCGCGGTAACCGTTGCCGGGCAGGTCGGCGACTTTTTCGGGCGCGCCTTCGGCTTTCGTCTGGCCGGCTTTGTACTTGAAGCGGATGACGGCGTTGTTGTTGCCGACGTAGAGATAATCTTTCCAGAAAGCCATGCCGAACGGCGCATTGAGCCCCTCGGCAAAAACAAACCGCTGGTCTACGGTGCCATCGCCATTCGCGTCGCGCAGGATGCTGATGCGCTTGCCTTCGGATTCGGCGACAAAGACATCGCCATTCGGGGCGAGCGCCAGCCAGCGCGGGCGGTCGAAATTGCCTTCGGCATAGGTCGAAACCTCGAAGCCGGGCGGCAAGGTGAGCCGCGCATCAGCCGGCTTCGAGACGACGCGCGATGGATTGACCGGCCCTCTCAGCACCTCGGGCGGCGGCAGGTCGGCAACCTTGATGTCGTAATGCCGCAACTCGTTGGGCAATTCCGCGGGCAACGGCGAGCGCTTCGATGCCGACTGCGCGCAGGCTAGCGAAGCCGTTATGAGAAGCAGACTAATCAAAATCGCGGCGTGGCGCGTCAGGCGGGTGACGGCTGCAACATTCATTTTCAATCTCATGGATTCAGCTCCAGCGTTAGCAAAGATCCCTGTCCGTCCACAGGCGGCATCGCCGCCCGCATCATTTTCTCATCATGCTTTCTGCTTGTATAATGCCATTATGCAGAAGCGACAGATCGGCGTCGAGGTACTGGTGAAAGACCATTTCTGGAACGAGACGCATGGGCGCTACGTCTATGCCTATGATTGTCCCGCCTGTGGACAGGCGAAGCTCGTCGCCGAGCTAGGCATCCATCGCTGCGATTGCGGCTCGTGGCTGATCGTCACCAATCAGCGTTAGCGGCGGCGTTCATTCTTCGCCGCTATCGCTGGCCTTGAGCCGGAAGAAGACTTCCATCGTCACCTGGTATTCGATCTGGCCATCGCGCAAAGCGCCGCGCTGGTCGCGAATCTCGAACCAGCGCAGCTCATTAATGGTCTGCTGGGCGCGCTCGATGGCGACGCGAATCGCTTCGCTGAAACTCTCGTTCGACGTTCCCACTACGGTCACGCCTTTGTACACGCCGTCTGCCATAATCATTCCTCCTATAAAGATAGTGACAAGTGACGAGTGACAAGTGACAAGAAAGAAGTGATGAGTAATGAGTGAGAGAGCGTTGCAGCAATACCGACACGCTCTTGTCACTTGTCACTCTTTCCTTGCCGTGCCGCGATAGAGGCTGCCGATGATGCGCGGCAGGCCGGGCATCACATCGCGCGCCAGCCGGTCTATGGTCAGGCCGGCGCTGGTTATCAGCTCGTCAATCTGCCGATTGAGATGACAGCCGCAAGCGATGACTTTTTGAATCGGGTTGAGCCGCTGCTGCCACCTGGCAATGCGCGCGTCGTCGCTCAGCCCATGTTCGAGAAAGACCATCAGGCCCGTTGGCTTGAGGACGCGGCGCATCTCAAAGAGCGCCGCCGCCACATCGGCAATCGTGCAGAGCGTGAAGGTCGTCACCACGCCGTTAAAGTGGTCATCGGCAAAAGGCAACCGGCCGCTGGCGTCGAGATACATCTTGTCAACCGGCATCCGTGCGGCGGCAATGCGATTGGCGACGCGGCTGGCGAGCATGCGTTCAGGATCAATGATCGTCAGGTGGCTGACCGTTTCAGGGTAATGCGGCAGATTCAGGCCCGTGCCGAAACCGATCTCCAGCACCCGCCCCCGAAGCGGCTCAAGCGTTGCCCGCCGGTAACGACTGACTTCATCGCCGCGCAACAAGACATCGAGCGCGCGCGGGAAGATCTGTCGTGAATAAAAGCCCATCGCTCACCTTGCCAGTGAGCCAATACTTTACAACGGCGGCGGCAGCTTAGAGAAGGTGCGAAGGCCCGATTATCCTAAAGGTTTTCTTTTTGTTGCGGCCCTTGATAGGGCGGCGCGGGTTCAGATAGACTCATTACAGACGGTCGAATCCAGACTGCTGACGAGTGCCCTTGCGAGAATCTACGGGAGAGAATTCATGATGCCTTTTGTTCGGGCGATCACCGCCTGCCTTGCTCTATTGCTCTTTGCCGCGACCGGCGGCGCGCAGACGTTCGACGTCAAGACGCAGACGCTCAAGAACGGCATGAAGATTCTTGTGCAGGAAGATCATTCGATCCCGAACGCGACGCTTTACGTCTTTTACCGCGTCGGCTCGCGCAACGAGCGCCCCGGCACGACCGGCCTGTCGCACTTCTTCGAGCATATGATGTTCAACGGCGCGAAGAAATACGGCCCGGGCCAGTTCGACCGCGTCATGGAGGCCGCCGGCGGCAGCAACAATGCCTATACCAACAATGACGTGACCGTCTATCAGGACTGGTTCCCAAGCTCGCAGCTTGAGCTGATGTTCGACCTCGAAGCCGACCGCATTCAGAATCTCGCCTTCGACCCGAAGATCATCGAGAGCGAGCGCGGCGTCGTCGCCAACGAGCGCCGGCTGTCGGTCGATAACGACAACTTCGGCACGCTCTCCGAGCAACTCCAGGCGACCGCCTACACGGCGCACCCGTACCAGTGGCCTGTGGTCGGCTGGATGGTTGACATCGAAAACTGGAAGATGGAAGACCTGCGCCATCACTTCGAGATGGGCTACTCGCCGTCGAATGCGACGATGGTCGTCTGCGGCGATGTCAGCGCCGATCAGGTCTTCGCGCTGGCAAAGAAATACATTGAGCCGATCCCGTCGCACGCGCCGCCGCCGCCGGTGACCACGCAAGAGCCCGAACAGCAGGGCGAGCGCCGTCTGGTCGTCAAGAAGTTCGCGCAGTTGCCGCTGCTGATAGTCGGCTATCACGTGCCGCAGACGGCGAGCAATGAGTATTACGCTTTGCAGGTCTTGCGAACGATTCTCTTTTCGGGGCAAAGCTCGCGGATGTACCAGCGGTTAGTGGATAAAGATCAACTGGCGATCAGCATCACTTCAGACATGGAGTTTGCTTTCGACCCGACGCTCGTGCTGGTCACGGCGCAGCCGAAGGCCGGCGTCGCCACCGAAGCGGTCGAGCGCGCCATCTATGACGAGTTTGACAAAGCGCGGGCGCAGCCGGTCAGCGATCAAGAGATCGCCAAAGCCAAGAACATCCTGCTGGCCAACTTCTACCGCGAGATGAAGACGATCAACGGGCGCGCCAACACGCTTGGCAGCTACGAAGTCTTCTTCGGCGATTATCGGAAACTTTTCAACGCCGTGCAGGAATATAACAAAGTGACCGCAGACGACGTGCGGCGCATCGCGGAAAAATACTTTGGCGACAAGAACCGCACCGTCGCGACGCTCGTGCCGGAAGCCGAAGAGAAGAAATAGGGAAGAAGAATTCATGAAGCGATTGCTCACGCTTTTATTCGTCATTGCGATTGCCACGTCCGGCAGCGCGCCGGTGCGCGCCGCCGATGGCGCGCTCAAGCTGCCGCCTTTTAAGAAGGTCAAACTGCCGAACGGCCTGACCCTCATGTTGATGGAGCAGCACGAAGTGCCCATCATCAGCTTCAACTTTGTCATTCGCGCCGGGGCGGTTGCAGACCCGGCAGGCAAAGAGGGGCTGGCGGCGCTCACCGCCGGATTGCTGCGCAAAGGCACGCGCTCGCGCAGCGCCGACCAGATTGCCGCGGAGCTGGATTTCATCGGCGGCACGCTGAACACCTCGGCGACCTATGATGACTCGAACGGCGCGGCGGAGTTCGTCAAGAAAGACATCAATAAGGGGCTCGACCTGCTCGGCGACGTGCTGCTCAATGCGACCTTCCCGCAGGACGAAGTCGTCAAGCTGCTCAAGCAGCGCGCCGACGCCATCAAAGCCGCTAAGGATGAGCCGCAAGCGGTGATCGGCAATTACTTCAACGCCTACCTCTACGGCAATCACCCGTACGCGCGGCCCGTCGGCGGCGACGAGCGGACGCTGGCGGCGATCACCCGTGATGACGTGGTGAAGTTCTATCAAACCTACTACACCGCGCCTAACGCGATTCTCGCCGTCGTCGGCGATTTCAACACCGCGGAGATGCAGCAGGCACTCACGGACAAGTTCGGCTCGTGGAGCGGCAAGGCGACTGCCCCGGCGAGCGTGCCTGAGCCGCAGCCATTCGCCGGCAAGAAGCTGTTGCTGATTGACAAGCCCGACGCGACACAGACGTTTTATCAGATCGGCAACGTCGGCATCAGCCGCACCAACCCCGACCGCGTTTACATTCAGGTCATCAACACGCTGTTCGGCGGGCGCTTCACCTCGATGCTCAACAGCGCCCTGCGGATTCAGAGCGGCCTGACTTACGGGGCGCGCTCGACCTTCAACCAGTTGCGCGCCGCCGGGCCGTTTGCCATGTACACCTACACGCCGAACGCGACGACCGAAAAAGCGATGGACATGACGCTCGATGTCTTGCGGCGGCTGCACGACAAAGGCATCACCGAAGAAGAATTGAAATCGGCCAAGAGTTATATGAAAGGCCAGTTCCCGCCGACTATCGAAACCAGCGACCAGTTAGCGGCGCTGCTGGCGCAGTTGGAATTTTACGGGCTTGATGAAAGCGACGTGAATAACTATTACGCCAAGATCGATTCGATGACGATGCAGGACGCGCAGCGCGTCATCAAGCAATATTTTCCGGCGGATAATCTGGTCTTCGTGCTGATCGGTAAAGCTGGCGATATTCAGAGCGTGGTCAAGAAGTACGCCACGCAGTTCGATACGAGATCGATCAATCAGCCGGGATTTTGAAACCGCTTTGTCGCGTTTCAATGACGCGACGGCAGAATGATCCCCTTTGGAAAAGATGAAAAAGCTCCCAGCTATCGCGATCCTATTCGCCCTTATGATTTCGCCGCTCGGCCTGTATGCCGATGACGGAATGTGGACCTTCGATAACCCGCCGCGCAAGCAGTGGAAAGAGAAGTATGACTTCGCGCCTGCGGACGCCTGGCTCGATCATGTGCGGCTGGCCAGCGTGAGATTGAACGACGGCGGCAGCGGCGCATTCGTGTCACCCGATGGCTTGCTGATGACCAACCAGCATGTCGCCAGCGGCCAGTTGCAGAAAGTCTCGACCAAAGAACGCGACTACACCAAAGAAGGTTTTTACGCGCGCACCGCCACCGAAGAGTTGAAATGCCCCGACCTGGAAATCAATGTGCTGGTGGCGCTCGAAGACGTCACCGCCCGCGTCCGTGGCGCGGCCAAGCCGAATGCTTCCGACAGAGAGGCCAACCAGCAGCGCAAAGCCGAGATGGCGGCGATTGAAAAAGCCTCCGCCGAAAAGACCGGCCTGCGCAGTGAAGTCGTGACGCTTTACAGCGGCGGCGAGTACTGGCTCTATCGTTATAAAAAATACACCGATCTGCGGCTGGTCTTTGCCGCCGAAGAGCAGATCGCGTTCTTCGGCGGTGACCCCGACAACTTCACCTACCCGCGTTATGACCTCGACGTCGCTTTCTTCCGCGTTTATGAAAACAATCAGCCGCTCAAGACCGAGCATTATTTCAAATGGTCGGCAAGCGGGCCTGCGGACGGCGAGTTCGTCATTGCCAGCGGCAACCCCGGCTCGACGGCGCGGTTGTTGACGCTGGCGCAGATTCAGTACCAGCGCGACGCCGGCAACCCGCTACAGATGCAGACCTGGACATCGCGGCGCGATGCGTTGGTGAATTATGCGAAGCGCGGCCCGGAGCAGGCGCGGCAGGCCGGCGCCGGATTGCGCTCGCTGAACAATTCGCTCAAGCGCCTGGTCGGCCAGCAGGAAGGCTTGAACAACCCGCGGCTGATGGCCAAAAAAGAGGCCGAAGAGAAAGCCCTGCGCGATGCGGTCGCCGCGAATGCCGAGTGGCGGCAGAAGTACGGCGACGCCTGGGAGCAGATCGCCGCCGCTTATCGCGACCTGCCGCGGATGGCGCGGCGGCAGGCGTTCACGACGCTTGAGCCGTCGCGGCTCGGCAAGATCGCTTCGACCCTCGTGCGTTATGGCGACGAGGTCGGCAAGCCGAACAATCAGCGCTATGACGAGTTCCGCGACTCGAAGCTCGAATCGTTAAAGTTCACACTCTTTTCGCCGGCACCGGTTTACGCTGAGATGGAAGAGGCGATCATTGCCGCGTGGCTTGAAGAGGCGCAAAAAACGCTTGGAGCCGACGACCCGTTCATCCGCGCCGCCTTGCAAGCCTCGACGCCGGCAGCCGTCGCCAAAAGCGTGGTTGCCGGGACAAAGCTCGCGGACGTTGCGACGCGCAAGGCGCTCTTTGAAGGCGGCGCGGCAGCCATCGCCAAATCCGACGACCCGCTGATTCAACTGGCGCGGCGTGTCGAGCCGATCATCCGTGAGCTGCGCGCCTGGAACGAAGAGCGGATTCAGAGCGTCGAAGCGAGCGCCGGCCAGCGCATCGCCGCGGCGCGCTTTGCCGCATACGGCAAGACCGTGCCGCCGGACGCGAATTTCACGTTGCGCCTGAGCTATGGCCGTGTGCTCGGCTACGAAGAAGACACCACCTTCGTGCCCTACAAGACGACGCTTTATGGCCTCTATGATCGCGCCCGCAGCTTCGACGAGAAGCCGCCCTACGATCTGCCGCGCCGCTGGCAGGAAGGCGAAACGAAGCTGAATCTGGCGACGCCGTTGAACTTCGCCTACTCAGCGGACACCATCGGCGGCAACTCCGGCAGCCCGGTCATCAACCGCAACGCCGAGATCGTTGGTCTCAACTTCGACAGCAATGTGCAAAAGCTGTCGAACCGTTACTGGTACATCGAAGAGAACGAAGGCAGCCGCGCCGTCGCCGTGCATAGCGCCGCAATCATCGAGGCGCTGCGCAAGCTGTATGGCGCCGAGGCGCTCGCCAGAGAGATCACTGGCCGTTAAGAGAATCGAACCTTGCCCTTTGGCGTGACGTAAACGGTATTTGGCCTTGCCCAGTACGCCATATTTCGATTTTCTTTGCAGTCACAACCCACGCAGTGGAGCCGCTTGAAAGGAGTCGTCTGATGACCAGAGTGTTCGCGCTCGCCCTGTTGTTGCTTGCGCTGTCAATTTCTTCGTTTGCTCAAAGTGCAACCCCAACCTTATTTCAAAAGCCGACGGTAAACCGTACACACATCGTTTTTGTCTACGCCGGCGACCTGTGGATCGTGCCGCGCGAGGGCGGCGATGCCAAGCGCCTGACGGTAGGCGTCGGCACCGAAACCGACCCGCACTTTTCGCCCGACGGCTCGATGGTCGCTTTCACGGGCCAGTACGATGGCAACACGGATGTCTACGTCGTGCCGACGGCGGGCGGCGTGCCGCGGCGGCTGACCTACCACCCGGACAGCGACCACGCCGTGGGCTGGACGCCGGACGGCAAGCAGGTGCTGTTCGCATCGGGCCGCAACAGCACATCGAATTACGCGCGACTCTTCACCGTCGCCCTCGATGGCGGCGGGCTGCCCGCGGAATTGCCGCTGCCGGTCGCCTCCTTCGGCGCGTTTTCAGGCGACGGCTCGGCCATCGCTTACGAGCCGCTCAGCCAGTGGCAGCCTGACTGGAAGAATTATCATGGCGGCCAGACCATGCCGATCTGGGTGGCACGCCTCGCGGATTCGTCCGTCGAAAAGCTGCCGCGCGAAAACTCGAACGACCGTTACCCGATGTGGATCGGCGATAAGATTTATTTCTTGTCGAATCGGTCGGGCGCGGTGACGCTGTTCGCTTACGACACCAAGTCGAAGAAGGTTGATGAGCTGATTAAGAACAGCGGGCTCGATTTCAAGTCGGCGTCGGCGGGGCCGGGGGCGATAGCCCTCGAGCAGTTCGGCACGATTCAACTGTATGACCTGAAGAGTGGCAAAGCGAGCCCGGTCAATATCCGCGTCAACAGCGACCTGCTCGGCCTGCGCCCGCACTTCGAGAAAGTCGGCAACCGTATAACGAATGCCGCCATCTCGCCGACGGGGGCGCGCGCCGTCTTTGAAGCGCGCGGCGAAATCCTTAGTGTGCCCGCCGAGAAAGGCGGCCCGCGCAACCTGACCAACACCACTGCGGTGATGGAGCGTGACCCGTCGTGGTCGCCCGATGGCCGCTGGATTGCTTACTTCTCAGACGAGTCGGGCGAATACGAGTTGCACCTCCGCGACCAGCGCGGCACCGGCGACGTGAAGAAGATCAAGCTGCCGGCGACCTTTTACTATTCGCCGACCTGGTCGCCCGATAGCAAAAAGATCGCGCTCTACGATCATCAACTGACGCTCTGGTACATCGATCTCGATAAAGGCACGCCGGTCAAGATTGACCGCAACCCAATCGGCATGAGCAACGACGTGCTGGTGCCTGTATGGTCGCCCGACAGCAAGTGGGTGGCTTATGCCAGGCACTTGCCGAATCTGCTGCGCGCCATCTTCATCTACTCGCTCGATAGCGGCAAGGCGAGCCAGATCACCGACGGCCTGAGCGACGCGCGCTACCCGGCGTTTGATCGCAGCGGCAAGTATCTTTACTTCACGGCCAGCACCGACCTGGGGCCGCAGATCAGCTTCGCCGACCTGTCGGCCTTCGGCTCGCAGGTGACGCGCAGCGTCTATGCCGTCGTGCTGCGCAACGATCTGCCGTCGCCGCTGGCGCCCGAAAGCGACGAAGAGAAAGTCCAGCCGGAAAAGAAAGACGAGGCGGCTCCTGCCACTCCCGCCGCCCCCGCGGGCGACAAGAAGCCGGGCGATCAGCAGCCCGAAGAGAAGAAGCCCGATGCCGCGCAAGGCCCGGCTGCCGGCGGCCCGCCCGCCAAGAAAGCAGTCGAGCCTGTGCGCATTGACCTCGACGGCATTGACCAGCGCACCATCGCGCTGCCCATCCCGGCGCGCAACTACGTTGACCTGCAAGCCGGCAAAGGCAACCTGATTTACCTCGTCGAAGCGCCGGCGCAGGCGGGCGATGGCTTCGGGCCGCCATCGCTCACCGTGCAAAAGTATGACTTCGACAAGCGCAAGTTCGACAAGGCCATTGATGGCGTCGGCGCTTTTCAGGTCTCGGCCAATGGTGAGAAGGCGCTCTACCGCCAGGGGCCGAACTGGGTCATCGGCTCGACGGCGACCCTCGGCCAGCCGATGCCGCCCGGCGCGCCCGGCGGGCCGAACATCCTGAGGCTCGCCGACATGGAAGTCCACGTTGACCCGAAGGCCGAGTGGAAGCAGATGTACCACGAAGTCTGGCGCGGCGAGCGCGACTTCTTCTATGACCCGAACCTGCATGGCCTCGATTTGCGGGCGACCGAAAAACTCTACGAGCCTTACCTGAGCGCCGTCGCCCACCGCGCCGACCTGAACTACCTGTTCACAGAGATGCTCAACAATCTGACCGTCGGCCACATGTTCATCTTTGGCGGCGACCTGCCGCGCCCGGACTTCGTGCCCGGCGGCCTGCTCGGCTGTGATTATAAGGTCGAGAATGGCCGCTACCGGTTTGCGCGCGTCTTCAACGGCGAGAACTGGAATCCGCAATTGCGCGCGCCGCTCACACAGCCCGGCGTCAACGTCAAAGCCGGCGAATACCTGCTCGCCGTCGGCGGGCGCAACCTGACGGCTGCCGAGAATGTCTATCAAGCGTTCGAGAGCCGTGCGGGCAAGCAGGTGGTCATCAAAGTCGGGCCGAACGCCGACGGCTCCGGGTCACGCGAAGTGACCGTGGTGCCGGTCGCCGACGAGGACGGCTTGCGCCACCTGGCCTGGGTCGAAGGCAATCGCCGCAAGGTTGACCAGTTGAGTGATGGTAAGCTGGCTTACATTTATATCCCGAACACGGCGGGGGCCGGCTACACCAGCTTCAACCGCTACTTCTTCGCGCAGACCAACAAGGAAGGCGCGGTCATAGACGAACGCTTCAACGGCGGCGGCGCGCTCGCCGATTACGTTGTCCAGCACCTGACCCGCCAGTTGCTCAGCTACATTCACTTCCGCTATGGCACGCAGGACGTGCCGGTGCCGGCGGGCGCGATCTATGGCCCGAAGGCGATGTTGATTAACGAAATGGCCGGCTCGGGCGGCGATGCCATGCCGTGGTACTTCAAGAAGACGGGCGTCGGGCCGCTGGTCGGCAAGCGCACCTGGGGCGGGCTGGTGGCGGCATTCCCGGCGCCGCAGTTGATGGACGGCGGCGGCGTCACCGCGCCCGACGCAGCCGTCTACGGGCTCCAGGGTGAATGGGAAGTCGAGAATCACGGCGTCGCCCCCGACATCGAAGTCGAGATGGACCCGGCGGCGTGGCGGCAGGGCCGCGACCCGCAACTGGAGAAAGCCGTCGAGTACCTGATGAGCGAGCTCAAGAAGAACCCGCAGCAGAAACCGAAGCTGCCGGCTTATCCCAACTATCACAATGGCGCTGCCTCGTCAGGGAATAAATAGGCCGAACGCGTAATGTGTAATTCCGCAGCCCGCTGAAGCGGGCTTGCCCGCAGGGCAGCTAGGCCAGCCGTTTTACGGCTGGTTCATCGCGGCAGATAAACCGGAAGCCCGTTTTAACGGGCTTACCCAACCGGCTTGAGCCACCTGCAACCGCGTGGCTCAAGCCGCGGAGAGAAGGACGCTGAAGCGCCCTCCGATCTTTTCACTGCATCGCCAACCAGCGCTAGAATCGCTGGCCTAATTGCCCTGCGGGCAAGCCCGCTGAAGCGGGCTGCGGATTTGCTGTACTCAAGGAGACTCAGATATGAAAAAAGTATTACTCTCTCTTCTCTTCATGATCGCACTGACGGCGGCGGCGCTGGCGCAATCCAACAACAAGCCGCTGTTGATGCGCTATCCGACTGTCAGTCAGACGCAGATCGCCTTCTCGTACGCCGGCGACCTGTGGACGGTGCCGCGCGAAGGCGGCGAGGCGACGCGGCTGACGAATGGCGTGGGGAACGAAACCAGCCCCATCTTTTCGCCCGATGGCCGCTGGATTGCCTTCACCGGCGAATATGACGGCAACGTCGACGTCTACGTCGTGCCGGCCACAGGCGGCGTGCCGAAGCGTTTGACCTATCACCCCGGCCCCGATAGCGTCGTCGGCTGGACGCCGGACGGCAAGCAGGTGCTGATGGTGTCAGGCCGCGATAGCGCTTCGGGCCGCTATGCGCGCCTCTTTACGATGCCGATTGATGGCGTCTTCCCGACGCCGCTGCCGCTGCCGATGGGCTACGAAGGCGCATATTCGCCCGACGGCTCGCACCTGGCTTACGTGCCGCTGCCGCGCGGCTTCAACTCGTGGAAGCATTATCGCGGCGGCATGACGACGCCCATCTGGATCGCCAATCTCGCCGACTCGCAGGTCGAAAAACTGCCGCGCGACAATTCCAACGACTTCAACCCGATGTGGGCCGGCAACAAGATTTACTTCCTTTCCGACCGCAATGGCTCAATTACCCTGTTCGCTTACGACACGGGCGCGAAGAAGGTCGAGCAACTGGTCCGCAACGACGGCCTCGACATCAAGACGGCCAGCCTGGGGCCGGACGCCATCGTCTATGAGCAGTTCGGCTCGTTGAACCTTTACGACATGAAGAGCGGCAAAGCCCGCAAGGTCAACGTCACGATCAACGCCGATATGCTGGCAGTGCGCCCGCACTTCGAGAAGGTCGGGACGCGCATCGGTAGCGCGGCGATCTCGCCGACGGGGGCGCGCGCCGTCTTTGAGGCGCGCGGCGAAATCCTTAGTGTGCCCGCCGAAAAAGGCGACCCGCGCGACCTGACCAACACCACTGCGGTGATGGAGCGCGACCCGGCGTGGTCGCCCGATGGTCGCTGGATCGCTTACTTCTCAGACGAGTCGGGCGAATACGCCCTGCACCTGCGCGCCCAGAATGGCATGGGTGATGTGAAGAAGATCAACCTCGGCAGCCGCGCCTTCTACTACTCGCCGGTGTGGTCGCCCGACAGCAAGAAGATCCTCTACACAGACAATCACCTCAACCTCTGGTACGTTGACGTCGAGAAAGGCACGCCGGTCAAGGTCGTGACCTCGACGCGCGGCAGAGGATTCTACCCGTCGTGGTCGCCTGACAGCCGCTGGATCGCCTACACCATGCCGGTGGAGTCGTGGTATGGCGCGGCCTTCATCTACTCGCTCGAAGAGAGCAAGAGCACACAGATCACCGACGGCATGAGTGACGTGACCCTGGCCGAGTTCGACCGCAGCGGCAAGTATCTTTACTTCACGGCAAGCACAGACATCGGCCCGGCGGTCTTCGGCTTCGACATGACGAGTTACCCGCACCGCCCGACGCGCAGCGTCTATGTCGCTGTGCTGCGCAAGGATTTGCCGTCGCCGCTGGCGCCCGAAAGCGACGAAGAGAAAGTCCAGGAAGAGAAGAAAGACGGCGACAAGCCCGCCGACCCATCCATCGATAAAAAAGACGGCGCGGCCAGTCAGGCCGGCGAGAAGCCTGCCGGCAACCCGCAAGCCGCCGGCGCAAAGCCCGCCGGCAAGAAACAGCCGGAGCCTGTGCGCATCGACTTTGACAAGATCGGCCAGCGCATCCTGGCGCTGCCCATCCCGGCACGCAACATCATCGGCCTGGCGGCGGGCAAGCCCGGCACGCTATTCGTGGTCGAATTCTCGCCGCCTGCCGTGCAGACGCCGGGCGCGCCCGTGGGTGCGACCGTCAGCAAGTTCGACATGGAGAAGCGCAAGCTCGACAAGGTGCTCGACAACGTCAGGGGCCTGGACCTGTCGGCCAATGGCGAGAAGATGCTTTACCGGCAGGGCCAGAACTGGTTCATCGCCTCGGTGGCGACGCTCGGCCAGCCGCTGCCGCCGGGCGCGCCCGGTGCGCCGAGCATGCTCAAGACCGCTGAGATGGAAGTCCACGTTGATCCGAAGGCCGAGTGGAAGCAGATGTACCACGAAACGTTCCGCGTCGAGCGCGACTTCTTCTACGATCCGAATTACCACGGCCTCGACCTGCAAGCGGCCGAGAAGCGGTACGAGCCGTACCTCGATTCGCTGACGCATCGGGCCGATTTGAACTACCTGTTCCAAGAGATATTCGGCGACCTGACCGTCGGTCACCTCTACGTTTCGGGCGGCGACATTCCCAATCCCAACCGCGTTGCCGGCGGCCTGCTCGGCTGCGACTACGCGATAGAGAATGGGCGCTACCGCTTCGCGAAGATTTACGATGGCGAGAACTGGAATCCCGACCTGCGCGCGCCGCTCACACAGCCCGGCGTCAACGTGCAGGAAGGCGAATACTTGCTCGCCGTTGGTGGGCGCAACGTGACTGCAAGCGACAACCTCTACGCCTTCTTTGAAGCGACGGCGGGCAAGCAAGTGGTCATCAAAGTCGGGCCGAACGCCGACGGCTCCGGGTCACGCGAAGTGACCGTGGTGCCTGTGCCGAGCGAAAGCGGCCTGCGCAACCTCGCATGGGTCGAAGGCAATCGCCGCAAGGTCGAGAAGATGAGCAACGGCAAGCTGGCCTATGTCTGGCTGCCCGACACGGCGGGCGGCGGCTACACCAACTTCAACCGCTACTACTTCTCGCAGCTTTACAAAGATGGCGCGGTGATTGACGAGCGCTTCAACAGTGGCGGGCAGGCGGCGGATTATGTGATCGATTATCTGCGCAAGCCGCTGAACAGCTACTGGGCGGTGCGCGACGGCGAAGACTTCCGCCAGCCGTTCGGCACCATGCCTGGCCCGAAGGTGATGCTGGTGAATGAGTACGCCGGTTCGGGCGGCGATTACATGCCGTGGATGTTCCGCCGCGCCCAGATCGGGCCGCTGATCGGCAAGCGCACCTGGGGCGGGCTGGTCGGCATCGGCGGCACGCCGTCATTGATGGACGGCGGCGCTGTGACCGCGCCGAACTTCGGCTTCTACTCGCCCGAAGGCAAGTGGGAAATCGAGAATCACGGCGTCGCTCCCGACATCGAAGTCGAGATGGACCCGGCGGCGTGGCGGCAGGGCCACGACCCGCAATTGGAGAAAGCCGTCGAGGTGCTTCTCGAATCGTTGAAGAAGAACCCGCCGCCGCCGCACACCAAGCGCCCGCCATACCCGAACTATCACAATGGCAAGCCGCAGGATGCGAGCAAGTAGACCGCGCCTCCGCATGGAGTCCTGCCTTCGGGTGGGACTCCATGCGACCTGCACCCAAGGAGACTCCGTATGAAAAAAGCTATCTTTCTTGTGCTCCTCATCCTCGGCATGGCGAGCGCCGCTCTGGCGCAGGGCGATAAGCCGATGCTTTTCCGCCAGCCGACTCTGAGCCAGACACATATCGTTTTTGTCTTCGCCGGTGACCTGTGGATCGTGCCGCGCAGTGGCGGCAGCGCCGAGCGGCTGACCACAGGCGTCGGCGTTGAAGTGACGCCGATCTTTTCGCCCGATGGTTCCATGATCGCCTTCACCGGCCAATATGATGGCAACCTGGATGTCTACGTCGTGCCGGCCACGGGCGGCGTGCCCAAGCGGCTGACTTATCATCCCGACCCCGACGTCGTGACCGGGTGGACGCCCGACGGCAAGCAGGTCGCCTTCCTCTCGCCGCGCAATAGCGACACCTTTTATAACCGTTTGTTTACGGTTCCCGTAGACGGCGGCTTCCCGACCCAGGTGCCGCTGCCGATGGTCGAGCAGGCGTCTTATTCGCCCGACGGCACACGCCTGGCGTACATGCCGCTGGCGCCGGCCTTCCAGCAGTGGAAGCATTATCGCGGCGGGCGGACGACGAAAATCTGGCTGGCGCGGCTTGCGGATTCGAGCGTCGAAGAGATTCCGCGCAGCAACTCGAACGACTTCGACCCGATGTGGGTCGGCGATAAAGTTTACTTCCTCTCTGACCGCAATGGCCCGATCACGCTCTATGCGTTCGACACGCGCACGCGCCGCGTCACGCAAGCGATCACCAACAACGGCTTGGACATCAAGTCAGCAGCGGCGGGGCCGGGCGCTATCGTCTATGAGCAGTTTGGCTCGCTGCACCTCTACGACCTGGAGTCGGGCAAGGCCGAGCGCGTCAACATTCAACTGGCCAGCGACCTGCCCGGCGTGCGCCCGCATTACGACAAGGCGGCGCCGCGCATCATGGCCGCGGGCATCTCGCCGACCGGCGTGCGGGCCGTCTTTGAAGCGCGCGGCGAAATTCTGACGACGCCGGTAGAGAAGGGCAATGCGCGCAACCTGACCAATACGCCGGGCGTCATGGAGCGCGACCCGTCGTGGTCGCCGAACGGCAAGTGGATCGCTTACTTTTCTGACGAGTCGGGCGAATACGCCCTGCACCTGCGCGACCAGACAGGCATGGGCGAAGTCAAAAAGATCAGCTTCGGCAGCGCGGCGTCGTTTTACTATTCGCCGATCTGGTCGCCCGATAGCAAGAAGATCGCTTTCACTGACAAGCGGCTCAACCTCTGGTACCTGGAGATCGATAAGGGCACGCCGGTCAAAGTCGACACCAACACTTTTGATAATCCCTTCGCGGTGCTTGACCCGTCGTGGTCGCCTGATAGCCGCTGGATCGCTTACACGCGGCAGTTGAAGAACCGTTTGTGCGCCGCCTTCATCTACTCGCTCGATACGGGCAAGTCACAGCAGGTGACCGATGGCCTGAGTGACGTGCGCTATGCGGTCTTTGACCAGAGCGGCAAGTACCTCTACTTCACCGCCAGCACCAACATCGGCCCGACGACGGGCTGGCTCGACATGTCGAGCTTCTCGTATCAGGTGACGCGCAGCGTCTACGTCGCGGTATTGAAGAAAGACCAGGCGTCGCCGCTCGCGCCCGAAAGCGACGAGGAGAAGATTCAAGACGACAAGAAAGCCGATGGCCCGCCGAAGCCCGGCGCTAAGAAAGAGCCGGACCCCGTGCGCATCGATTTCGACGGCATCGGCCAGCGCATCCTGGCGCTGCCCATCCCGGCGCGCAGCTACGCCGACATGAGGGCGGGCAAGGCCGGCATGGTCTTCCTTCTCGAAGAGGTGCCGCAGGTTGGCGCCGGCGGCCCGCCGGGCAACGTCCTGCACCGCTTCGATATGGAGAAGCGCAAGTTCGAGAAGGTGATCGAAGGCGTCGGCATGTTCGCGGTCGCGGCCAACGGCGAGAAGATTCTCGTTGGCCAGGGGCCGCCGCTGCCGCCGGGCGTGCCGATGATCGGCTATCGCTTCCAGGTCATCCCCGCCGCGCAGCCGCCCAAGCCCGGCGAAGGCGGCGTCAACACCGCCGAGATGGAAGTCTACGTTGACCCGAAGGCCGAGTGGAAGCAGATGTACCACGAGGCATGGCGCGTGCAGCGCGACTTCTTCTACGATCCGAACTATCACGGGTTGGATCTGGCGGCGACCGAGAAGAAATACGAGCCGTATCTGGAAGGCATCGCGCACCGCGCCGATTTGAATTACCTGTTCGCAGAGATGCTCGGCAATATGTCGGTCGGGCACCACTTCACCTTCGGCGGCGACGTTCCGCAAGCGCCGCAGGTTCGTGGCGGGTTGTTGGGGTGCGACTACGCGATTGAGAACGGCCGTTACCGCTTCGCCCGCATCTTCAATGGCGAGAACTGGAACCCCGGCTTGCGCGCGCCGCTGACGCAGCCCGGCGTAGACGTTCGCCAGGGCGAATACCTGATCGCCGTCAACGGGCGCAACCTGACGGCGAGCGATGATGTCTATGCCGCCTTTGAAGGCACGGCGGGCAGGCAGGTGGTCATCAAAGTCGGGCCGAACGCCGACGGCTCTGGGTCACGCGAAGTCACCGTGGTGCCGGTAGGCAACGAGGGCGGCCTGCGCAATCTGGCCTGGATCGAAGGCAACCGCCGCAAGGTGGCCGAGCTTTCGGGCGGGCGCGCGGCTTATGTCTATCTGCCGAACACGGCGGGCGCGGGCTACACCAACTTCAACCGCTACTACTTCTCGCAGATTGATAAGCAGGCGGCGGTGATTGACGAGCGTTTCAACGGCGGCGGCTCGGCTGCCGATTATATGATCGATTACATGAAGCGCACGTTGATGAACAAGTGGGCGACGCGCGAGGGCGAAGACTTCGTGACGCCCGTAGGCGCGATCTTCGGGCCGAAGGCGATGATCATCAACGAGTACGCCGGCTCGGGCGGCGACGCCTTGCCGTGGTACTTCCGCGAGGCGAAGATCGGGCCGCTGGTCGGCAAGCGCACCTGGGGCGGGCTGATCGGCATCTACGGCTATCCGACGCTGATGGATGGCGGCCAGGTGACCGCGCCGCGCGTGGCGTTCTACAACTTGAAGGGCGAGTGGGAAGTCGAGAATAGCGGCGTCGCGCCCGACCTCGACGTTGATCTCGACCCGAAGGCGTGGCGTGCCGGGCACGATTCGCAGCTCGAAAAAGCTGTCGAAGTCGTGATGGCGGCGCTCCGTCAGAACCCGCCGGCGAAGTATCGCAAGCCGGCGTACCCGAACTTCTACAGCGCCGCGGGCCGTGCCGCCGCGCCGACGCCGTCGGCGCGCGCCAGGGTGACGAAGCGCAAGCCCGCGGCGAAAGCCAACTAGAGCGGTTCTTAATTGTGGGTGCCGTGTAGCGCAATCTGTTAGATTGCGCGAGTCACAGCGCAATCTAACAGATTGCGCTACACCCGATTGACTATCACTCTAAAGACATCAGCCCCGCGCGATGATCTGTTTCAGCAATAACAGATCATCGCGCGGGGCTGAATTTTTATGCAAACAGCAGAGCGCGGCGGGCGGCGCTCAAGCCTGCTGCGCGGACGGCAAGCCTTCGGGCGGCGCGGCGAGTGCCGCCAGCCGCCGCGCTCTTTCATCCTGCCGGTCGGTAATCTTCTTGACCACGATGATGCAGGCAATCGCCGTAATTATGGTTAACAGGTCGCTCGCCATATGGATCCAAGTGGCGATGATGTAGTCGTTAAGAATCTGCGCCTTGCTGTCCCAACTGTAAGCGATCCAGGCGACGATATTCGACAACAGCCACAATCCCCACCAGACCACCACCAGCAGCGACTTCGAGGAACCGGCGACGAACGCATGCATGGGCCGGACGCCGACTGCGGTGACTGTCTCCGGGTCGCTCTCGCGCCAGATTTCCTGAAAGACCTGGAAGGGGCGGAAGAGGTTAAGGATGGGAATGAAGAAGTAGCCGACGACCCATCCAGGCGTCGTGTCGGGGTTAGCGCCGAGCGGGCGCAAGTTCTTGTACGCGCCATACAGCCACACCAGAAAAACGACCGCCGCGGCGACAAAGTTGACCAGCACGACGAGCTGCACGACCGCCTGGCGCGTGTCGTTTGCCAGCAACTGCGCGGGCGTCACATCGGTCAGCCCTTCCATGACTTTGTAGAGCAGATCGATCTGCATGAATTTCGATACGGCGGCGATCAAGTGGGTGACGATATTGGCGGCAAGAAAGCCAATCGCCACGTAAGCGCGTGTGCGCAGCGGCTCATATGGCTCCACGACATCAGGCGGGTTCATCATCGGCGACTCCTCTGAATTCGGTCGGGCATCATCTTAACATCAACGCGGCGGGCCGCAATCATGAAACACGAAAGGCCGAGAGAACTGCTCCCCCGGCCTTTCGCGTTTCGACAAACCCGTTTGGCTTACCACTCGCCCTGGCGGACGCGCCGCTTGATCTTGCGCTTGACCAGGTCGCGCTTGAGCGGGCTGAGGTAGTTGATAAACAGCTCGCCGTCCAGGTGATCGGTCTCGTGCGACACGCAGCGCGCCTCCAGGTCCATCACGTCGAGGGTGAATGGGCTGCCGTCAATGTCCTGGGCGTGGACGACGACGCGCTTGGCGCGGGTCACCGGAAACGAGATGCCCGGAAAGCTCAAACAGCCTTCGTCGCCGGTCTGTTCGCCTTCTTCGATCTCGATGACCGGATTGATCAGGGCGATCTTGTGTGTGGTGTCTCTGCCGCTGCTGCAATCCATGACGAACAGCCGCTTGAGCAGTCCGACCTGCGGCGCGGCCAGCCCGACGCCCGGCGCGACATACATCGTTTCGAACATGTCGTCAACGAGCTTCTTCAGCTTCTCGTCGAACTCGGTGATTTCCTGGGCGCGCTGCTGCAACACCGGGTCGCCATATTTCACAATCTCCAGTTTCATTATTCGCTTTTCATCTCCTTGTGTCGTTCGTCGGCCAGTCGCCGCTCGGCTATCTTTTCGCCGAGCATGTGATTGAGCACCGCCGTGCGTGCCCGGTAGTGTGCCACTTCGCGCCATGCGACGCCGGCCAGCCCGATCAATATTATAGCAGCGCCAATTAAGCTGTGCGTAGCGTAACCCACGGCGAAGCCGACGAAGAAGATCGCCACCAGCGCCAGGTAATAGAAAATCCCGTGCGTGCGCGTCGCGTTGATCGAGCGGCGCAGCTCTGCGACCTCGCGGTCAAGCTCGTCGCGCCGCCGCGCCGCCTGCTCTCGTTCGTGCCCCGGTGAAAACATAGCGGATAGTGACAAGTGACAAGTGACAAGTGACAAGAGGTGACAAGTGAAGAAGCAAAGGCTCGCCTCTGGTTACTTCTTGTCACTTGTCACTCGTCACCTCCTCAGTATCGTTTCATCTGTTCGCAGTAGCTGTCGAAGTTGCGGCGCATCTCGCCGAGGCTGTCGCCGCCGAATTTTTCGCGCGCCGCGTCGGCCAGGACCATCGCCACCATCGCTTCGCCGATGACCCCTGCCGCCGGCACCGCGACAATGTCCGAGCGCTCGAAGGCCGCCGCCGATTCTTCTTTGTTGATCACATCGACGCTCGCCAGCGGGCGGCGCAGCGTCGAGATCGGTTTCAAGTGGCCGCGCACGCGAACCTCTTCGCCGTTGGTGATGCCGCCTTCGATGCCGCCGGCGCGATTCGTCGAGCGCGTAAAGCGCCGCTCGCCGGCATTATAGCCGATTTCGTCATGCACCTGCGACCCGCGCAGCCGGCTGACCTCGAAGCCTGCGCCGATCTCGACCGCCTTCACTGCGTGGATGCACATGATGGCTTGCGCCAACCGGCCATCGAGCTTGCTCGACCATTGAATGTGCGAGCCGAGCCCTGCGACTGCGCCGCGCGCCACGACTTCAAAGATGCCGCCGAGCGTGTCCTTTGCTTCTTTGGTCGCATCGATCAGCGCCAGCATGCGCGCCTCGGCCTGCCTGTCGGCGCAGCGCACCCGGGTATCATCGCGGATGGCAACGATCTCTTCCCATGTCGCCTGGACAGGCTCATCCGGCACGCCGCCGATCATTGCCGTGTGGCTTGCGATCTCGACGCCAAGCTCTTTCAGCAGCAGCCTGGCAAAAGCGCCGGCGGCGACGCGCGCCGCGGTCTCGCGGGCGCTGGCGCGTTCGAGAATATCGCGCAGGTCGTGGGTGTCGTACTTTAAGCCGCCGGCGAGATCGGTGTGGCCGGGACGCGGGCGAGTGACGCGCCGCGCGCGCTTCTCTTCTGTAAAGTCGCGCGGCTCGACGTTCATCACGTCCACCCAGTGCTCGAAGTCGCGGTTGCGGATCATAAAGGCCACAGGCGAGCCGAGCGTCGCGCCGTGGCGCACGCCTGCGAGGATTTCGACCTCGTCGCTTTCGATCTTCATGCGCCCGCCGCGCCCATAGCCCTGTTGTCGCCGCCAGAGCTCGTGATTGATGAACGACAGGTCAACCGGCAGGCCGGCGGGCAAGCCTTCGACGATGGCCACCAGACCCTTGCCGTGCGATTCGCCCGCCGTGGTGAAAGTAAAATGCATAGCTATCTCGTCTCTATTGATCGTCAGAGCGATTCTAGCCCGCGCCCTGCCGGTTCTCAAGACAAGCGGCGTTGTAACTGAAGCGTTCACCGCGCCAGTGTGATTTACATACGCCGTGCCTGTGATCATTCGCGCTCGCCGCGCTATACGGCGCGCTTTGCAGGGCCGGCAAACGGCACGCTCATTGCGAACTTGAGTGTTTTAATGACTCGCCGTGTGGCATTGCCACGCCGCGCTGTCACCGTTCGATGACAATTCACATTCCGACGAGCAAGGGGGAACGTCATGAAAACCATCACACGCATTGTTGCCATTGCTGTCCTGATGCTTGTAGCCGGATTGGCTAATGTAGCGCAGGCGCAGCATCCATACCGCCTCAGTGAAGGCGACCTGAAAGGGTTGATCAGCCGCCTGGAGCGCGACAGCGATCAGTTTCGCAAGAGTCTCGACAGCTCGCTCGACCACAGCCGCCTCGACGGCTCGCGCGCCGAAGACCGCATCAACGATTTCGTCAAAGGGTTCGAAGAAGCGACCGACCGCCTGAAAGATCGCTTTGATGACAACAACTCGGCGAGCGCTACGGTGCAAGAAGTCCTCGACCGCGCCGCCGTCATTGACCGTTTTATCGCTAACCACCGAGTGACCGGGCGCGCTTATGATGACTGGATGCGCGTGCGCGCCGACCTCGATGAGCTGGCGTCGACTTACACCGTTGCCTGGAAATGGCCGGTCATCGAAGTGACCGTCGTCCCCTCGGATACGGTGGTCACGGATGCGGTTGTTGTCGAGCGCCACGCGCGCCGCATCAATGACAGCGACGTGAAGAACATCATCAGCCGCATTGACGCGCAGGCCGAGCATTTCCGCCATTCGCTGCATGACGCGTTGAACCATTCGCACTTCAATCACACGAGCGCCGAAGACGACATCAATGCCTTCGTCAAGAACTTTGAGCGGGCGACCGACCGGCTCAAAGATCATTTTGGCAAACATAACGCTGCCGCCGCCGACGCTGAAGAAGTGATGCACCGCGCCGCCAGCATTGACGCCTTCATGCGCGCCCACGAGATGAGCCCGCGGGCGCAGGACGACTGGCAGGCGTTGCGCCGCAACCTTGACGAGCTGGCGCTGGCCTACAGCGTCGAATGGCGCTGGGACTAATTTTCAATCAAACGACAAGGAGGGAGATTATGAAGATAGAGGGAATCAGGAGCATGGCGCTGGCGCTTTGCCTGACGCTGATTGGCAGCGTCGCGGCGCTGGCTGACGATAAAGACAAAGGCCCGGTGGGCGAGTCGGCGAAGGCCGCCGCGGCGTTTCGCGAAATCATGGGCGCGCCCGACAAGGCCATCCCGCACGAAGTTCTCGACGCGGCTGAATGCATCGCCGTCTTCCCGGGCGCGAAGAAAGGCGCTTTCGTCGTCGGCGTGCAGAAGGGCGACGGCGTCGTCAGTTGCCGCACCGGCAGTGGCTGGAGCGCGCCAGTCTTTCTCGACATGGAAGGCGGCAGCTTTGGCCCGCAGATCGGCGGCCAGTCTACGGATTATGTGCTGCTCTTCATGAATTCGAAGGGCGCTGATCGTTTGCTGCAAAACAAATTCGAGATCGGCGGCGAAGCCTCTGTGGCGGCTGGCCCTGTGGGTCGTTCAGCCTCGGCTTCGACCGATTGGAAGCTGAACGCCGAGATTCTATCGTACTCACGCAGCAAAGGCGCGTTCATCGGCGCGGCGCTCAAGGGCGTGAAGATTTCCGTTGACGACAGCGATATGCGCAAAGTCTACGGCAGCAGCGCGACCGCGCAGGCGCTGCTGCGTGAAAACAAATTCGAGGCGACGCCAGCGGCGCGCGCCTTCCCGAACACGCTGGAACAGTTCTCCGCCGCGCAGGCGACCAGCAAACAGCCTTAGGCAAGTCGGATTGGGTGATTGAGCTGAAGCCGCAGCGGCCACGGATGGCGTGCATCACTGATGCGCTTCATCCGTGGCCGCGTTCGCGTTTGTGGTTTTGCCGCTCAAGCGACTTCGAGGCGGCGATTGCGCAGGTGCTTGATGCGGTCGCGCAACTCGGCGGCGCGCTCGAATTCATAACGGGCGGCGGCGGCGCGCATCTCGTGTTCGAGCCGCGCGAGCGTCTCTGCGATCTTCTCAGGCGTATACTCTTCGATCTCTTCGACGTTCGTCGGCACCTTGAAGTAATCGGCCTCGACAATCGACACCAGAGTCGAATCGATTGCCTTAACGATGGTCTGCGGCGTAATGCCGTGCTCGCGGTTGTACTCGGCCTGTTTTTCGCGGCGGCGCTGGGTTTCGCCAATGGCCCGGCGCATCGAATCGGTGATGCGGTCGGCATAGAGAATCGCCTTGCCGCGCACGTTGCGCGCCGCCCGCCCGATGGTCTGAATCAAGGATTGCTCCGAGCGCAAGAAGCCTTCCTTGTCGGCATCGAGGATGGCGACCAGCGAGACTTCGGGCAAATCCAGGCCCTCGCGCAGCAGGTTGATGCCGACCAGCACGTCGAATTCGCCGGCGCGCAGGTCGCGCAGAATCTTGATGCGCTCCAGCGTGACGATGTCCGAATGCAGGTAACGCACGCGCACGCCAACTTCGGTGTAGTACTCGGTCAAATCTTCGGCCATCTTCTTGGTGAGCGTCGTCACCAGGACGCGCTCGCCGCGCTCGGTGCGCTCGCGGATTTCATTCAACAGGTCATCGATCTGGCCGCGCACCGGGCGCACGTCGACTTCAGGATCGATCAAGCCGGTCGGGCGAATCACCTGCTCGACGACCTCGCCGCCGGTCTTCGTCAGCTCGTAAGGGCCGGGCGTCGCCGAAACGAAGATGAGCTGGCCGACTCGACGCTCCCACTCCTCGAAATTGAGCGGGCGGTTGTCCATCGCCGAGGGCAAGCGGAAGCCGTACTCGACCAGCGTGCGCTTGCGCGACTGGTCGCCGGCATACATGCCGCGCACCTGCGGGACCGTCTGGTGGCTCTCGTCAACCATGACAATCGAATCACGCGGCAGGTAATCGAGCAGGGTCGGCGGCGGCTCGCCCGGCAGCCGGCCCGTCAGGTGGCGCGAGTAGTTTTCAATGCCGTGACAGTAGCCCAGCTCCTTGAGCATCTCAATGTCATACAGGGTGCGCTGGTGCAGGCGCTGCGCTTCGAGCAGCTTGCCGCCGCTGATGAGCTTCGGCTCCCACTCGTCAAGCTCTTCCTTGATCGTGCGGATGGCGCGCTTCAAGGTGTCTTTCGGCATCACGTAATGCGACTTGGGGTAGATCGGCAATCGCTGGTGAGTTTCGAGAACTTCGCCGAGCAGCGGGTCAATCGTCGAGATGGCTTCGATCTCGTCGCCCCAGAACTCAATGCGGATCGCCCTGTCCTGATAGACCGGATAAATCTCGACCACGTCGCCGCGCGCGCGAAAGGTGCCGCGGGTGAATTCGATGTCGTTGCGCTGGTACTGAATCTCGACCAGTTTCTTGAGCAGCGCCGTGCGCGACAACTGCTGGCCGCGCTCGATGAAGACGACCAGGCCATAGTAAGCGTCGGGGTCGCCCAGACCGTAGATGCACGACACCGAGGCGACGATGATGCAGTCACGCCGCTCGAAAAGCGAGCGCGTCGCCGATAGCCGCAGGCGGTCAATCTCCTCGTTGATCGTCGCCTCTTTCTCGATAAAGGTGTCCGTCGAGGGAATGTAGGCTTCGGGCTGATAGTAGTCGTAATAACTGACGAAGTATTCGATGGCGTTGTGCGGGAAGAACGACTTGAACTCCTGGTAGAGCTGCGCGGCGAGCGTCTTGTTGTGGGCCATGACGAGCACGGGCCGGCGGACATGCTCGATGACGGCGGCCATTGAAAAGGTTTTGCCGCTGCCGGTGACGCCCAACAACACTTGATGCTCGCGGCCTTCGTTAATGCCGCGCACCATCTGTTCGATGGCCTGCGGCTGATCGCCCTGCGGCACATATTCGGATACAAGTTTGAAATCCATTGTTCCTCTTGCCCGGTTGTAAATCAGTCTTTGGACGGAAAAGAAAATTATACCCGCGGGCGGCGCGCGCCGGCAAACAGCGGCCCGGCGTCGGTAGTTTTTGTAACAAAAATCGCGAAAAAAGAGTTGCGCCGGCGTTAGAAAAATCCGCAGTTGATTGACTGGCGCCGACCGCTTGACTTTGCATGGGCGCATGCCGATAATGCCGATTGCCATCACACTGCCTTTAGTCATCGCGTGTGGATTTCCGCAGCAGTTGACAGCACAAAACCGAACAGGCGAGGAGTGACCATCAACCCGATCACAGAGACCAGCCTACCCGACTTGACGCTTTTCCGGCGCGGCAAAGTGCGCGATATCTATGCGGTCGAAGACCGGTTGTTAATTGTTGCGACCGACCGCCTGTCGGCCTTTGACGTGGTGCTGCCGAACCCGATCCCGATGAAAGGCGTCGTGCTAACGCAGCTCTCACTATTCTGGTTCGACTATCTGAAGGGAATCGTCGCCAATCACCTGATCTCGGCGCGCGTCGAAGACTATCCCGCGCCGCTCGCGGGGTTTCGCGAGCCGCTTGCGGGGCGCTCGATGCTGGTTCATCGCGCCGAGGTCTTTCCCGTCGAATGCGTGGCGCGCGGCTACCTCGCCGGGTCGGGCTGGAAGGATTACCAGCAGAGCGGCGCGGTCTGTGGCATCAAGCTGCCGCCGGGCCTGAAAGAATCCGCCCAGTTGCCGGAGCCGATCTTTACCCCGGCGACCAAAGCCGAATCGGGCCACGATCTGAATATCAGTGAGCGCGAAACCGCGAACCTGATTGGCGAAGAGGCGACCGCGAAGCTCAAGGCGCTGACGCTCGACATCTACGCGCGCGCTTCATCGTATGCCGCCGAGCGCGGCATCATCATTGCCGACACCAAGTTTGAGTTTGGCGTCAAAGACGGCGAAGTCATCCTGGTTGACGAGGCGCTGACGCCTGACTCGTCGCGCTTCTGGCCGGCGGCGCGCTACGAGCCCGGTCACAGCCAGCCGTCGTTTGATAAGCAGTTCGTGCGCGATTACCTGGAGACGCTCGACTGGAACAAGCAGCCGCCTGGGCCTGTGCTGCCCGACGAAGTCGTCGCCCGCACGCGCGACAAGTACCTGGAAGCGTACCGGCTGCTGACCGGGCACGAGCTGGCGCAATCCGCATGACGGTTCTCGATTATTTCGTTTTGATCGTTGTCGTCGCGTCGGTCATCTGGGGGGCGAGTCGCGGAATTATCAAAGGCATACTCTCGGTGGTCTCGGCGGTTTTCGGGGTGATTCTTGCGGCGCAACTTTATCCGCTGGCGGCGCCGCTGTTCGCGCTCTTTACAGAGTCGCCGCGCCTGGCGAACCTGCTCGGCTTCATCAGTCTCTTTTTGTTGGTGCTGATCGGCGGCAGCTTGCTGGCGCGATGGCTGCGCGGCGGGCTGAAGCGGGCACGGCTGGGATGGCTCGACACCGGGCTGGGCGCGGTTTTCGGCCTTGTGCGCGGCTGGCTGATCTGCTCAGTGATTTATCTCGCATTGACGGCTTTCCCCGTCAAGCTGGAAGCGGTCGGGCGAGCGAGCTTCGCGCCTTTGCTTCTCGAAGGCACGCGGGTGATCGCTTACCTGACGTCTAGTGATCTGCGCCGGCGCTTTCTTGACGGTTATGCCGTGGTTCAAGCGTTATGGGGACAACATGGGTGACAGGCCGCAAAAGCAAATGACGAATAAGAATAAACAAGTAGAGCGCTCGCTCTAGCGCCGAAGGAGAATTAACGATGAAAAGCAGGCTCGAGGCACTGGTCGCCGAGATGGTCGAACGCGGCATTTTGTTCGAAGACGCCGTCGCCGAATTCGAGAAGCACTTTATCTTATCGGTGCTGAAACGCACGAATGGCAATCTCTCGAAAGCCGCCGAAGAGCTGCGCATCCACCGCAACACGCTGTCAAAGAAAGTCGAGAAGTTTTACCAGAACGGCCACATGATCGGCGCGCGCCACCGCCGCCCGCGCGTCCGTGCGGCAGCCGTCGCCGCACGCGGCAAAAAATAATCGCCCCCCTGTTCCCCCGTTCAATGATCGTTTGCCGCCCCGGTTGCTGTCGTTGCCTGGCGCTTCAGAATCTCTTGAATATCGGCTTCGATCTTCGCCGCCTTGCGGGCGCTGGTGCCGATGTACTTGCTGTAAATCTTCATGTCGCCGGTGACCACATAGGTGGTCGGGAAGCCGATGACGTTGAGGTCATAGGTCTGGTCGTCATCGCCGAGCAGCACCGTGTATTTCATATTACGCTTGGCAACAAACGGTTTCACTTCCTTGGCGTCGCCTGAGGCCATCGTCACGCCGATCACCTTTAATCCCTTGTCGCCGTACTTCGCCTGCAACTGGTTCCACACCGGAATCTCCAGCAGACATGGGCCGCACCAGGTCGCCCAGAAATCGAAGACGTAGACACTGCCTTTCAGCGAGTCGGCCTTCACCGGCTTGCCGTCGAAATCCACCAGATGAACTTCGGGCAGCGCCTTCAAGGGCTCGGTGCCGGCGGCGTTCTGCGCGCTTGAAAGCGCGGGCGCAGTCAGGGCAAGGGCCAGGGCCAGGACGATCAAAAGTTTCATAGCGACCTCCGAGGGAATGTTGCCGTGACGCGGGCGTCACTCCTATGATTGTAGCCGACCGATGGCAGCGCAGGAAAGGGACGCGGCGACGCGGCGACACGTCCCTCCTGCGCCCCGTCTTGAGAAACCGCTGTTGATAGTGTAGACTTGCCTATGAATCCAACTGGAGGAAATCCGTGAGCACTGAATTAGGTCAGCTCATTGAGCTCCAGGAACTCGACCTCGAACTGCAACGGCTCAACGACAGGCTGGCACGCATCCCGGCGGAACGGGATCAAATCGAGAGCGAATTCCGGCAATACGCGGCAGAGTTCCTGAGACTTCAAGAACAACACGATAAAACCCTCAACGACCGCACCCAACTGGAAACCGAACTGGCCTCCGCCCAACAGCATCACGATAAATTCGAACAAGACAAGATGCGGGTCACCAACCCGAAGCAGTACGAGGCGGTGGTGCGCGAGATTGACGCCACGAAAAAACAGATCAGCGCCTTCGAGAGCGAAATCCTCAAGCGTATGGAAGAGACCGAGCGGCTGGCTTCGGAAATCGAGCAGCGCGCCCCCGACGTCGAGCGCCAGCGCCAGGAGGCCGACCAAACGCTGGCTGGCTTTGACGCCGAGCGGCAGGATGCCGAGCGGCAGATTGCCGACCTCAACCGGCGGCGGGCGGAGCTGGCAACGAAGGTCTCGAAGCCGCTGTTTGCGGCCTATGACCGGCTGGCGCGCAGCCGCCGCGGTCTGGCGTTATCGCTCATCAGCAACGAAGGCATCTGCTCGGTCTGCCGTGTCCGCGTGCGGCCGAAAGTCTTCAGTGACGTGCGCCGCGGCGACCAGATGATCACCTGCGAAAACTGCGGTCGTATTCTTTACTACAAAGCCGAATCAACCAGCGAAGCCGTGGGATGAAGTCAGTTCTCAGTTCTCGGTGAATCCTGTTGCGCGTCTGCCATACTGACAACTGACAACTGACGGCTGGCAACTGATTTATGGAACGCTTATCTATCGAAGGCATCCAGGAATTCTGGCAGCACCCGGACGCCGCTCATGACCGCAGTCTCATGAGCTACCGCCCGGCCATGCTCGTCGAGTGCTCGATCAATTTCCGCAGCCTGCGCGCCGGCTTGAACCATTCCGAAGAGCGCACCTACAGCGCCTGGCTGCCCGAATCCGACCTGGCGATTGATTGGGATCGCCCGGCAGTTGATTCGGCGACGCTGTCGCAACTGGCCACCCGCCCCGATCCCGGCATCCCCCATCATAATGGGAATTACCAGACGACTCGTGAAGGCTGCGCGCAGTATGAAGCCGAGTTGATCGCCCGACTGGTGCGCAACGAGCGGCTGCGCGTCTTCTTCACCCCGGTCTTTGGATTGTTCTCGGTGCCCGGCGAGACCCGCGAAGATTTTCTGCCGCGCATTGCCGAAGCGGCGCTGTCGCGCGTCGAGCCGGAATTGAAGCGCCTGCGCAACCGCTTCGAGCTGCAACTCGAACAGGTGCGCGAGGCGCAGGGCTTGAAGGGCTCGCGCCTGGAAGAGATCAGTCTGGAGAGCTTCATCGCCCATAAGTTGCACCTGTTTGAGAGCGAGCATCGCCTCGCCGATATGTTCTCGACGCTGGCCGGCGCGGTCTTTGGCACCACCGAGCCGAGGCCGCTTTCAGAAGTGGTCAAGTGGGAAGACGCCGAGCTACGCGAAGACCTCGACCGCATCGAGCAAGAGGCGAGCGAAGCCTTGCGGGCGCTTTACGAGGAATACCTGGCGCTGGCCAATGAGTACGACATCTTCGAGATCGGTCTACAGCCGCAGAATATACAGGTCGCGCGCCGCCTGCTGCTCTGGGTGCCTGTGGCCAACACACAGTAGCCGGTCGTCAGCGGTCGGTTGTAACTCGTGACCGCCTCTGTCAAAATTGCAACGATTCCACGGACGGCGCGTCCACGGAATCCAAGCAAACGACCGCCGACCACGGACTACTGCTTATGCCTCACGAACCGCCCGCGCGCATCGGAATCGTCACCAAGCCCAACGAGCCGCGCGCCGCCGAAATTGCCGCGCGCATCGCCGAGTGGGCCGCCGATCACGAGATCAACCTCTTCGTCAACGACCGCGTCAAAGAAGCCGACCTGCCGCCCGGCACCTTTTCGGCCTCGGCCCGCGAGATCGCCGATCATTGTGACGTGCTGGTGGCGCTTGGCGGTGACGGCACCATGATTGCCACCGCGCGGCTGGTGAGCGGGCGCGGCACGCCTGTGCTGGGCGTCAATCTCGGCACGCTCGGCTACCTGACCGAGTTCACCGTAGACGATGTGGTGCCGGCGCTCGAATACGTCGTGCGCGGCGATTATGAGATAGACCGGCGGCTGATGCTTGAATGGCGCGTCCTGCGCGACGGCGATCAGGTCGGCGCCGGCACAGCGCTCAACGACGTGGTCGTCAATAAGTCGGCGCTTGCCCGCATCATCGATATCGATTTCACGGTTGGCGGCCAGTACGTCACCACATTTCGCGCCGACGGGTTGATCTTATCAACGCCGACGGGCTCGACGGCTTACAACCTGTCGGCGGGCGGGCCGGTCATCGTGCCGGGCGTCGAAGCCATCGCCATCGCGCCGATCTGCCCGCACACGCTGACCAACCGCCCGCTGGTGCTGCCGCATTACGCAGAGATTCGCCTGCGCGTCCACACGCGCGAGCAGGAAGTGATGCTGACATCGGACGGGCAGACCGGCATGCCATTGATGGCCGACGACCGCATCGAGCTGCGCAAGAGCGCCCGCACCTTTAACACGGTGGCCGCGAAAGACCGCGACTACTTCGAGATTCTGCGCTCGAAACTGAGATGGAGTGGACGGTGAAAACAGGAGGCAGGAGGCAGGAGGCAGGAGGCAGTACCCGGATGGTCGTCTTCGATTCACATCATAGCCTTAATTCAAAGACTGCTTCCTGCCTCCTGCCTCCTGCCTCCTAGCTACCGGGGGACGCCATGCTATTTCCCATTGGGGATGATAATCAGGGCCGGCTGACGACACCGTTTGTCGTCTATGCCATTATCGCCGTCAATGTTCTCGTCTTCCTGCTGTTGCAACAGGCGATGATGACGCCGCAGGGCGAGTATTTCACCTCCGGCTATTCGGTCGTGCCGCTTGAGATCACGACCGGCACGGACCTGCAAGCGCCGGTCATCTTGCCGGGCGTCTCCGCCGATGCGCGCGGGCGCGCGGTTCCGCGCGCCGTGCAGATTCCGCAAGCGCCCGGCCCCTCGCCGATCTACTTGACGCTGCTGACGGCGATGTTCATGCACGGCGGCTGGATGCACATTATCGGCAATATGCTTTACCTGTGGATTTTCGGCGACAACATCGAAGACAATTTCGGGCACGGCAAATTCGCCATCTTTTATCTCATCTGCGGGCTGGCGGCTTCGTTCGCGCAGATCGCCGTAGACCCGCGCTCGCCTGTGCCTTCGCTGGGCGCATCGGGGGCGATTGCCGGCGTGCTCGGCGCTTATCTGGTGATGTTCCCGCGCAACCGCGTGCGCAACATCGTCTTTCTCGGCTTCTTGATTACCACCATCGAGCTGCCGGCGCTCGTCGTGCTGGGCTTCTGGATCGTCATTCAGATCTTCAGTCAGTATACGGCCAGCTTTTCGCCGGCGACGCACAGCGGCGGCGTCGCTTACATGGCGCACATCGGCGGCTTCGTCACCGGGTTGTTGCTCTCTTTCATCTTTCGCAACCGGCAGACGCGGCGCACCCAGCCGCCTTTTTATGAGTCCCACTGAATATGATCGTACTTGAACGCCTGACGAAAGTTTATGGCACGCTCACCGCCGTAGATCACATCGATCTGGTGATTCCGTCGGGTCAACTGGTCGGTTATCTTGGCCCGAACGGCGCGGGCAAGTCGACGACCGTCAAGATGCTCACAGGCATGATCGCGCCGACCGCGGGGCGCGCTGAGATTTATGGGCTCGACGTGCAGCAGCAGAGCCTCGAAGTCAAACGGCTGATCGGCTACGTGCCGGAATCGGGCGCGGTCTACGAAACGCTGACGGGCCGCGAGTACCTGGAAATGGTCGGGCGCTTGTATGGATTGGATGATGCGGTCATTCGCGACCGCGTCATCAAGTTCGCTGATTTTTTCGAGCTCGCCCGCGACACGGTTGACCGCAAGCCGCTGGCGACTTATTCAAAAGGCATGCGGCAGAAGGTGGTCATCTCGGCGGCGCTGATTCACAACCCGCGCGTCATCTTTTTTGACGAGCCGCTCAACGGATTGGACGCCAGCACGCAGTTGATGTTCAAGACCCTGATTAAGAACCTGGCCGCCGAGGGCAAGACGATTCTTTACTGCTCGCACATCCTCGACGTCGTCGAGCGCACCTGTGACCGCATCGTGATCATCGATCACGGTCGCGTCGCCGCCGACGGCACGCTCGCCGAGCTGCGGACGGCGAGCGGCGAGGGCTCGCTCGAACGCATCTTCAATAAGCTGACGGCCCCCGCCGACCTCGAAGAACGAGCCGAAGAGTTCTCGAAGACCTTCAGCTTTTAGCCGTTGCCGCCATGCCCATTCTTTCTTTTATCACCCCTGCGCTGGCGCGCTTCGATGTCGATAGGCGGCAACTGGCGACGCTCATCGGGGTTTATCTCAAGCAAGACCTGCGCGGCGGCAGGGCGTTTATGCAGTTCAGCGCCCGCGAATATGTGCGCGGCAATGCGGCGCTGCTAATGCTTTTCGGGATGTATGTCTTGACCGGCCTGGTGATGGGCGGCATGGCGCTGTTCACCGACATTGACGCGCTGCATTTCTCCATCGTGATGCATACCTTTACGTTGCTGATCGTCGCGCTCGCCATCCTCGCCGAATCCGGCAATGTCATTTTCAATGAGAGCGAAGCCGACATCCTCGGCCACCTGCCCATCAGCTCGCGCACCTACTTCGCCGCGAAGGTGCTGAACCTTTTTCTCTTCACCGCTTTGCTGGCCGCCGCCGCCAATCTCTTTCCGGCCATCTTCGGCATCTGGACGGCCGGCGCGAATGTCTTGTTTTTGCCGGCGCACGCGCTCGCGTCGCTGCTCGACGCGCTGCTGGCGACGGCGCTGATCGTTACCAGCTATGGCCTGCTGATGCGGCTGGTGGGCCGCGAGCGCTTCGACAGCCTTATTGCCTATAGTCAGATCGTTCTCGTGTTGCTCTTCATGTTCGGCTTTCAAATTCTGCCGCGCGTCATGGAGATCAACTTCTTGCAGATGGCGCGCAGTTACCGCTGGTATTACCTGCTGTTCCCGCCGGCGTGGTTTGCCGGCGTCACCCTGGTGCTGATGGGCAAGGCGCAGGCGTTTGCCGTGGCGCTGGCCGGCGTCGGCCTCACGGTGCTGGTGGCGCTCGGCCATCTGGCGATCCGCAAAGTCGGCAGTGATTATTCATCATTCGTCGTCGGCCTGAGTTATGGTGACGGCGCGTCAAAGCTGGTCACGGCGAGCGCGCCGGTCGTCGCACATGAGCGCGGCGGGGCCAGCCGGCTTAAATCTCTGTGGCTGGCGCGGCCTGCCGAGCGCGCCGCCTTTGATCTGGTTTCCGTCTATCTGCGGCGCAACCGCGAAGTGAAAGTGCGGCTCTACCCCTCGCTGGCCTACTTCATCTTCGTGCCGCTGCTGGCGGTCTTCAGCGAAGGCTTGCCCGACCCCTTCGTGGCGCGCGGCGTTCAGGCGTACTCGCTGATGGGGGCGCTGATGATCTGCTACGTCGCGCTTACGGCAGTCGAAGTCTTACGCTTTTCCGAGCATCAAGCGGCGGCTTACATCTTCCGTGTCGCGCCGGTGGCCCGCCTCGGCGACCTGCACGGCGGATTTCGCAAAGCGGTCTTCGTGTGGGTGGCGTTGCCGGGGTTTGCGGTGTTGTTTATGCTCTACGCCATCCTGTGGCGCAGCCCGCTGCATGCGGCGCTCTTGCTTGCGCCCTGGGTGATCATCACGCCGGCGGCGTTAATGCTCGGCTTTCTGTTTCGCGAAACCTTGCCGCTGGCGCGCAAGTATCAAAAGGGCCAGCAGACCTCGCGCAACCTGGTGCTGTTTCTCTTCTGCTTCGTGGTGCTGTCGGTGTTCGGCGGCTTGCAAGCAATCGCCATCCGTGGCCGCCTGCCTGTGATTAGAGCGGTCTTTCCTTACTGGCTGTTTATCGCCCTCAGCCTCTCGATCTCGGCGTTCTTTTACTTCAGCCTGCGCGCCTTGAGCCGCGAGGCGAGAGTGGTTCAGCCCGATGACCGTTTGTAGGCACGGGCGCAGCCGGAGACGTTTTTCGCTCGACCGTGGGGGGAACCAGCGGCTCTTCGACATGGCCGCGCTGCCAGTTGAAGAAGCGATAACGTCTGGAGGGCAGGGAGCTGAAACGCGGATCGCTGCCGGTGTAATAGATGTAGATTGATGGGCCGTACGCGGTGTCCTTCAACTCGCCCAGCAAGTGGTACTCCGGCCAGACATCGGGCGTCAGCAGCGCGTAGTCTTTGCCATCTATATCAACTGCTTTTCTCACGCGGTTCTCGATGTCGGCGAAGCAAGCATCCTTCTCAGGGAAGGCCAGCCAGACGGCGGGCGAGATTTTTCTGACGACCGGACACAGCTCATCAGGGATCAACTCTCTCAAAGTGGTTTCGTACTCGGCGAAGGTAACCAGGCCCGGGTTGCGCAGCCCTTCGCCATACTTCTTGTATAGTCTGACCAGCATGACGCCGAATGCGAGCCCCGCGATCAGCATGGCGACGGTTGCGGTTTTGTAGACCAATCGCGCCTCACGCCAGCTCCTCAGTCGTAAGCCGCCCATCCGATCATAGGCATCCTTGAGCATGACGGCCGCCGCGAGCGCGAACCAGGGCGCGAGATGCGCCATGTAATAAATCTCTTTGTGGCCCGTGATGATCGCGTGAAAGAGCACCGTTACCACGGTGACGATCAGCAGGTGAACGCGGTAATCGCTCATCGCCTGCTTCTGCCTGATGCGACGAGCGCACACCCAGAGCAGGTAGATGATAGCCGCCGCCGTCAGCAGTTGGAAAACATGCGACAGGGTGTGCGGCAAGCTCTGAAAGATCAGCCCATAGTGTGTGCCGGCGTACTGCGACCGGGCGGTGTACCAAGCGCGATAACGTGCCGCTTCGCCGACGAAGTTTTGCCAGAGCCCGCCCGGCTCGAAGAGCATGAAGTGAAGCTTGTCCTGGCGGTTTTGCAGTAGATAGTTTTTGTAATCGATCAGATCGTAAACGATCTCGTACGCCATGACGGCGAGCGCGCCGCCCGCGAATGCATAAAGCGGCCGCTTGCGAAACGCTCGCCATCCCTGGTCGAGCAAGATCAATAGACCGATGGCGCAAATCATGTAGAGAATGTTCGTGTGGCACATCACGCCACAGCCGACGGCCAGCCCCGATGCGAGGTAGTAACGCGCTTGCCGTCGTCGCCTGCCGACTTCGTATAGATAGAAGCCGAGCATCGCAAAGAAGGCCGCCAGATAGTCGTTGCGAAGCATGCGGCTGCGCTCGATGAAAGTGATGTCAGAGAGCAGCAGCAGGGTGGCCATCAGCCCGACCCGCCAATCCAACAGCCGCCGGCCCAGCGCATAAACCATCAACAGCAGCAGGACAGCCGTAATCAGGTTGAAGATGCGGCCTTGCAGCAAGCCCCAGCCGGTGAGCTTCAAGAAGCCGCCCAGGATGACGAAGTAGACGGGCGTGTAAGAATGCCAGTGGTTTTCGATGTCGCCGCCCAGATAACGCAGCATCGGCAGCGCCAGCTTGCCGTGAACGAGCATCTCGTAAGGCACCTGGAGCGTGTAGGCTTCGTCGGTTTCGGGCAGCGGCACGCTGGCCAATCGTTGCGCCGCGACCAGGACAAAGCCTGAAAGGATCAGCGCCAGCAGCGCCAGGTCGAGGTGGTATCCAAGATGTTTGCGGCGCATCGGTATGTGAGGCGTCGTGTCGCTCATCCGTAACCTGTTCGCGCATTCGGGCCGTGTGTGATGCCGCATCGCCGAACGGCTGGACGGTGATGCAGGACTGTGGCAAGCAAAGATAAACGGTTATCGCCCAAAGGACAAGCTCGGCGGTTCAGGGCTTCACTCTCTGCGTACGGGCAGGGCCATTCAGTTCTGCGAAACAGGGATGAAAGAAAAACACAGAGACACAGAGGTATGGAGACACGGAGAAAACACGGCGTCTCCTCTGTGTTCCCTCCGTGCCTCTGTGTCTCTGTG
Source organism: Blastocatellia bacterium (assembly GCA_035275065.1). Lineage (NCBI taxonomy): Bacteria > Pseudomonadati > Acidobacteriota > Blastocatellia > Blastocatellia bacterium. Next base: position 156,404 of record DATENM010000039.1, read on the forward strand.
TTTAATTCACCTTTTGAATGTCGAGAACTGAATGCCCCTGGCGTACGGGCGAGCATCGCATCAGCGGGCCATTCTGCTATGGCGCGGTCGCCGCTGGTTGTGACACTATTTTGGCTCTATGAAAATGACAAGGGGCTTTATGAATATGAGGTTGAAGAGATCGGCGCGCCGCCGATGGAATTTGCGAAACGCGGTATTGGCATCTCTACTATTGGCGCTCGTCGCGGTCTGTAGTTTTAACAGCAACCGCGTCACGGCGCAGACATCTCCCACCCTCAGGTTAGTGCCGGTGCTGTCGGGCCTGGAAGGGCCGCTGTATGTGACCAGCGCCCACGACGGCAGCAATCGCCTGTTCGTCGTCGAACAAGACGGGCGCATCAAGGTGCTGCAACCCGGAGCCAGTGCGCCGACCGTCTTTCTCGACATCACGGCAAAGGTCCTATCGTTCAACGAGCAAGGGCTGCTCGGACTTGCCTTTCACCCGCAGTTTGCGACCAATCGCCGTTTCTTCATTGACTACATCCGCCGCTCTGACGGCTCAACGGTGGTTGCCGAATATCAGGTCTCGGCGACGAACGGGAATGTGGCCGAGCTGACCGAGAAAATTCTGTTGGTGATTGCCCAGCCGTCTGCCAGTCATAAGGCAGGCATGCTGGAGTTCGGCCCCGACGGCTATATGTACATTGCGGTCGGCGATGGCGGCCCGGCTCGCGACCCCAGCAACCGCGCACAGAATCTCAATGACCTGCACGGCAAGATTCTGCGCATTGATGTAGACCACATGGATGGCGATCAGCCTTACCGCTCGCCGGCGGATAATCCGTTCATCGGCTACCCGGCGCCGGCGCGCAGCGAGGTCTATGCCTATGGGCTGCGCAACCCCTGGCGCTTTTCGTTCGACCGCGAGACGGCGGCGCTCTATGCCGCGGATGTCGGGCAGGGAGCGCGCGAAGAGATCAACCTGATTCAGCGCGGCGGCAACTACGGCTGGCGCATCTTTGAAGGCACGCTCTGCACGAACCTTGATCCGCCGCTGTGTGCGACGGTGCAAACCATCCCGCCGCTGCTGGAATACACACACCCCAGCGGGCGTTGCGCGATCATCGGCGGCTACGTCTATCGCGGCACGCGCGCTAGCTTGCCGACGGGCGCTTACATCTATGGCGACTACTGCACGGGCGAGATTCTCATGTTGCAGAATGGCGCTGAGAAGCTGCTGGCCGATACTTCGCTAGGCATCACTTCGTTCGGCGAAGACGAGGCGGGCGAGATTTATGTCACAGGCGAAGGCGGCACCTTGCACCGCCTCGACCTCAACCCGCCGCCGACGACGCCATTTGCCATCGGTCGCGCGTGGGTGCGTAAGCGAGCGAGCGGCGCGGTGCTGGACCCCATCAGTGTGCGCGGCAATGGCAAGAAGTTCGAGATTGTCGTCTTGGAATCATCAACGCCGACGGCGGCATCGGCCAATGCGACGGTCGTCGTCAACGGCATCGAGCTTGCCACCGACTATACATCAACCGAGACCGAACATCCGATATTCGTGGCGCGGCTCAAAGGCTTTATGCTGGCGACGCCCGGCCCGCTCGTCGTCGAAGTCGTGCGCGCTGACGGCACGCGCTCGAATAAGCTGACCCTGCAAGTCGTGCCGTAAAGCCCGGCGCGACCTGTAAGCAGGCCACCCGTCAGAGAGGTTTTGCGGAGTGTTCTGCTTCGTCGCTTGCCGGTTTGCCGCGCCGCTCGCGTATCTTTGCCGAGAGCCGAGAGGTCAGCTGCCCGATGGTGATGCCGGCGCAGTAGAGGGCGACGGCTGAGGCGATGAATAGACAATAGTGAAGCGCCAGAATGTAGCGGTACTCGGTGCTCAACGCCGATTGAACGCAGAGATAGTAGAGCGGCACGACGAGCAACACCACCAGCACGCGACCGCGCCCCGCCAGGCCCAACAGCAACAAACCGGCGACGACTAGCGGCAGCATGCCCCTGGTCTTGAATAGATTCTTTTGCAGGCCGTGAGCGAGGGCGCGCGGGTAGCGCGTCCACAAGTAAGGGGTTGCGCCAAGCTCGAATAGATCGGCCTGACCCACTCGCGTGATGTGCGGGGCAGAGGCCGGCCCGTTGTTGCTAATCACCAGGCGCGCGGCGCTGCGGTCGCCGCTCGCAAACACCATCTGAAGCAGAGGCATCTCCGGCTCACCCGGCGGCTCATCAGACGACGGCTCGCGCCTTTCGCTTTTCGGTTTTCGGCTCGCTGCCGACTCCGCGGGCGGGCTATCCAGAATTGCCGACGCCAGTGTAAAGCGCCGGTCTACCGTAGTCACCTTGACCGCGGCGGCTGCCTGCTCGGCTTTGATTCTCAGGGTGAGCAGGTAATCGGTCTGTGGCTTGAGGCGCAGAGGCGCAGAGGCAAACTGATTGCCGAAGGCCGACGAATCGCCGGCGACCCGCAAGGATTGACTGCCGGCGTCCAGCGCCACGTCAGCCGCCGGTGCGGCGAAGGCTTCATCGCTAAGCCATCCCGATGCGGCGCTCGACCAGACAGGTGTCGCGTCGTCCGGGCGCGCGGCGGCGTGCGCGACCGCGGGCTCTGCGGAAATGATCGGCACGCTTGCGGTGTTGAAAGGCCAGTCGGCGGGGCGCGCATCATTGTAGCTGAGCATGAATGCAGCGCGGCGCAGCATGCCGCCGGCGAACCAGAAGGGATGAGCGCGAATCACCTGTAGCCCGCGCGCATAGCGGTACTGATCGCGCTCGATGCCATCCGGCGCCCAGGGGTTCTGGGCATAGTCCGGGCGGTTGTGCCACTCGGCATCCTTGAGCGCGGCGTCCTGGTCTGAAGTCGGCATTTGGAAGCGGCCTTGCTTATCCAGATCGCCGATGCCGACAACCAGATTCTCGCCGCCGGCAATCGATAGCGGGATGAAGCGATGAAACAGGATGGCGTTGCGAATCGTGATTGGCGCAATCACCAGGATCGTCGCGCCAATCAGCGTCAGCGCGTAGCGCAGCCGTTTGCCGCGAACAACCAGCGCCGCCAGCGCCAGGGCGAGAAACGGCGCCAGCATTAACGCGTTGGCGCGCAGCCAGCACGACACGCCAATCATAGCGCCGGCGGCGATCACCGTGCTGAGCCGGGGCTGCTTCGCCGCTTTGATGAGAAAGTAAACCGCTAAGAGGATCGGCAGCACCGCAAGGCTGTCGGGCGAAAGCCACAGCGAGTAGAAAGCCAGATGCGGCGATAGCGCGGCAAGCAAACCGGCAATCAGCGCAATTGTCCCGTTGAGCAGCTCGGCGGCGATGAGGAAGACCATCACGACCGCGAGCCCGTCACCGATGACTTGCACCCACCTGACCGCCGAGTTGGAATCATTCCACACCCCGAAGACCGCCGCCATCAGCATGGAATAACCGGGCGGGTGCAGCAGCAGTCGCGCATCTCCCGGATCAATTGGTGTGCGCGGAAAGAGCAGGCCGCCGCCTTCGCGCATCTGCTGCGCTTCGCTTTTGTACTGCCTGACCAGGTCGGCCATCCACGGCTCACCGCGCGTCAGCTCGGCGCGATAGTCCTGCCAGTGCAGCAGGCGAACGCCGACGGCGATGAGGAAGAGGCTGGCGCAGGTCAGCAGGATGATTGAGCGCCGCCAGCGAGCCGGCGGCGTGGCGTGCAAGCCGAAACGGTCGGCTGTCCATTTTGCGGTGCGGCGCGCGACCGACAGCCAGCGGTTGCGGTCTGACACAAATATCATGTGACGGTCTCGAAAGGCTCTCAGCTCTGATGAGCAGCGCCGCGATTATAGCACAACCGAAGTGCCACACCATTCACCGGCTCTTCGTCCGCAGGTACGACCGGTTGAAGCGCTTTCGAGCCGCCTGCTACACTTCTCTTTTACTCGCGCAGTCTGAAAGCTGACTACCGGCTGCAATCCTGAAACCTGTCGGCATAGACAGTCTAAAACCGCCCGGCGCGACTGTGGCGGAAAAAGGAGAGATATGGCAACCGAAATCCTGGAGCACACGGGGCTCGTCATCGAAGAGACGCCGCCCGAAGCCTTGGCGCTCGTGCCGCTCGACACCTTCGCTTACAAGTATCCCGGCAAAGAGATTCGCATCGAATTCACCTGCCCGGAGTTCACCGCCATCTGCCCGTTTTCGGACTTCCCCGACTTTGCGACGATCAAGCTCGAATACGTGCCCAACGAGCTGTGCGTCGAGCTGAAGTCGCTGAAGCTCTACATCAACTCGTTCCGCGCGGTGAAGATGTTTCACGAGCATGTCATCAACCGCATCCTCGACGATTTCGTGCGGGCGTGCGATCCGCTGGCGGTTGATATCGAAGGCGACTTTAATGTGCGCGGCAACATCAAGACGGTGATCCGCGCCGCGTACCGGCGCGCCGAAACCGCGCGACAGCGGGCGGGCGCGAACTGAGCCGCCGCCTTCGCCGTACAGACAGGCAATGCTATGGAGATGCAGAAGTCATACTATGTCGTCACCTACAGGCCGGCTTACCTGGCGCTGCTTCAGAGCAGGTCCGCCGATATTGCTCAGGCCGACGACCCCGGCGGCCTGCCTTGCGTCGTCGTCTCGATCACGCAGGGCGGCTTTGGGCAAGACATGATTGACGACGAGCGCCAGGCGAAAGAGCGCTTTCTCGAACACCTGTTCTACGCTGACGATGTTGACCTGTCGCGCACGGCTGACGTCTTCGACCAATACTTCACGCTCGTGCCGGCAGACGAATTGATCGATCTCGACGAAGAGGTTTGAAACATTTCTGGTTCCTGGTTAGTTGTCCCAGGTTCTCTGAAAGGGCCAGAGTTTGCTAACCAGGAACCAGGAACCCTATCTTTATGCAATTGACAATTTCCACGCCCGCGACCTTCAGCTTCCGCCGCACAGTCATCAGTCACGGCTGGTGCGAGCTGCCGCCGTTTGATCTGGATCGCCAGGCGTGGGCGCTCACGCGCGTCATTGCTACGGGCGAGGCGCGGCCCATCACCGTCACCCTTAGCGAAGGCGAGCAAGCCATCAACGTCACGACGCGGCGCAAGCTCAGCCGTCGCGCCGCCGACAAAGTTCTGCGTGATGTGCGCCACATGATGCGGCTCGACGACGACATGAGCGACTTTTATCAGCTCACGGCCAGCAATCCCGCCTTCGCGTGGATCGCCCGCAATGGCGCGGGCCGCTTGCTGCGCGCGCCGACGGTTTTTGAAGACCTGGTGAAGATGATGTGCACGACTAACTGCGCGTGGTCGCTTACAGAGAAGATGGTCGGCGGGCTGGTCGGCGCGCTCGGGCGCGAAACCTCGGACGGCCGCCGCGACTTTCCGACGCCTGAAGCGATGGCCGCGATGCCCGAAAGTTTTTACCGCGACACGGTGCGCGCCGGTTATCGCTCGGCTTACTTGAAAGAGCTGGCCGAGCGCGTGGCGACGGGCGAGCTCGATGTCGAATCGTGGCTGACGAGTGAGCTGCCGACCGACAAGCTGATCCGCGAGATGAAGCGCGTCAAAGGTGTCGGCGATTATGCGGCGGAAAACTTGTTGAAGCTCGTCGGTCGCTACGACGGCCTCGGCCTCGATTCGTGGGTGCGCCCGCAGTTTTCGCGCAAGCACAACAAAGGGCGAGCGGCGTCGGACGAAAAGATTCGCCGGCATTACGCGCGCTTCGGCACATGGCGCGGCCTCGCCTTGTGGTGCGATCTGACTGAGGATTGGCTCGACGAAGCAGGCAACGCCAAGTGGTGAACTAAAGCGGTTTTCAATTGGATGTAGCGCAATCTGTTAGATTGCGCCGTGACTCGCGCAGTCTAACAGATTGCGCTACACGGCAAACTCAATCGTTCAGCCGCGAGCGGACAAACCGCAAGACTTCCTGATTCATATAGCGCTCTTCAGCGGTGATCGTCAGGCAGGGTTTATTCCGCTTGATCTCGCGCGCCAGCAAGACCGCTTGCGACTCTGCCGCCGGCCCACCGCCGGCCCGATTGAGCAATAGATAAGCGTCAGCCATGTCGAAGAATTGCCGCGCCGAATCTTTAAAGTCGGCGCTCGCCGGATCGATGACCTGCAAGAAGAGCGTCGGTTTGATGAAGCGGCGCAGGCTGTTGCTTTCGATGATGACGTGCGCGTCTTCGGCAATCGCCTCTCTGAGCGAAGGCAGCGCCGTAAGCAATTCGCCCTGCCCGGCGCGCACCCACAGGGCGCGCCGCGCCCCGGCGGCGAGGAATCGCGCCGTGTCGGTGCCTGAGTCCCTTTGCCGCTCGGTGGTGATGGCGAAGGCATGCTCGGCGACGGCGCAATCGCAAAGCTCGCCGCTGGTCGAGCAGACGCCGTGGCCGAACTGCGTGATCTTGACCGCCGTCCAGTGCATCTCCGGCAGGCCGCGAATGATGCCTTCGACAACCGACGTTTTACCGATGTTGCGCGTGTGACCGCCGACCATCACCATCTTCATAAGCATTCCCAGCTTGCGCCGCCGCGGGCCGACACCGCTTGTCTCTGAAGCCCCTGATCGTTTATAACATGGCTCTCAGCACCAGCCCAACTTTCACCGTCTTAAGCGAAGGCATCCATGATCAAAGTCAGCATCCTTTACCCGAACAGGCCGGGCAACCGCTTCGACCTCGACTATTATCTCAACCAGCATATGCCGATGACGATTGAAAAGCTCGGCGGCGCGCTCAAGGGCGTTTCAATCGATTACGGCCTGACCAGCGACCTGCCCGATTCGCCGCCGCTCTACGTCGCCATGTGCCACCTGCTCTTCGATTCAGTCGAAGCGTTTCAAGCGGCATTCATTCCTCACGCCGCGGCGCTGCAAGGCGACATCCCGAACTACACGGACGTCGAGCCCGGCATCCAGATCAGCGAAGTCAAGCTTTCTCGCTGACCGCCACGCTTGACCTGACAACCCTGAAACAGACCCCTGTGAGGCGTCGTATGCTCAAGCAAATTACTTGAGGAGACTCACAATGAAAATGCTTTCAGGGCTGATGATGGTCATGCTCGGTCTGGGAACATCGTTCAGCGGCGCGGCGCAAACTTCGTCTTCGCCGGCGACAGCGGCAGCCGGGCCGGCGCGCAAGGTCAAAGGTCAGGTGTTGACCTCGCCTGCGACGCCTGCGGTTCGCCTCGAATTCGGCAAGGATTTCAAGTACGTCGGCCATCAGGAATTCATCCTCTACGACGTGGCGCACGCCGAGCAGCACTTCTTCGTGGACGCCGACAAGGATGGCCGAATCAAGCGATTCTACTGGGTGCAGTTCGAGGGCTACTTGCCCGGCAACACCCACACCTACCGCTACAAATCGAATCAGACGGTCGACATCGGCGGGCTGGCCTTCTTCGCCGACGCGGCGGCGAGAAATATGAAGATCAACGTCAGCCGCCCGGACTCGGACGGCAGCCGCGCCCGCGCTTTCCTCGAAAGCAAGGGCTACCGCATGGCCAGCGACGAGATGTTGTGGCAACGCCTTGTCCACCTCGTAGACGAGTCGCGGCGCGATGAATTGATGATCATCTATATGGAAGACCTGACACCGACAGGCTTACGGGCGAGCGACCTGTGGCGTGGCGGGCGGGCCGAGTCACAGTGGGACGACATGGCCAAAGCGCTGCTCGACCGCGCCGTCAAGAGTCTGAAACTGCGACGCTGATCGGTTGACCGGCGGCGGACTTTTTCAGGTATAGTATCACCCACCTGGCGGTTCTATTCGGCGTGCCCACTATCATAAGTTCCCAGATGGAGAAGGTCATGAATCCGATGTTTTCTCGACTGCTCGTACTTGTTCTCATCTGCTCGCAAGCTGCGCTCGGCCAATCCCCGGCGCAGTCGCGCATCCAGCGCGTCGAGACCGGGCTGCTGCCTGCTGTGCAGATCAAAGGCGCTCCCGGCTGGACGATCCAGGAGCGCATGAAGCATTACCGCATCCCCGGCGTCAGCATCGCCGTCATCAATGATTACCAGGTCGAGTGGGCGCGCGCCTATGGCGTCAAAGACCTTGAGACGAACGAGCCGGTGACGACGGAAACGCTTTTTCAGGCCGGCTCGATCAGCAAGCCGGTCGCGGCGATGGTGGCGCTGAAGAAAGTCAGCGAGGGCAAGATCGCGCTCGACGAGGACATCAACAACAAGCTGACCTCGTGGAAGCTGCCCGATAATGAATTCACCGCGAAGAAGAAGGTCACGCTCGCCAACCTGCTCTCGCACAGCGGCGGGCTCACCGTGCATGGCTTCCCCGGCTACGCGGTCGGCCAGAAGATACCGACGCTGCCGGAAATCCTCGACGGCAAGCCGCCGGCCAACACGCCCGCCGTGCGCGTTGACTTCGAGCCGGGCTCAAAATTCCGCTACTCAGGCGGCGGCATCACCATCGCGCAGCTCGCCATCATGGACATCGAGAAAAAGCCTTACCCGCAGATCGCTCGCGATGTCGTCCTCGGGCCGCTCGGCATGACGCACAGCACCTACAGCCAACCGCTGCCCGACGACTGGCGCAAGCAGGCCGCGACCGGCTACCGGCCCAACGGCAAAGAGGTCGAAGGCAAGATTCACGTCTACCCCGAGATGGCGGCGGCGGGATTGTGGACGACGCCCACAGACCTCTGCAAGTTCGCCATCGAGGTGCAGCTTTCGCTGGCCGGCAAATCCAACAAGGTACTCTCCAAAGAGATGGCGGCGAAGATGGTGACGCCTTTCCTCGCGGACGCGCCGCCCGGCCTGGGCTTCTTCGTTGAGAAGCACGGCAACGCCGTCTACTTCGGCCACGGCGGCGCCGATGAAGGCTTTCGCGCCGGCCTGCTGGTCAATCGCGATAAAGGCTATGGCGTCGCCGTGATGGTCAATTCCGACAACGGCCAGATCATTGACGAAGTCTTCCGCGCCGTCGCCCGCGAATACCAGTGGGAAGATTACCTGCCGCCGCCGGTCGCCGTGGTGACGCTCGCCGCCGACAAGCTGGCCGATTACGAGGGGCGTTTTCAGCTCTACCCGGACCTGGCTCTGACCGTCAGCCGGCAGAACGGCAAGCTGCGCGGGCAAGTGACCAACCGCGAAGCCTTCGACCTGCTGCCCATCTCTGACACCGAGTTCATCACGACGGCGGATGATGTTCGCTACGTCTTTGTCCGCGACGCCGCGGGCCACGTCGCGGCGATGAAGGTGCGGTTCGGCGAGGGAATCATAACGGCCCCGCGCCTGGCTAAAGACGCGCTGATCCCTTACGAGCTGCTGGTGGCGGGCAAAGTTGATGAAGCCGTCGAGGCGTATCGGAAGATCAGGCGCGAGTTCCCGAACGATCCGGGGGCGTCCGAGGAGCATCTCAACAACCTGGGCTACGGCCTGCTCCAGCAGAAGAAGATTGCCGAAGCGATTGCCGTCTTCAAGCTCAACGTCGAGCTGTACCCGAAGTCCTGGAACGTCTATGACAGTCTGGGCGAAGCCTACATGGCGAATGGCGAGAAAGAGAAGGCCATTGCGAGCTACAAGAAGTCGCTAGAGCTCAACCCCGGCAACACCAATGGGGCGGCGATGCTGAAGAAGCTGGAGCAGTGAGCGGCGCAAGGCGGGTTTCATTTTGATGTAGCGCAAGGCGGTTAGCTTGCGCAGCGACTGGCGCAAGCTGTTAGCTTGCGCTACATGGCAAACGCTATCGAAAACGGCGCTAAAGTGACACGGCCTGCTCGGCCCAGAATTGAAATTCGCGATGCTTATGCTCTTCGGCTTTTGCCAATTGCTCGCCGCTCGCCACCTGCCGCACACGCTCGAAGACGCGGGCGCCGACATCGTCAATCGTTTCGGTGCCGTCAATGATGCCGCCCGCCGACAAGTCGAGGTCACGCGACATGCGCTCGTAGACCGGCGTGTTCGAGGCCAGCTTGATGACCGGCGCAATGGCATTGCCGATAGTCGTGCCGCGCCCTGTGGTGAAGACGACGACCGTCGCGCCCGCAGCCACCAGCCCCGGCGTTGATTCTTGATCGTAGCCCGGCCCCTGCATCAGGTTCAGGCCGCGACCGCCGGGCGGCTCGGCGTATTCGACGACGCCTTCGACGCGCGTCGTCCCGGCCTTGGCAATCGCCCCGAGCGACTTGATGGTGATGTTGAGCAGGCCGCCGGCCTGATTGCCGGGACTCGGGTTCTGATTCAGCACGGCGCCGAACTTCGCGGCGTAATCTTTGTACCAATCAACCATGCGGTAGACGGCGCGGCCGGTCTCGGCGTCCCTGGCGCGGTTGGCGAGAATGTGCTCTGCGCCACAAAACTCCGGCACTTCGGTTATCAGCACGGTGCCGCCCCGTTCGACCAACAGGTCGGCGGCGCGGCCCAGCGCCGGGTTAGCCGACAGGCCGGAAAAACCGTCCGAGCCGCCGCACTTCACGCCTAGCACCAGCTCGCTTACCGGCACGGCTTCGCGCGTCGCGAGGTTGACTTCCGGCAGCATGCGCTCGACCTCTTGCATGCCGCGCTCGATGGCCGCCTGCGTGCCGCCGACTTCCTGAATGCCGATCTTGGCCACAGGCTTGTCGAAAGCGCGCTCGCGCCTGAGCAGGTACTTTTCGACGTAAGCCAGGTTGGTCTTCTCGCAGCCCAGATCCATCAAGATGACGCCGCCGACGTTCGGGTGATCGGCATAGTTCGATAAGGTCCGTAGCATCACGTCGAGGTTCGAGCCATCCTGACAACCGCAGCCTTTATTGTGCGGGATGGCAACGACGCCATCCACATTAGGAAAGCGCTCGCGCTTATAGAGCATGAACTCAGCCATCATGGAAATCTGCTGCGCTTCGTGGCTGGCGCACATGCTGGTCGGAATAATTAGGACGAAGTTGCGGGTGCCGACGCGGCCATCGCGCCGGCGAAAGCCCATGAAAGTTGGGCGCTCGCTTTCGGGAACATAAGCCGGCGGCGGTGTTGCGAGGTCGTCAGGCAACTGGCGCACGACGGGAACGTCGTCGGTCATGTTGGCGTGAGTAATCGCGTCGCCTTCTTGAATGCCGAGCGAGGTGCCGATGGGCTGGCCATACTGCAAGACGAAATCGCCCGCCGCAATCGCCCGCGTCGCGAAGCGGTGGCCCGGCGGCACGCTCGCCTTGACCTCAAGCGCGCGGCCGCCGGGCAGGGCAACGATCAGTCCGGGCTCGGTCTGCTGTTTGACGACGGCGACGTTGTCTTTGGGATCAACGATGATGGCGTAATCCTGAATTGGCGCGGCCTGTGCAGTGCGTAGGTCAGTCATGATCTTTTCAGCTCACTCTATAAATTTGGCGATGGTCTGTGATGCTTGAGCCGCATTCATTTTACCGGTATAAGGTCCGACGCGCTATTGCTGAAGCAGTCGCTGCAACCCGGCTTTGCGCGACGTGTCTTTGGCCGAGGTCAAGAAGCGCTTCAGCCATGCTCGGCGCTGCGCGTCGCCCCGCGCGGCAATCTCGGCAAGCTCTGTGAAGTTATCTTCGACAAACGCTTCCTTGCTGAAGCCCTCGAAGGCGCAGGCGTTGTCGAGCTGTTTCGCCGTTACCTCGCTGCGGCGCTCGTCGAGGATGAATTCGCCCTGCGCGGGATTCCACACGTAGTAAGCCTTCAGTCCCCTGGCGAAAAGCGAGAGCGGCGTATCGTTCGCGTCATTGGCCGAGATGTTGTAAGTGATCATGAATTGAATCGGTATCGTATAGACGCCGTTTTCAAGATCGTGGCGCAATACTACCGCTTTATAAGAGCGGCCGAGAGACGCCTGGTATGGCTGATGCTCGCCCTCCACGGGATAAGAAAGCACCTTCTTCACGCCATCGTCGCGAACCTCGTGCCAGCCTTCTTCATAAGCCACCATTCCCAATCCGCGCCCGGCCAATTCTCGGACGACCAGCCAGGTGCGGCCGTCGCCCTGCTCGATGCGGTAGGCGGGCGGCCCGTACCGCTGGCCGTGACAATCAACCGAGCCGAGCAGCTTCCACTCGCCTGAGCCTGCCTGTCGGAAGATCAGGTACTGGTAGAAGTCATGGCTCTGGAGCGATATCTTCAGGACGACCGTCTTTCTGCCATCTTCATTGCTTCTCGTCAGGTCGAAGGTCTCCGCCTCGCAACCGCCTTCGCAGCGATAAGTCATGTCTGTCGGCAGCTCAATGTTCAACATTCGCCAGACCTGCTTCAGGTCAAGCTCGTCGTTAATGTCTATGAGCGACTCGATCAGGTAAGGCGACGGCGGCGCGGTATTCTGGGATGGTTTCGGGCTCTGCGCCGCGAGCGCGGAGGCGGCAAACACGGCGCAGAGCAGCGCACAGCCGAGCCGGCGCAGGATCGATGCCGCTGGACGTCGGCGCGCCTCAGAGAAGAAACTGTAAGGACGATTGCGGGTCATATTCCTGTGCTTCTTTGCCATGCATGAAAATTCTAACCGCTCGGTCGCCGATCAAGCTAATAGTCGTGCCCTCGACCCTGAGCATGCTGCCTTCGCGCAATCCGACGACAGTAATCGTGGGATTGACTTCGATGAATTCGAGAAGCCGTTCTTCGCGCGTCTCGCCTTGATGGCCTTCGGGGTGCGCGTCCAGGTAGTGCGGGTTGATCTGAAAGGGCACGAGGCCGAGCGCGGCAAAGCCCGGCGGCTCGATGATCGGCATATCGTTCGTCGTCTTGATGGTTGGGCAGGCGACGTTCGAGCCTGCGCTCCAGCCGATGTACGGCACGCCTGCGCCGACCCGCCCGCGAATGGCTTCCAATAGATTTTGCTTGTAGAGCCGGTGTAGCAGGTGAAATGTATTGCCGCCGCCGACAACGATAGCTTCGGCCTCTGCGACCGCCTGCCGCGCATCCTCGCGTGTGTGGATGGCATCGAGCCCGTAGCCGAACTGCTCGAAGCGCTCACCCACGCTTTCGGCGAATTGGTCAAAGGTATAGCGCACGGCGGCGAACGGGATGAATAGCACACGGCGCACGCCGCCGCCGAGAAAGGCTTTGATCTGCGCTTCGGCATGATCGAGATAGCCTTGCCCGTAGTTTCTGGAGTTGCTCAATAACAGTAATCGCCTGTCCGTCATGGTCTCAATCGCTTTCGCCCTCTTGCTTAGAATGGCCGACGAGTGACCAAAAGCTTACCATGCCCGCCTCTGTGGAGGCAGCCCGCTCTATCCGCTTGCAAAAGCGCAGCCGTCCCGAAAAAGGCTGAAATTTCGCCCGACTCAGGTATAATAAGCCGACAACGTGGACCCATGCGGATAAAACCGACAGTCAGCTTTAAGGAGTTGATGTATGAGAGGCCACATCTGCCAGCCTGTTTGCGACAAGGCGTCGGAAAATCGCAAGCCCTTCAACCCATGCAGACCGCTTGAGACCCGTCGTCAGCCAATGACACGGTTGATGGCAGCGCCCGCTTGCTGGAGAAGGCTTGCGACTCTGTTGGTGATCGGTATTGCCTTCGCGTTCCTTCAGCCCGCAAACGCCGGGGCGCAGACCGTGACCCTGGACAGCGTCAGCAGCAATGGCGCTTTTGACGGGACGGTTGGCGTGATGAGCCTCAGTTGGTCGCACACGGTCGGCAACGGGCCGAGTCGCATACTGATCGTCGGCGTTTCGACCTCGACGACCATGCTGCCTCCCCTCTCACCTCCGACCCGAGTCAGCGGCGTTACCTATGCCGGCATCGCGATGACGCGCATCCTGACGCAATCTTCAACCGACTTTCGCAGCGACGTCGAAATGTTTCAGTTGCTCAATCCGCCGGTCGGCACGGCTAACGTCGTCGTCACCCTCACCGCCGCCGGCATCAACTACGTCGTCGGCGGGTCTGCGTCGTTTTTCAACGTCGATCAATCCACTCCGTTCAACGGCACCGCGCAGAATTCAGGCGCCAGCGGCTCGCCCGCCGTCACGGTGATCAGCGCGCCGGGGAGCATGGTGCTCGATACGGTGGCGACCTTGCCGAGCGGCTTCCTTGCGCCGGCGGGCGGGACACAGACGCTGCAATGGGATGGGAGCCCGTTTTTTGGCTTCGCCTTCGACGTCGGCGCCGGCAGCACGCGGGCGGGCGCCAGTCCGGCGGTGACGATGATGTGGCAAAACATCGGCCAGCCGTGGGCCATCGGCGCTGTGTCATTAAAACCAGCAGTGCCGACCGCCGCACAATTGTCGTCGTTTACCGCTACCGGAACGGAGACCGGCCGCGTGCTGCTCGCATGGCAGACTGGCTTTGAAGTCGATAACCTCGGCTTCAACCTTTACCGCGACGACGGTGGCAAGCGCGTGCGGCTCAACCGCCAGATGCTGGCCGGGTCGGCGCTGCTCGCAGGCCCCGGCCTCAACCTGCGCGCGGGCCATTCCTACTCGTTGTGGGACGGGCTGCCTCTGAGCAAAGACGCGCAGTACTGGCTTGAAGACGTTTCCATCGATGGTCACAGCACATGGCATGGGCCGATTGTTGTCGGGTCTTCAACGCTTGCTCCCTGGCAACCGCGCCCGCTGCCGCCGCCCGCCGACAGCCCCGTGCGGTTGAGCGCCCTCGGCGTAAATGCCTCGCCATCGGCAGCGACTCACCTGCTGGAGCGCGCCGCCGCGCCGCCGCAGATCAAGCAGGCTTCAGCCGCCGAGCTGGCCGCGCAAACTGATCTTGCCATGCGACCGGCGGTGAAGATTGCGGTCAGGCACGAAGGCTGGTATCGCATCACTCAAAGCGAGTTGATCCAGGCCGGGCTCGATCCGCAAACCGACCCGCGCCTGTTGCAGATGTTTGTGGACGGCAGGCAAGTGGCGATTGCGGTGGCGGGAGAAACCGATGGGAGCTTTGATCCGACGGACGCGGTGGAGTTCTACGGCGTCGGCATCGATTCGGCAGCGACCGACACTCGCGTCTACTGGCTGGTCGCGGGCGCGCAGCCCGGCCAGCGCATCACGCCTGTGAAAGCCAAAGGCGCGCGCGCGGCTGAGCCGAGCTTCGCTTACACGGTTGAGCGGCGTGACCGCAGCATCTACTACCCGGCGCTCAGAAACGGCGACCGCGAAAATTTCTTCGGAGCGGTGATCGCCCACGAGCCTGTCGAACAGCTGTTGACTGCGCGGCACACGGACGGCGCACCCACGTCATCGGCGCAGCTCGAAGTGACGCTCCAGGGCGTCACCCTACAAACGCATCGCGTCCGCCTGGACTTCAACGGCGCGACGGTCGGCGAAGTCGGCTTCGAGGGCGATGCCCTGGGCGTGGCGAAGATTACATTGCCGGCCTCGGCGGTGAAAGAGGGCGACAACCGGCTAACGCTGGTGGCGCTCGACGGCACGAGCGACATCAGTCTGGTTGACACCATCCGCTTGACCTACCGGCACCGTTACGCGGCGGACGACGACGCCTTGCAATTCAGCCTCGCCAGCCGCCAGCAGGTAACGATTGAGGGATTCAGCAGCCAGGCGATTCGCGTCCTTGACGTCACCGACCCGGAAGCGGTGCGCGAAGTGCGCGGACAGGTGCAAGCGCGCGGCGCGGGTTACAGCGTGACGGTGAGCGGGCCAGCCGGCGGGCCGCGCCTGTTGCTGGCGATTGCCGAAGGGCAGAGCCGGCGCGTCGCCGCGTTGACCGCCAATCAGCCGTCGAGCTTGAGGCAGCCTGCCGCCGGCGCAGACCTGATCATCCTGAGTCACCGTGACCTTCTCGACCGCACACGACCGCTCGCCGCCTTGCGCCAGAGCCAGGGTTTGAGCGTCGCCATCATTGATGTCGAAGACGTGTTTGACGAGTTCGGCTTTGGCGTAAAGTCGCCGCAGGCGATCAAAGACTTTCTCGCGTTTGCCCGGTCGAGCTGGCAGAAAGCGCCGCGCTACTTGCTGCTGGTCGGCGACGCCAGCCTCGACCCGAAGAATTACCTCGGGCTAGGCGATGCCGACCTGGTGCCGACGCGGCTGATCGATACCGCAACGATGGAGACGGCTTCCGACGCGTGGCTGGCCGACTTTGATGGCGACGGCATCGAAGACATGGCCGTGGGCCGCTTGCCTGTGCGCAGCGCCACGGAGGCCGCCGCCACGGTCGCAAAGCTCATCAGCTACGAGCAAAGCGCGCCGGTGGACGGCGTCTTGCTGATTGCCGACGCCAACCGCGATTTTGATTTTGCGGCGGCGAGTCGGCAGCTACAGGGCTTAATCCCGCAGCGCATGATGGTCGAGAGGCTGGATGAGAATCAACTGAGCGCCGCGACCGTCAAGCAGCGATTGATCGAAAGCATCAATCAAGGAAGGAAGCTGATCAACTACAGCGGTCACGGCTCGGTCAGCCTGTGGCGGGGCGAGGTCTTCACTTCAAGCGATGCCGGCGCGCTCATCAACGACGGCAAGCTGCCGGTCTTTGTGATGATGACCTGCTTGAATGGCTACTTTCATGACCCCGGAATGGAGAGCCTGGCCGAGAGCCTGATGAAGGTCGAGCGCGGCGGCGCTGTCGCGGTCTGGGCGTCATCGGGAATGACTGAGCCGGGCAGTCAGGCGTTGATGAATCAGGAACTCTACCGGCAACTATTCGGCGATGCAAGCTTGAGACTCGGAGACGCCATCATCAAGGCGAAGGCCGCCGCCGGCAGCACAGACACGCGGCAGACATGGCTGTTGTTCGGCGACCCGACCATGCGTGTGAAGTAGTCGAAATCGCTGCGAGAAAAGATCACTTCTTGAAGCGGAATGTCGGCCCGGTGTGGCACCGCTTACAGTCGCCGAAGTCGTCGCCGCCAAAGGCGCGCTTGTTGTTATGACAGGTCATGCAGCTTTGCGCCGACGGCGAAGCGTGGTGCATCAGCGGCTGCGGCGCGGTCACCTGATCGCGCCCGCCTCCGGCACGCAAGCGGTGACATTCACTGCAACTCAGATGTGCCTTTCCTGTATGCGCGGCGTGGTTGAAGTTGACCTGAAAAGCCTTGGCGGCCATCGTCGTCCGAAAAGCGCCGCCCGCCGCGTGACACGTCGAGCAGGCGGCCATGTCGCGTCCCTCTGCCTGTGCGCCGGCGTTGTGACATTGATAACAGGTGGCGTGCGCCGCTGCGCCCGCGGGAATCGTTAGGGCGACGCCGCGATTGGCGGCCTTGTGGCAACTGGCGCAGTCGGCCCTGGCGTGGCGCGAGTGCTCGAAGCGCACGCCAAAGCTCTTGAGCGCCGGCGACGGCTTGAGCGCCCCATCCTTCGGCTCGGCAGTTTTGTGACAAATCGTACAGATCGGCCCGCCGAGCGCGGCGAACTTCTGCGAATGGCAGGCGGCGCACGGGCGGTGGCCGGGCCGCGTCGCCTGTGTCTCGCCCGCGCTGCGGCGATGGCAGGTGGCACATGGCAGCCGCGAATGCGCGCCGCTGGTGTGCGCGAACTTCGAGAAGTCAAGCTCGGTATTCTGCGCCGTCGCGGCTGCCGAGGAGGACGCCGCCGCTTCGACTTCAATGGCGGCGACCGGCGCATTGTCCGAGATTGCCCAGGCGACGGCGAGCGCGGCCAGGATGACGGTGGCAAGCGACAGCCTGCGCCGCTTCGCGTTGCGCGGCCAATCGGGCGAGCGGGGCGCATGAGGTTCTGGCATTCCGGACATCATTTCTTATCCTTCATCGCCGCGATAGCTTTCAGGTGAGATGCCGGCACCGGCTGTTTGCCGAGTTGCACATGGCACTTCGTACACTGAAACGCCGGACTGGCTTTCTTCTGCTCCGCTTCCAGGTTGAGCGCGCCGCCGTCGGCGGCGCTCGGCGTGACGTGACAGCCTGACCCCGTGCCGCCACACGACAGCACCGGCACAGTTGGCCCTTTCGGGTCAGTGGTGTTGATAGCGGCGACTTTGTGGCAATCCTGGCAGCTCAACTCGGCGTGGCTGAACCATTCGTGGCGGAACTTGCCGGCCTCGCGACGGCCCCACTTGTCGAGGTCTGTGCGGTCGCTAATGCCCATCACGGCAGCGAGCTTCGGGTCGAAGTCGGCGTGCGGCTGGCGCTGCATTGCTACGTAAGTCGCCGGCATCAGTTTGTGACATACGCCACAGTCTTTCGCCGCCGGCGACATGTCTTCCGAGTGACACGAGAAGCACGCCTGGTGGCCCGGAGGCGAAGTCTTATACGCGCCTTTCTTGAGCCAGAAGGCGGTTTCGGGCAAATCCTTGGGCGGCTTAATCAGGTACTCGTCGTCGGCATCGCCTTGCGGCTGGTAGGTCTGATGGCAGTTGGCGCAGACAGCATTCTTGTCTTCAGGCTTCTTCGCTTCGGCTTTCTTCTCTTGCCAGTAAGCCGCCCGCAGCAGGCGCGGCGTGTCGTCGCTGTGTTCTGCCGGGGCGACGCCGAACAGGGATTCGTGCTTGTCGTGCGGGAAGTAGACGCGGTATTCCGAGACGGCATCCTTGCCTTTTGGCGAAGCGTCAAAGAGCGCGCGCAGGCTGGGGAAGGGGAAGCGCGTGCTGTTGCGCGGCGACGGGTCTGTGTGGCAATTGCTACAAATCGTCGGCACCGCGCCGCTGAAGAACTGCGCGCGATGACAGGGCAGACACGAAGCATGCTGCGGATAGTCTGTGACGTCCGGGAAGGCCGCATCGCCTTTGCGCGCGGCCTTCCAGTTGGCGGAAGGGAATTTGTGGCAGGCGTCGCAAGCTTGCTGCTGGTGTGCCGCAACCGCGTGCCTGAAGTGCGAATAATCGCGCGTCTGGTTGCGCGTCGCGAGCCCGCGACGATTAGCGCGCTGGGTGGGTTCGGCTGACGCCACGACGCCGGTCATCGCCGCCAGCGCCGGGTAAACCCCCACCCCGGCCATGAACAGCAGGATGGCCAGTTTCAACTTTCGATCTCTCATGCAGACTCCCCGAGGCCGTAGCGTGTTCCTTACCTATCCAACTCGTAAAAGGCGCGAAGTGCGCGTCCTTTAGCTCACGCTATCTAACCCTACAAGCGAGCGTCAGATGGGGCTATGACCGTGGTCACCGGGGATTGTGACGGCGGTCACAGCAAGAGGGGAAAAGATGAATGGTGAATGATAAATGATGAATTGGGGAAGGAATCAGAAGCCGGACTTGCTATAGATAATCCCTTACCTCAGGGCAATCAGTTCTCGACATTCATAAAGATGAATTAAACACAGAGACACAGAGACACGGAGACACAGAGTCTTCTCTGTGTTCCCTCCGTGTCTCTGTGTTTGTTTCTCATCCCTTTTTGCAGAACTAAATGGCCCTGCCCTTACCTTTTACTCTTTAGTTCATCATTCATCATTCATCATTTCTTCAGGCCGGTACGGTCGTACGATAGCCCAGCTCGGCGAGCGCCACCTGTGTGCCGCGCAGCAACTCGTCAATGTGTTCGAGCTTTTCGACGCCGACAACGAAGGCGTCAACGACACCCGATTCGATCTGAAAACGGAAGCACGAAGCCGGCGATAAGGCATCCGTGCCGCGCACGATGTCGCCCTGGCCGACAACTTTCATGCCGACCATGCCCTGACCTTTGGCGCGCATCCCGGCAAACAGCTTGCGCAAGGTTTCGACGTCAGCGTCAGCATGTTTGGCGCGCGCATTCCAGCGCACCTGATTAGTGTCAACCCACGGGCTGGCCGCCGCTGCTTGCAAAGCTTCAAAGCTGTGACAGGTGACGCCGTGGGCGCGAATCTTGCCCTTCTGCTTGGCCTCTTCCATCACATCCATGACGCCGCGGTAGCGCGTCGTCCAATCGCCCTCGGTGACGCAATGGACGATCAGCACGTCGAGGTAATCCGTGTTCATCTCGCGCAGGAAGCGGTCAATGTCCTGTCGCACCTGCTGCGGCTCGCGGCTGTTGGTCTTCGTCTGGATGATGTAGCGGTCGCGCGCCACGCCCTGCATGGCGCGGCCAAAGTAAGGGTTGCTGCCGTATTGATCGGCCAGATCGAAAAAGGTGATGCCGCTGTCGTGCGCGTGACGCATCAGCCGCGTAAACGCCTCTTGCCCGAGCCGTGTTTGATTCGACTGGTGATTGATGCCGACCGTGCCTGTGCCGATGCCGACGACGGAAATCTTCAGGCCGGTCTTGCCGAGACTCACCTTATCGGTCGGGTTCTTGATGGCGGGGTCAATGACGAAGGCAGCGGCCTCGACGGGGGCGTCCGTGTGCAGCCCGCGACCGGCCAGCACGCCTGCGCCGAGCGCGCCCGTCGCGGTCAGCGCGATGAAGTTGCGGCGGCTCAGTTTATCCATGTGCCCTCCTGTGGCAGCGATTCTGTGCCACCAGCATAGCAGACGCGGCGGGGGAAGAAAACGACGCGGGGACGCGGCGACGCGGGGAAAGATGAGTGGTTCATCTCTGTCTTTCCCTCGCCGCGTCGCCGCGTCCCCGCGTCCCCGCGTCACTCTTCCGCGTCGCCACGTCGCCGCGTCTCTCTCTACTTCTTCTTGAAGCGCACCCAGAAGGGTACGCGCAGCGTCGGCCCTTGCGAATCGGCGACGCTGACGAAGCCTGTGTAGTCGCGCTTATCGGCGCGCTTGACGGCATCGATGGCCAGCGTCACTGATGTGCTTTGTCCCGGCACAAGCGTCACCGTCAGCGGCGTCGCTAGCGCCATACTGACGCCATCGCCGGGATCGAGTTGCTTGATGCTGAGCGTGAAGGTGCGTGACTGGTCGCTGGTATTCGTTATCTGGAAGTCGAGGCTGGTCGACACCGGCTTCTTCAGTTTTAGAATGCCGAAGCTCAGGCTCGCCGGCGCGAATGTCGCCGCGACGTTCGCCGCCTGTGCCAGGTCAACGCGCCCCGCGCCCATCGCCAACACTCCGGCATTCGTCGTCTTACTTGTCGTCGTAAACACGCTGGTCGTCGCCGAACTGATCAACGCCGATTTCACCTGCGCCGGCGTCCACGTCGGATGCTGTTGAATGACTAGCGCGGCGGCCCCGGCAATGTGCGGTGTCGCCTGGCTGGTGCCGCTCTCGGAGCCGAACCCCGACGGGTTGGTTGATGTGAGCGCCGCCGAGTAAATGCTTTCGCCCGGCGCGGCAATGTCCGGTTTCAGGGTTTGCAGCAGCGACGGCCCGCGCGAGCTGAAGTCCGAAACGACGTCGGCTGCAATCAACGGCGTCAGGTTGAGACTGGCATCCGCATGGGCGCGGGCGAAATCGCGCAACGCCAGCCCTGCGGTACGCGACACAAACACGGAAGGGATGCTGGTGCCACCGACTGCCATGTGAATCAAATTATCGCCGCCATCCGTGCCTTCGCTGATGTCTTTGTTGTAAACGATGGCCGCTACGGCGCCCGCCGCGCTGGCGTTGTTCACCTTCTCAGTGAACGCGCAAACGCCGCGCTCCATCAACGCGACTTTGCCCGCGAGCGATCCCGCCGTCAACGCCGAGCAGCCGCGATCATTGCTGACCTCGACAAAAGGCAGCGCCGTCAGCGCCGCGTTGAACCGCGTCGTTGATCCATCACCGACGACGCTTTCGATGTTGATCAGGCGGGACGCGACCGGCGACGGCCCGGCTACGGTCGCCATCGCCGTGATCGCATGAGCGTTGGAAGTCGAGGCGACTGTGATGGCCGATGGCGCAATGGCCGGCGAGGCGATAGTCATCTCGTCATCAACGCCGCCTTCGCCCGAATTGCCGGCGGCCACGGCAACCACCATGCCGCTGGCGACCGCCGATTCGACGGCGCGCGCCAGAAAATCGAGCTGCGCCGTGGCGTCAGCCCCTAAGCTCATGTTGGCCACGTCGAAGCCGTCACGCACGGCTTCATCGAGCCCCGCCGCGATCAGGTCGGTCGAGCCGCTGCCGCTCTTACCTAGCACGCGATAGTTGCCCAGGTAAGCGCGCGGCGCGACCCCGCAGAGCGGGCCGACCGGCGACATCGTGTCCAGATTACCGGCGGCGATGCCGGCGACGTTCGAGCCGTGCCCGTTCTCGTCCAGCGCCGAGGGGTCGTTACCGGAACCGCTGACGAACGACTTGGCGACGATCACTTTGTTGTTCGTAAGCCTCTGGCTGCCATTGTTGGAGCGCGGAAAGCCTTCAGGGGCGCTGTAGCCCGTGTCATTGAATAGCGGATTTGTTACATCGATGCCGGTATCGATAATGGCGATCTTCATGCCGGCGCCGGCATTGCCCGAGCCGCCGAGCCGTTCCCACATCGCCGGCGCGTTCGTCAGCGGCACGCTGGTGTCGAGCAGCGTGTGACATTCGCGCACCAGCTCGACGCGCTTGACGCCGGGGAGCGATGCAAGCATAGCGATCTCGGTGCCGCGCGCTTCGACGGAAACGGCGTTGGCCACGGCTCGCAACTCGGCCCGCACACGCAGCGCCGGCGCAATCAGACGGGCACGCGCTTTAAAGTTCTCCTGCTCGCCGCGCATCTCGCCGTCGAGCGCGGCGGCTTCGGGCGAGTCTAAATCAACGCGCCGACGGCGCTGCATCATAGAAATCTGCTGATGTTGGCGCTCGATGAGCGGCAGCCCATCAAGCTCGATGATGGCTTGCACTGCGCCCGGTGATTTCAGCGCCTGTTGAATCGGCGACTCGTCTGTGCGCGGCGCCAATTGCGCCGGGCGGCCCTGCGCCGGGCCGATCAGCGCCTCGACCACGAGCATCGCCGCGATGCCTACTCTGAGCCATGAAAATCGTTTTGTCATATTACCACCACTATCGGCAGCGACACGGACGCTGCCTGCTTAACCGGCAATGAATCTTCGGGAGATGATTGATTGCGAACTGATTGAGACCACGCCAGCGCCACGCCGTTGCCGGGCGGCGCTGACAATAAAGCGAATTCCCACTGATTTAGAGAGCCGCGCCGCGCTTAAAGCCGGATGATTTTGCTCTCAGCCTCCGGCATATTCAATTTGCGCGTCGCGTTGCGCGAATCGATGACTAGCGGGGCCAGCCGCACGACGCGCGCGTAATCTATCGATGTATGATCCGTAACGATCACCGCGCAATCACAACTGCGCAGCGCCGCGTCGGTCAGCTCGACGCTTTCGAGCGTCCCCTTGCCGTCAAGGTTCATCTCTTGGATGTGCGGATCGTGATAGCTGACCTGCGCGCCTTTGTGCAGCAGTTGGTCAACGATGCCGAGGGCCGGCGATTCGCGCACGTCGTTGATGTCGCGCTTGTAGGCGACGCCGAGCACCAGGACTTTCGATCCCTTCAGCGGCTTGCGGTGATCGTTCAAGCCGTCCTGCACCAGTTGAACGACATGCTGCGGCATGTGCGAGTTGACCTCTTCGGCCAGACTGATGAAGCGCGCCTCAAACCCATGCAGCCGCGCCTTCCACGATAGGTAATGCGGGTCCAATGGAATGCAATGTCCCCCGATGCCGGGGCCCGGGTAGAAGGCCATGAAGCCGAACGGCTTGGTCGCCGCCGCCTGAATGACTTCCCACGAATCGATGTTCAGGTGATAGCAGAGCTGCGCGATTTCGTTGACCAGGCCGATGTTCACCGAGCGGAAGGTGTTCTCCAGCAGCTTGGCGGCTTCGGCGACGCGCGCGCTGGTCACCGGGTGGACGCGCTCGACGATGGTTTGATAGAGCGCCGCCGCGACCGCTGTCGATTTGTGACTGACGCCGCCGACGACTTTCGGGATGTTGTGCGTCTGGTATTTCTCGTTGCCCGGATCAACGCGCTCCGGCGAAAAGCCGAGGAAGAAATCTTCATCGAGCTTCAGGCCGGTCTCTTCGAGCATCGGCAGCAACACTTCGTCGGTGGTGCCCGGATAGGTGGTTGATTCCAGCACGATCAGTTGCGGCGAATGCAGGTAGGTCTTGACCTGTTCGCTGGCGGCCAGGATATAAGAGATGTCCGGCTCTTTGGTCTTGCGCAGCGGCGTCGGCACGCAGATGACCACCGCATCACAATCGGCGAGCTTCGAGAAATCGGTCGTCGCCGCGAGCTTACCCTCAGCGACCAGCGCCGCGACCTCCGCGGTCGGCACGTCGGGGATGTGCGAATGGCCGGCGTTGATGTTGTCGGTGCGCGCCGCATCAACGTCAAAGCCGATGGCGCGCAGGCCGCCGCGCCCGAAGGCCGTCGCCAGCGGCAGTCCCACATATCCGAGACCGATCACGCCGACCGTGGCATGCCGCTCGCTGATTTTCTTTAACAGTTCCTCGCTCATTCGCTTGACCCTATTGCTATCCCTTTTGTCGTTGATTGGCCGAGGGCTACAATTATCAAACTATGACCCGCGGGCATCCGTCAACAAAAAAATGATAAGCGATGAGCGGCGAGTAATGCGTGAGAACCTACGGCAACAAACGCTGCCCTCACTCGCCACTCATCGCTCATCACTTTCAACTCATCACTCATCACTTCGCAGCGTCGCCAGCAGCTCGTCGCGCGTCACCGTCGCGGTGCCGACTTTGCCGACGACGACGCCGGCAGCGTGATTGGCTAAGATCGCCGCTTCGGCAAAGCTCGCGCCCGCCGCCAAAGCCAGCCCCAGCGTTGCGATCACGGTATCGCCGGCGCCGGTCACGTCATAGACTTCGCGCGCCACCGTCGCAATGCGCGTCACCTGGCCGTCATCCGTAAACAGCGCCATGCCTTCTTCGCCGCGTGTGATGAGCAGCGCCCGGCAGTCAATCGCGCCGAGCAAGCGGCGGCCCGCTTCGATCAGACTGGTTTCATCTTCGATGGCCAGACCGGCGGCTTCCGCGGCCTCTTGATGATTCGGCGTAATCACGGTCACCGGTTGATAGTTGGCAAAGCTGCGCGTCTTCGGGTCGAGACAGACAGGGATGGCGCGCGACCGCGCTGCCTCAAGTGTCGCCCGTAGCACGCCAGTCGTCAGCAAGCCTTTGCTGTAATCGGAAACCACCACAGCGTCGGCGGCGTCGAGCGCGGCGGTGAAGCGCTCGACGATGGCTTCTTCAATCGCCGTAGCGATGGGCGCGCGGCTTTCGCGGTCGGCGCGCACGACCTGCTGATTGTGAGCAATGATGCGCGTCTTGAGCGTCGTTGTGCGCGCCGGGTCAACGACGACGCCATCGCTTGCGATGCCGACTTCGTGCAGCGCCACGCGCAGGCGTTCGGCGTTGGCATCCGCGCCGGCGACGCCGACCGTCACCGGCTGTGCGCCGAGCGCGACGAGATTGGCGGCGACGTTGCCCGCGCCGCCAAGCGCCAGCGTCTGGCGTTCGACCTCGACGACGGGCACGGGCGCTTCCGGCGAGATGCGCCGCACGCGCCCCCAAATGAATTCATCGAGCATTAAATCGCCGAGCACGACGATGCGCCGGCCAGCAAATCTGGCCGTCAATTGTTCGGCGCGCTCTCTCTCCAATGTGGTCATAAGCTCAGGATGCCGAGGAGCCGGCCATTCTACCTAACTGGCTGCCAGAGCCAGTTTCAAGACATCGTCCGCCGCCGCGATGACTGCGCTCGGCGGCACTCGCTGAATCGCGAATGAGCCATCGGCATCCGGCGTATTCGTATCTTTTTGCCCCCGCGCCTCATCTGACAGGCCCCCAGCCCCCGGCCCCCGGCCCCCGGCTATCCGGTACGGCGAATCCGTCCACGGGTGCCAGACCTCAGGGTTCGACGAACCGAAGACGGCGACCAGCGGGCGGCCGAGCGCCGCCGCGATATGCATCGGGCCGCCATCGTTGCCGACGAAAGCACGCGACAGATTGATTAAGGCGACCAACTCTTTCAACGTCAAGCCGACAAGGGCCAGCGCGCCGGCCTGCGCGGCCACGGCTTTTGCCAGCGGCTCTTGCCCCGGCCCGCCGATGACGACGCTCGGCAGTTGCCAGCGGTCGCCGAGGTGCCGAACCACTTCGGCAAAACCGGCCGCGGGCCAGCGCTTCGATTCAAAAGCCGCCGCCGGCGCGATGACGGCGAAGCGGCCAATGTGGCGCAGGCTGTTAGCTTGTGCAAAGCCTCCGCTCAAGCTAACAGCTTGCGCCACACAGGCGGCCTCTAATTTTTCAAGCATGCTCTGTTCGGCAGCGCTCGACACCGCGAGGCTCAGTTGCGGTGGCTCGGCCGGCCACGGCACGCCCGACCAGTGCAGCAAGGCTAATTGCTGCTCGACACTGTGGACTTGCTTGCGCCCGAGAATCACATCCGGGTCCGGGGCGCGCAGGTCGAGCCAGCGCGAGTGTCTGTAGCCTGCATAACCGACCGACCGCCCCGCCGCGGCGAACCGCGCCAGCCCGGTTGCGGTCGTGCCGCCGTGCAGGTCAAAGGCGACGTCGTAGCGCGCGCGACGCAACTGCCCGATCAGCCGTGCGCGCCCGCTGATTGATTTTTCGGCGATGAGCAGGTGGTCAACCAGCGGGTGATCTTCGACGAGCGGCGCGGCCAGCGGCTCGCTGACGACGGTGATCTTGATCTCCGGGCGCATGGCTTTGAGCGCCGCCAGGCAAGGCGTCATCAACACCGTGTCGCCGATTGAGCGCAAACGAATGAGCAGGACTTTGCGCGCCGCCGACCAATCCGGCAACGGGATGGCCGCGTCGCGCTTCACGCTTCGGTCACTGCCTCATCGATGAGCATCACCGGGATGTCGTCTTTAATGGGGTAGACGCGGCGGCACTGCGGGCATCTCAAGCCGCTGCCGTCGGCCTTCAGTTCGACTTTCACCTTGCAGGCGGGACAAGCCAGAATCTCAAGCAAGCGCTCGCTTACGGCCACCTCGCACCTCCTTCAAATGGACGGTTCAGTCTATCACCGGCGTCCGTGAGCGTCAATTTTCGCGCCCGTAGCGCGCCGCCGCCTTTCGCTGTTAAACTCATAGAGGCATCCGCGCGTATGGCTCATGGGTTGATCCCCTGACAACTTGAATAAACGGTCGGTGCGCTTTGTGCCCTCGCATCGCTCAGCCATCACGCGCACACGGTTCGGGAGTTTCATGGTGAATAGACGTTTTGTATTCGCAATCATTCTCGCTCTCATCGTCGCCGTCTGCTCCGGGGCAACGGCGACGGCGCAGGACGATGTCGTCAAGCTCAAGGCCGATCTGGTGACGATTGACGCGACGGTGACCGACAAGGACGGTAACTTCATTCGCAATCTTAAAGCCGACGACTTCACGGTCTACGAAGACGGCGTGCCGCAGAAGCTCGACTTCTTTGAGGCCAGCGAACAGGCGGCGCTGACCCGCCCGCTCGCCGTCGTCGTCGCCATAGACACGTCGGGCAGCATCAAGCCCGAAGAGATTGCCCGCCAACGCCTGGCGACCGAAAACTTCATGCGACTGGTGCGGCCCGAATCGGTCTTTGCGGTCATCGCCTTCAACACAGAGACGCGCGTGCTGCAAGACTTCACCAGCGACGCCCGCAAGGTCAGCGCCGCCTTTCAGAAGATCGGCGAAGTCACCGGCTCGTCGCGCATCTTCGGCTCGATTGACAAAGCTGTGGGGATGCTCAAGCGCGCGCCGCGCTTCCGCGACGGGCGCCGTTTGCGGCGCGTCGTCATCGTCCTGACCGACGGCTACGACAACGTCTCGTCGCCCGAGCAGGGCGATTTGATCCGCCGCGCCAACGACGCCGAAGTGACGGTCTTCTCGATCACCCTGCCCTCATATATGCCCGGCGGCTCATCGGACAAACGCGTGATGACTCTGCTCGACGTGTCGCGCATCGTGCCGATGACCGGCGGCGCAGACTTCTCGGCGGATACCCGCGATTTCGCGCCGGTCTTCAAATCCATCGCCGAAGAGATACGCTCAGGCTACACGCTGGCTTATTACCCGCCCGAGTCGAGCCGCCGCGACGGGCGTCTGCATCAGGTGCGCGTCGAGTGCAAACGCGTGGGCGCCATCATCCGCGCCAGCCGCACCAGCTATCAATCGCCGGCGAAGTAAATCCTGGCTAAAGCGCGCCGCATCCGTTACCATTAAAGTTTGCATTACCGCGGGAATTCATCACAGAGAGCAGTAAGCGCGAATGAGTGAAAAGAAGAAAATTGGCATGGTGAGCCTGGGCTGCCCGAAGAACCTCGTCGACAGCGAGGTGATGATGGGCTTGCTGGCGCGGCAGGGCTACGAGCTGACCAGTGATTCGGCAGAAGCCGACGTGCTGGTGGTCAATACCTGCGGCTTCATCGATTCGGCGCGCCAGGAATCCGTAGACACGATTCTTGAAATGGCGCAGCTCAAGCAGACCGGCAAGGCGAAACAACTGGTGGTCGCCGGCTGCCTGGTCGAACGCTATCGCGACGACCTCAAGCGCGAGATTCCCGAAATCGACGCGCTGATCGGCGTCAATCAACTGACCGAGATTGAATCGGTCGTGGCGACGTCGCAGCCGCGCAGCCTGCCGATCTATAGCGACGGCGCCAGCGTGCCGGAGCTCTATCTCTATGACGAGACGACGCCGCGATTGCGCGCCACCGCGCCCTATACGGCGTACGTCAAGATCGCCGAAGGCTGTGACCACACCTGCGCCTTCTGCATCATCCCCAGGCTGCGCGGCGTCTTCCGCTCGCGCTCGCCCGAATCGATTCTGCACGAAGTCGAAGCGCTCACGGCACAGGGCGTCCGCGAGATCGTGTTGATCTCGCAAGACACCACCGCTTATGGCAGCGACTTGAATTTGAAAGACGGACTGGCGCGCTTGCTCGAAGCGATCAGCGACGTGCCGGGCGTCGAGTGGGTGCGCTTTCTTTACTGCTATCCGACGAATATCAGCGACGAGCTGCTGCGGGTGATGGCCGAGCGCGCGAACGTCTGCAAGTATTTCGACATCCCGTTGCAACACGCCAGCCGCCGGGTCTTGCAGCGTATGCGGCGCGGCGGCGCGCGTTCGGCTTACGAGCGCCTGATCGCCCGCATCCGCGAGCGCGTTCCCGGTGTCGCCGTGCGCACCACCTTTATCGTCGGCTTTCCCGGCGAGCGCGAGGAAGATTTTCGGGAGCTGGTCGAGTTCGTGCGCGCCGTCGAGTTCGACCGCGTCGGCGTGTTTACCTATTCCGACGAAGAGAACTCCGCCGGCATTGAGCTGGACGAAAAGGTTGACGCCAAAACCATGCGCCGACGCGAGCGCCTCTTGATGAAAGCGCAGGCACGCCTGTCGCGCCGCCGCAATCGCCGCATGGTCGGTCGGCAAGTGCGCGTCTTGCTCGAAGGCCGCTCGAAAGAGAGCGACCTGTTGCTTGAAGGGCGCATGGAAACCCAGGCGCCGGAGATTGACGGCGTCGTGTTGATCAACGACATCCCCGAAGGCCGCGAGGTGCGCCCCGGCGATTTCGTCACCGTCGAGATCACCGAAGCGCACGACTATGATCTGATCGGCCGCATTGTTTAACGACGTGCTGCGCGAAGCTCGGGTTGTGATAGAATCGCCCCACACAGAGGAAGAGCCATGTCAATTCCAAAAGAAAAATGGATGACCATAGATGACCTCTTGTTGATGCCGGATGATGGCAACCGCTACGAGGTCATCGAAGGAGAGCTTTTCGTGACACGCGCCCCGAATTTTGACCACCAGGCTGTCATCTCCAATCTGAATACACTGATTGGCATCTATTTGCGAGAGAATCCCATCGGCTCGGTTGTTCCCGGCCCCGGCGTGATCTTCAGCAAATTCAGCGGCGTCATTCCCGACCTGCTTTTCTTGACGCACAAGACGCGAAAGAAAATCCTCTCGGCAGGCAAGCTCAAGGGCGCGCCGGAACTGGCGATTGAAGTCGTTTCGCCCGGCGCTTCGAGTCACCGCCGTGACCGCGTCGCCAAGCGTCATCTATTCGCCAAGTATGGCGTTCAAGAGTATTGGATTGTTGATTACAAAACCTGCACGGTCGAAGTCTACGCCCTGGAGCAGAAGGTTCTGCAACTGGTTTCCAAACTCAGCGAACAGGATGTGCTCACCTCAAGCGTGCTGCCGGGGTTCACCTGCAAGGTCGCCGACATCTTCGCCGATTTAGATTGATCGCTCTCCTCTCTTCAAGCAAGCTGATGCGCCGACCCGCTCCTACAAAACCTCAAGAGATGCCCCCGCTCAGTCGCCTGGGCTACTATGTCGCCACGGGATTTGGCGCGGGCCATGCGCCGATTGCGCCCGGCACGTTCGGCGCGGCGGAAGGCGTCGTCCTCTTCTTCATGGTCAACGCCCTGGTCAATCAACGATTGATGCTGACGCCGCTCGCGTCGCTACTCGTCTTTGCCATCATCAACGTCGCGCTCTACGCCGTTGGCGTATGGGCCTCGGATCAGGCCATCGCCGCGACCGGCTTGAAAGACCCACGCCTCGCGGTGATTGACGAAGTGAGCGGCCAGCTCATCGCCATGACGCCGCTGATCGTCTACCCGTCGCTTGCCGGCGTTCTGGTATCGTTCCTGCTCTTTCGCGCCTTCGACATCTTCAAGCCATATCCGATTCGCAAGCTCGAACGATTGCCCGGTGGCTTCGGCATCATGAGCGATGACGCGCTTGCGGGCGTCTATGCCGCCGTGCTGACATGGCTGGCGCACAACTTCAGTTGGATTTAGCGCCGAGCGTGGTATGCGAAAAGACCTTCCGGCTCATGAGCTGCCGCCAGCCGAGATGCGACAGATCATCGCGCGTGCTGACCCGCGGGGCTCGCCGCGCGTCGAGGTCATCAAGCGAGCCGACGGCAGCGGCCCGCGTATTGGCGTCTTCGCCGCGTCGTTCAATCCCGTCACCATCGCTCACCTCGAGCTGATGCGGCGGGCGCGCGATGCCTTCTCACTCGATGAAGTGCTGGCGCTCGCGGGCCGCGCCAATGCCGATAAGCGCGGTTATGAATGCGCCCTCGAAGACCGCTTGCGGATGCTCTTGCTCGCCGTAAGCCGGGACGCGCAGCTTGCGGTCGGCATCGCCTCGCACGCTTTCTATGTTGATCTGCTTGAGGCGCTCACGTCGCTCTACCCGCAAAGCGATTTGCACTTCGTCGTCGGCTTCGATACATTCGAGCGCGTGTTAGACCGGAACGACGCTTACACCGCGAAATACCATCTTCGCTTCAACGACCGGCGTGCGGCGCTCGACACGCTTTTCTCGCACTGCCGATTCATCGTCGCCGGGCGCAGTGGCGCGGGCCGCGACGAAGTGCGCGCCCTGCTCGCCGATGAGACGGCGGCGATTCGCGAGCGCGTCTCATATCTCGATTTCCCAACCGACCTCGGCGAGCGCTCGGCCTCAGAGGTGCGCGACCGCTTGCGCGCCGGCCTGCCGATCACCGGATTGGTGCCGGCAACGGTCGAAACTTACATCGCTCGACGCGGCCTGTACTCGTAAACAGAATAAGGTTCATCGCAGATGCTCAAAGCAGAAATCATCGCCATCGGCTCGGAGTTGTTGACGCCGTTGCGCACGGACACGAATTCGCTGTGGCTCACCGAGCGGCTCAACTCTATCGGCATCAGCGTTCATCAGAAGACGATTGTCGGCGATGAAGAGGGCCGGCTCGAAGAAGCCATGCGCGACGCCCTGCGGCGCTCTGACGTCATCATTTCGACCGGCGGTCTCGGGCCGACCGAAGACGACATCACGCGCAAAATCTTTGCGCGCGTCACGGGCCGGCAACTGCGGCTCAATTACGAAATCCTTGAGCGCATTCGCGAGCGTCTGACCAGTCGCGGCTATCAGATGACGCCGAATAACGAGCGCCAGGCGCTGGTGCCGAGCGGCGCGACGCCATTGCCGAACCCCAACGGCACGGCTCCCGGCCTGCGCCTCGATCAAGAGGGCAAGCTCGTCGTGCTGCTGCCCGGCCCGCCGCGCGAAAACCAGCCGATGTTTGACACCTATGTGATGCCCGAGCTGGAACAGCGCTCGCGCGGCCTGCGCCTCAGCAAGCGGGTGTTAAAAGTCACAGGCATGGGCGAATCGCAGCTCGATGATAAGATCGCGCCGATCTATCAGCCGTACACCAACCCGACGACGACGATCCTGTTCACCGATGCTGAAGTCGAATTGCATCTGACGGCCACCGCCGAGAGCGCGGCGCGCGCCGAGGCGCTCGTCGAAGAGCTGGCCGATAAGCTCGAAGAAGCCATCGGCGACAACTGTTATTCGACGCGCGGCGAGCAGCTCGAAGAGGTGATCGGCCTGCGCTTGCGGCTGAAACAGATGACGCTTTCGACCGCCGAAAGCTGCACCGGCGGGCTGGTCGCCGAGCGCCTCACGCGGGTGCCGGGGGCGAGCGATTATTTTGCCGGAAGTATTGTGAGCTACACCAACGACGTGAAGATGAAACTGCTGGGAGTTCCGGCGGAGATGCTCGAACGGCACGGCGCCGTGAGCGGCGAGGTCGCCGAAGCGATGGCGCGCGGCGTCAAAGAGCGCACCGGCGCGACCATCGGCTTGAGCGTCACCGGCGTCGCCGGCCCCGGTGGCGGCACGCAAGCCGTGCCGGTCGGCACGGTCTATGTCGGGCTTGCCGATGATGTGACTTCGACAAATCGCCGTTTGAATTTGCTTGGCGACCGCCACTTGATTCGCTGGCGTGCCTCGACCGTCGCGCTCGAAATGGTGCGGCGGCGTTATCTCATCTAATCGAATATGCCGCAGGCTTCTCTCGATCAACTGCTCGACCAACTCGATGAAGCGAAGCGCGACTTTGGCGCGGCGGGCGGACGTGTGGCCATGCTGCTTGCTGAAATTGGTAAGCGCGAGCTTGAAGACGCTGAGGCGCTCGTCCGCTTTCACGAAGCCCTGCTTTTCATCCGCGCCTACCCGCAAGATCGCGACGCGCTGGTCGCCGCGGATCGCTTGCTCGATAGCTTCGGCCAGCGGGTTGCGGCGTTGCTCAAGGCGGGTGCCGATCCTGTGTCGTTCGATTACATCGAATACTCCGGCATCGCCGGAACGACGCTGCACGGCCACTACAGCTATGGCTTCGCGCGCTGGCTGGTGGCGTATCACACGGATGATGTCGAGATTGATTGGGCGCGCTACGAGACGCCGGAGCGATTGGCGCTGGTCTTGCCGCGTCTCGTGCCGTTGATGTACGAAGACACACTGGTCGAAGCCAACATCCCTTACCGCGACTGGATTCAAGCGGCAAAGCCCGCGGGCCTAAGCGACCTCGCATGGCTGGTGGCGCAGTTCGAGCAGTCGGATCTTTCAGAGCGCGAAAAGAGCGCCGCTTACGACACGCTCGAACTCTGGATACACTGGCGGATGGATGATTCAGCCGCCTCGCGCACCCAAAACCGCCACATGCCGGAACGAGTCTTCTACCACACAGAGCCGTTGATTCGCCGCAACGAGGTATCGCTCGAAGCCGTTATTCGCGCCCCGCTCAAGCTCGCAAAACTGTCGCGCCGCGACGGCCAGCAGGTCGTCAATCACTGCCGCGAGACGACGGGCGCGCGTTACCGCGAGCTTTATGGCATCGCCTATGGCGACCCGGCGAGCGTCGTGAAAGCTGAAGTCGGGCGCGGCCTTGAACTCTTCCTCTGGGGCTTGTCAACCGAGCGCCGCTTGCCGTTGCGCGGCTATCACGCCGGCTTCGCGCTCAAGAATGGCGTGCCGAACAATTACATCGAAGGCATCACCATCTGCGAGCGCATGGAGCTAGGCTTCAATCTGTTTTACACCTATCGCGAAGGCGAATCCGCCTGGGTCTATGCGCAGGTGTTACGAATGCTACACGGGCTGACCGGCGCGACCTGCTTCTCGATAGACCCGTATCAGATCGGCCATCACAACGACGAGGCGCTGGAATCGGGCGCGTTCTGGTTTTACCGCAAGCTCGGCTTCCGCCCGACGCGGCCCGACCTGATGAAGCTCGCGGCCAGGGAAGAGCAGCGTATCCGCGAGCGCCGCGATTACCGGACATCGCTGCGGACACTCAAGCGGCTCGCCGAAGCGCCGGTGATTTACGAGTTGCCCGGCACGAGCCGCGGCGATTGGGATAACTTCAGAGTGCGTAAGCTCGGACTGCGTGTGGCAGAGCGCACGGCGAGCCGGTTCGCCGGTGACGCGACGCGAATGCGCGCCACGGCGATCAAGCAAGTGGCGCGGGCGCTCGGCGTCAAAGTGGATGAGCTGAAGAAAGCAGAGCGCCAGGCGTTCGCCGACTTTGCGGCGGTGCTGGCGCTGATTGACGATCTCTCGCGCTGGACGGTTGAAGAAAAGCAGATGCTCGTTCAGATCATTGACGCCAAAGCCGCGAGCGACGACGCGCGCTATGCGCGACGGCTGCAAAATCATGCGCGGCTGCGTGCCGCGCTCATCGCGCTGGGCTCCTGAACTCAATACTCCAGCTTGCCATCAAACATCAGCTCTTTAACTTTGAATCGCGTATTGAGCGTGAACCCATTTGCCGCCACCTCATTGCTCATGTCGGTGTTCAGCTTTGGATTCGGCCGAGTATTGCCTGCCAGGGTGTCGCTGTTGGAAATCGTGCTGTTGAGCTTTGAGCCGGTGCCCAGCTCGGCATGAAACAACAGCTCGCCGCTATCGGGCGCGAGCAGCGGCTTGCCGCCCACGACGCGCGGGAAGACGAAGCGCGCCCCGAAGCCGTCGTTGCGCGGCGCTTGATATTCGCCGAGGAAGATGCGCTGGCCGTCGCGGGTTAACAGGTAGGTATTGTTCTTGAGGTCAACGGTCTTGAGCTTTTGCAGCAGGCTCTGCGCCTGTTGCAGCAGGTTGCTGGCGTTGCCGTCGCAGGTCACCGTGACGATCACATAATCGGGGAAATCGGCCTGCGCGAATGCCTGCAACTGCTTGCTCATCGCTTCGGGCATCTCGCCTTTGCGCTGCAACTCCATGACCCGGTAGATAGCTTGCCGCACCGGCCTCGCCGAAAACAGACGCATGGTGAAGGTGACGTTGATGACGTCAGCGATAGTGGATTGCGCGGCGCCGCGGCTGGTGGTCACCGAAGCGTTCTTCGAGGTGTCGGTGAAGGTCTGCTTCTGGCTCCAGGGCGAGTCTGTGAGCAGGCGCAGGGCTTCTTTCTCCGACCACTCGGTGTAGGGCTTCTTGTTCCATTGCGCCGCCGCGACGAGCGGCAAGGCGGCGAGCATCACGGCCAGTAGCAGGCGAATCGATTTCTTCATCGCGCCTCCAATCGGGTTATGCAAGTAAGGTGGCCTGAATGGCTGCGCCATCATAACCTCGTTTCAACGCCCTGGCAAACGCCGCAAAACCGGTGCGCCTCTGGCGTGTCAGCCCGCACAGCGATTTGTAGCCTGGGTTGACATCCCAAAAAGGGGGACGTAGAGTAGGACGGCTTTATCACCGGTACGTAGTGAGCTGCCCAGGTTCGTATCAATTCAGGGACAACTGCCAGGCTGGATTTTAGAGACGAGACGGCTGGATTTCGAGAGTCTGGTCGATCTGGCCTCACCGCCCGGGACTCTAATGCCATGGTGTGGCTGAAACAATTAGGTGCGTTTGACATAAGTCGTAGGGGGCAAGAGTCCCTGGAGTTTTGAATCAGGCATATACTGCTCGGCCACATTCACGCCTGGCCATAGACCAACAGGAAGGAGAATCATTAACCATGACCGACACGACGAACGCCCCGGAAAGCGACCCGAAAGCATGGACCTTGATGTTTTATTTTGCGAGCGATAACTCGCTCGCTTCAACCATTGTTTCGCAGCTTAAAGCGCTCAAGGATGCCGGGTTTCATCAGCAGGCAAACGTCATTGCCTATTTTGACCCTCAACCCAAAAACATCCCCAGCCACGTCTTTGACGTGAATCTGGTTGAGAAGCTCAAAAAGCCCCATCCCCCACGCCACGTTTTCGCCGGCAATGATCCCTTCACGAGAAACCTGGTCTTCGACAGGCTCTGGACAAAAAAAGATAAGGAAACGCGAGATACGCTCCGGCAATATTTCGAAGAAAAATACAAAAACCAAACCCCGCCATTCAAATACAGTCCCAAGCAGGTTCCCGACACGCTGGTCGGCGAGCAGTCGCCGCGAGAATCGCTGGCCAATTTCCTGGAGTTCTGCCGGTTAAACTATCCGGCGCGCCGCTATATGTTATTCATTCTCGGTCATGGCGTCGTCGTCGGCAATGACATCTTTTTGCTCGACGAAAACATACCCGACGACGACGATGACGATGACAAGAAGGATAACAAAAAGGATACCAAACCAGCGGCCAAAACCCCTGTCGACCAAGCAATGGTAAAGAAGCCGGCGCGCCATTCGTTAAAGCTGAAAGCCCTGGGCGAGGAGCTGGAAACGTTCAAGAAGAATATCGGCGCGGATAGCCGATTCGAGTTACTCGGACTGCATAGCTGCTCGATGAGCGGCCTGGAAGTGGCTTATGAAGTTCAGGGCACGGCCAATTATCTGCTGGCCTCGCAAGGGCCGGCGTTCGTCGGTAGCTGGCCATACAAGCAGATACTGACTCGCATCTTCAATGATCTGGAAGACCTGGCTGAAGATGATAGCCCGCCGAAGTTGGAAGAGCGGCTGATCAGGATCTTCAATTACTGCATTCAAAACGGCTACGACTTTTGGTTGGCGGGATATTCTTTCGACATGGCGCTGTGTGATCTGAACAACCTGACAGACGGCCCGCAGGGCGCCACCGCGGCGATCAAGGAATTATCCCAGGCCCTCATCGCCGGCTTGAAGGAAGAAGATGAAGCGCTAAAGAAGCAAATCAAGGACTTGATTCTCTTGGCTCACTGGGAGGCGCAGAGCTTCTGGCAGGAGCAGTATACCGATCTCTATGATTTCTGCTATCGCCTAAAGAGCAGAATCCCGGAGAAGCCAGAACCGCCTGCTAAGCTGAAAAGAATACGCGCGGCGTGTCAGGACATGATGAAGACGCTGAAACGCGGCAAGCGGGGTGAAGACAACGGCCTGATCGTACGCTCCGGGTTCATCGGGCCGGCGTTTCAATACTCGCACGGCCTCTCGGTCTTCTTTCCCTGGTCCGAGCCGGTGGATAAGAAATTCATGGATCGCTATGCCAAATACAAGTTCACCTTAAAGTTTGAGAAGGACAAGGACAGCGCATGGCTTGATTTCCTGAACACCTATTTTGTCGAAACCAGGCGCCCTCTCCACGCGGATGAGCCGAAGGACGAGACGGATGACCCCGGAACCTTAGCGCCAACACTCGTTATGCAAGACAGTCTGCTGTCCGCGCTCCAATCTATTGCTGACAGTATCTCCGGTAGTACAGGGCAACTAGGCAAGGGGCCGGGTGATCCGACCGGTGACGACTGCGAATGTCCGTCGATCAAGAATTATCCGTCCTCGACCAACACGATCAAAAAAGATTACCAGACGCCTTTGGGGCCGGACCTCGCCGAGCAGTTCGCTAGCAAGGCCCCACAGGAACAGGAGTAGGTTCGGTGTTTCTCTGAGCCGTGAGCCTTATGAAAGCGTTACCTGGCCGCCTTGGATTATTGGCTGCGCTGTTCTGGCTGGTCGCAGGCGCGGCGGCGCTTCACGCGTCCGTGGCGACAGAGTCGGCGCGGCAGCTTGCGGACGGCGCAGATGACACGGCCATCAGCTTGAAGGACCGGCAGGAAGCGCTAAAGAAGCTGACAGAGGCGGCGCAGCTCTTTCTCGACAGCGGACAGAAAGAAGAGGCGGCCCGCGCGCTCAACCGTGCGGGCCGCCTTCAGTTATTACTGAACGCGCCGAATGATGCGATCAACAGCCATCGTCAGGCATTAACCCTGCTCAAACCGGCGGCGCCGCCTGACGTCGAGGTGGATAGCTTGAACGGCATGGCGGCGGCTTATATGTTGTTGCAAAACCGGCAGGCCGCCCAGGAGGCGCTGCGCCGAGCTTTCGCCCTCAGCAAGCAGTCGGCCTATACGTCAGGCCAGGCACAGGCGCTGCTGATCCTCAGCGACTTTCAGAATTACGATAACCATGTGCTCGCCTTACAGACCGCGCAATCCGCCCTGACGCTCTGGCAAGCGCTGAGCGACAAGCGTGGGATGGCTCGCGCCTGTTCGCTGATCGGGCGCTGTTACATGGCGCAAAACCTTCTATCCGACGCCACGCAACATTATCAAACCGCGTTGCAACTCTGGCGCGAACTGAGCAACCCTCCAGAAGAGGCGGCGGCGATCATCATGATTGCTTTCATCGAGCAGCGCAAAGGTGAGTGGGAAAACAGCCTCTCGCTTTTGACCGAGGCCCAGGCCCTGCTCGATGAGGAAGCCGAGCCGCAGCGCATGGGAGAAATTGCCGCCGGCATGGCATGGGCGTTTCATGAGAATGGGCTGCCGGAAATCAGCCTCGCGCATTATCAACGGGCGCTCGATTATTTCCGCCGGGCGCAAGATATCCATATGATCTGGTATGTCACCTGGGCCATCGGCAAGGCGCATTACCTGCTGAATAACTATCCGAGCGCCGTGACCTATCTGCAACAGGCCCTCGACCAGGTTGCGCCAGATAGCATTACCGCTGCGCCGTGCTACGAATATCTCGGCAGGGTGTACATTTCAACCGGCCAATATGAGATGGCTCTGCAAAACTTAGAATGGGCGCTTGGGATTTATACGAGAACCGTCAACCCGATGGAAGCGGCGCGGGTGCGCGGCCTGCTGGGGCAAGTCTCCGAGCGCCAGGGCCTGTCGAATCAGGCGCGACACGATTACACGCAGGCGCTAGCAACCTTCAGCAAGTTATCTGATCGGTTGAATCAGGCGGCGATCTATTACGCGCTGGGGCAGTTAGAATTTCGGAGCGGAAACGATATCGTCGCCGCAGACTACTTGAGAAAATCTATCGC
This sequence comes from Blastocatellia bacterium, assembly GCA_035275065.1. Classification (NCBI taxonomy): domain Bacteria; kingdom Pseudomonadati; phylum Acidobacteriota; class Blastocatellia; species Blastocatellia bacterium. Next base: position 194,995 of record DATENM010000039.1, read on the forward strand.
GGTCACCGATGACGTTCGCCGGGCTTCGGCGAGCAGCGACCTGGCCGCCGCCTTTTCGGCTACGGTTTATGAGCGTTACGAAAAGTACATCGAATGTTTAATGCATCAATATGCGGCGCGGGCGGCGCCGGCGCTGCTGGCGCAGGCTTTTGAGACCAGCGAATTGGCGCGGGCGCGCTCGCTGGCAGAGTTATTGCGCGCCACCCAATCCCATCTGATCAACGGTCTCGACCCGCAGTTGGCCGAGCAGGAAAAATCGCTGCGGCAGGCGCTCAGGGTTAAAGAAGACTATAAAGTCGCGCTATTGGCCGGGACTTACAAGACTGCGGAACTGCTTGCGCTCGATAAGGAATTGGCGCAACTAAAAGCCGCTGCGAATCAGGTCAATGAAAGCATTCGGGCGCGCTATCCGGCTTATGAGCAGATGGTCAGGCCCGCCGCCTGGACTCTGCGACAAATTCAGGAGCAGGTTATCGCGGACGACCAGACCGTGCTTTTAGAGTACAGCCTTGGCGCCGACAAGAGTTACGTCTGGGCCGTGACCCGCGATCACATTCAGAGTTACGAATTACCCGCCGGCGCAGTAATTAACGCGGCAGCACAAGAGGTCTACAAATTATTGGCGAGCCCGCCAGACCCGGAAACCGAGAAGTCATTATCCCTGGCCATTCAGAGCCTGGGGCGGATGATTCTGTCGCCGGTCGCCGCCGAGCTGAGCAAGCGCCGCCTGCTTATCGTCGCCGACGGCGCGCTCCACTACCTTCCTTTCCAGGTCATGCCAAACCCTTCGGCGGGTGACGAACCGCTGGTCGCCAGCTATGAGATTATCAACATTCCTTCGGCCTCGATTTTGGGAGAATTGCGTAAAGAAGCGCGGCCTCGGCAAGCACCGAAAGTGTTAGCCGCGTTTGGCGACCCGGTCTTTGCGGCGAATTATGCGCTTCGCAAAGAGACCGGCGATGCCGAGCCGCTGGCCGCCGCACAGTCGCCGGATGTGGCCGGCTGGCACCGCGCGCTGCGCGACATTGAGCTGAATGGAGATCGCTTCGACCCTTCGGTCATCAAGCCGCTCTTTTATGCCAGGCGCGAGTTAGCCAACCTGCGCGAGGCGGCTAACGGCAGAGAGGTGTTCATCGCCTCGGGCTTTGCCGCTACCCGCGAACAATTGCTCAGCGTGGATCTAACGCAATACGCCATTCTTCATTTTGCCACGCATGGCCTGCTTGACCCGAGGCGACCGGAGAATTCCGGTCTGGTGCTTTCCACAATGAACCGGGACAGGCAAGCGCAGAACGGCTTTGTCGGCTTGCAAGATATCTATGGATTGCGGGCGCCGGTTGGTCTCGTCGTCCTGAGCGCCTGTCAGACCGCTCTTGGCAAAGACGTGCGCGGCGAAGGCTTGCTGGGTCTGACGCGCGGGTTTATGTATGCGGGCGCATCCAGCGTAATGGCCAGTTTATGGAAGGTGGATGACGAGGCGACGGCGGAATTAATGCGCCTGGCTTACATCAACATGCTGCAAAAGGGGATGACCCCGGCGGCGGCTTTGCGCGCCGCGCAGAATGACATCCGGCACAGGCCCGAGTGGCAGTCGCCTTACTTTTGGGCGGGGTTTACCTTGCAGGGAGAATATCTCCAGGCCATTTCTCTGCCCGCCAAAAAAGTCACGCCGCATTTCAACAGCGGCGTGATCCTTGGCGGCGCGGTGATGTTAATGGCCAGCCTTGCCTTATGGTATCGCCATCACCGAAAACGAAGACAACGGCAGAGCCCTTAGCTATTCCACTTCGAAGTAATAGCTGCCATTCATCCGTTGCTCTGCGCCGTCTAGTCGGGTGACGAAGAGCTTCAGCGCATATTGCCCGCGCGCCAGTTGGGCTGCCGGAATGATCACGAGAATCGATTTCGCCTGGTTCTCAGCTACCTCAAGCGATTTCGTCGCGCCATTCTCATTCTCCAGCTCGACCCGATAGCGCGCCGCCGGCGGCGTCTGCGGCGGCAAGGCTAAAGTAATCCGTAGGGCCGCGATGTCGGAGGTGAGCTTTACCTTTTCAGCTTGTATGCCTTCGGCGCGATTGTTGTTGCTGATGGTCAAAGCCAGCGCCGCGGTGGCATGGCCCGACGGCGAGCGGGGAATGAAGAACCACAAAGCGCCGGCGATGACAGCGATAAGCGCGGCTGCGGTGGCGATGCGGAGCGGCCAGGACAGGCTTCGCCAAAAAGCGTCGAAGCGTTCCGTCCATATTGCTTTTGGCGGGGGGGCGATGCCGATAGCCTGAGATGCCGCATGGCCTTCATCCGCATAACGCCGCACGGCGGCGGCTAAAGCAACACGCGCTTGCCGCGCAGGCGTCGTCAGGTAATTCCCTTCAAAATGTTGCCGTTGTTCCGGCTCCAGCTCATCGCGCAAATAGGCCTCGATCAATTCGTCTTCAACGACGCCGATCTGATCCGGCCATTCCTCCTGAGCAAAGCACTCCTCTTCGAACCGTTCCAGAGCCTCCTCCGGCAGTTCTTTTAATAGGTAAGCAATAATACCTTGATCGGTCATCTATTTAGCACCAGGATGCTCTCGAAAAGAGCCGGTACAAATCTGAGTCGAACGACGTCCTCATTAGTATATGCTACAAACATCAGTTCGTTACGTGTCAAAGTTTTCCAGTGGGCCCTCGTTTGCGCGTTTCTGGACACAATCCGACAAACGATTACGCAGCCGGGTCACCCGAATCCGTAGCGCCAGCACCGAAATTCCTAAGGCTTCGGCTAAGCGACGCCGGAATTTAGCCCGCGACTGGCCTTGTACGTCACGACAATAGGCGAGGAGCAACTGCTGCTCATCAAGGGGGAGCTTCTCGAAACAGGGCTTTAAGATAGCGTAGATTTTTTCCACCAGCTCGCCGGAAGACTCGCTTAACTCCAGGATAAACTTGCGCAGCGCCGATTCTTCCCGCTTGATCAGGCGGTATTTTTCTTTGGCGATATTTTGCGCGATACCCAGGCAGTATTTATCCACATCGGGCACGACTGCGCCGGCAGCGATCTTGACGATGGCCCGATCAAGGGTTTCATCCGCGGCGCTCACAGGGTCCGTAAGGCCCTTCATTCTAAAAAGGCCGATGAGTCGCTTATGGAGGTTGGTATAACGGCGACCCGCATCTTCGGGATCAGGCGCGAGAAGTTCCAAAAACCGCGCGAACATCTCCTGATTGACCTGGGGCGGGCGCTTTGAATCTCTTCGGGGCGAATCCGTCATTTCTGGCTCGATCAGGCTTGATACGAATGATGGCACACGAGTAAGCTGCGCAATACATAAACCCAAAGGCTATGAACCGGGCGACCCTTATTGCTGAATGAAGCGAATTGCCCACAGCAGAATACAACAACAAATCCGGCAGAGCAAACAGCCTGATTTCCGCCCGGCAGGCGCCGTCCGTTCAAGTCACTCAGTGGTTAAGCGGGGTTCGCCCTGACGCGAGGCAAGGGGTAAGCGTTGATCTTCCGAGCGCCGCTGTGGGATACTGCTACACTGGCAGTTATGAAAATCAAGGACAACCAGGCCCTCAATATCCTCACGGTCCTAACCCGTTTTCACTTATGCATCAGCAGGCCCTTGGGTCAGACGCGATACTGACTAAACGGCCTGCGTCGTCAGGAGGTTATCGATGCGACGTACAATATTCATCATCACACTCGGATTGACGCTCTTTTTCACTGCGGTTGTGGCCAGCGCCCAGCGGCCGGGCAAACAAAAGCCGCGCCCGCAGCCCGCCGACCAGCCGGCGAAGGGCGCGCCGGCAGAAGCCAAACCCGCGCCCGCGAAGTCCGCCGCTAACGATCAATGGGCGCTGCTGATCGGCGTCAGCAACTATCCCGGCCAGATTCAAAAGCTGACCTACGCCAGCCGCGACGCGCACTCGATTAAGGACTTGCTTGCGAGCTCCGCCCGCTTGCCCGAAGATCACATTCGCCTGCTCACGGACGAAGGCCCCGCAGACGCCCGCGCCACCAAGCAGAACATTCTCGCGGCCATCGATAATCTGGCGACGCGCGTGCAGCCCAACCATCAGGTGATTGTCTTTCTGGCCGGCCACGGCATCGCCCGCGGCCTCGGCGCACAGGCCAAGAGCTACTTCCTGCCGGCCGACGTGGATGCGTCGTCGAAAGAGTCGCTTGAGCGCACAGGGCTTGATCTGGAAGAGCTGTCGCGGCGGCTCGGCAACCTGAAGGCTTCGCAGTTCACGATCTTCATAGACGCCTGCCGCGAAGACCCTTTCCCCGGTCGCGGCATCAAAGGCAACACCATGACCGACGTGATGGCGCGCGGCCTGCGCGTCACGCCATCGTCGGCACCGACGAACGGCGCGCCGCCGACTTCGGTGGTCTTTTACGCCTGTCGGGTTGGCGAGCGGGCTTTTGAAGACCCGAAGCTTGAGCACGGCGTTTTTACTTACTACATCCTCAGCGGCATTCGCGAGCTGGCCGGTCGCCCTGATGGCCGCGTCGAAGCGGGCACGCTGGCGGTTTACCTGCACGACAACGTGGCGAAGTGGAGTCAGGACTTTCAAGAGCGTGCCAAGTACCCGGCGGAGCAGACGCCGACCATGACGGCTACGGAAGTGCGCGGCCCCATCGTCATCGTCAAACTCGCAACGCCGACCAAAGATGTGCAGTCGCCGAGGAGCGGCACCGTCACGTTGATGACATCGCCCGCCGAAGCGGCCCTGACCCTGAACGGGCAGGCGCTTGGCGCGTCGCCGACGCAGAAAGAGCTGCCGCCGGGCGAATACACCGTGCGCGCCGAGCAGCAAGGCTTTCAGCCGGCGGAAACCAAAATCACCGTCGTTGCCGGCGTGCAGCAGGAAGTCACCCTGACCTTGAAGCCTGCCGCCGCAAGCGCCAGTTATGAAAAAGGCGTGAAGTTTGAAGCCGATCACCTGTGGCCGCAAGCCATCGCCGCTTACGAGATGGCTTTGCGCGAAGACGCCGGCTCGATGGCCGTCTACGAGCGGCTGGCGAATGCTTACCTCGAGAACGCGCGTTATCGCGATGCGGTTGATCTGTTGCAGACGGCCAGCGACAAGCTGCCGAACAACGCGCTGCTGCTGGCGCGGCGGGCGCGCGCCCTGAGCCGCTGGGCTAGTGTCGAGCCGACCGAAGACCTTTCAACGAACCCGCGCCCGTCGAAAGCCGCCAATCAAAAAGACGCCCGCAAAGAAGCGGTGAAGCTGGCCGAGCAAGCGGCGAAGATTGATCCCAACTCGGCGGCGGTGAATCTGGCGTTAGGTTATGCCTACGCGCTCGATCCGAAAGATCAGTCGAAAGCGAACGCCGCTTTCGTGCGCGCTTCGACAATCGCCCCCGAAGATGCCGAAGCTTACTATGGCGTCGGCTACACCTACCGCTTGTTGAAGCAGTACCCGCAGGCGATCCCGCAGTTGAAGAAGGCGCTACAGCTCAGGCCCGATTATTACGACGCGCACCGCGAGCTGGCTTACTGCTATCACGCGACCAACGACACGGACAACGCCATCCGCGAGTACAACACGGCGACCGGTTATCGCAGCGAGACGAGTAATTCGGGCGAGATGGCGGGCAATCACCTGGCGCTGTCGGCCTTGTATCAGGAGAAAGGCCAGCAGGTCGGCGGCAGCGAAGGCGAGCAGATTTCCGCGGCGGGCAAGGGCCACGAGAGCGAGGCGCGCGATTACGACCCGACGTTGAAAGCCGCCCTGCGCGTGCTGAACGAGAGCGGCCTGTCGTACCGCATGCAGAGTTACCTGCCGTCCGAGCTGCGCAACGTGATCGATACCAAAGGCGTGCGCGTGCCGATTCCCGGCGGCAACAAGATCAAGATTCCCTTCGGCAAAAAGCCATAATCCAAACTTGAACCGCCAAGACGCCAAGATCGCCAAGGGCCGCTTCTCTTGGCGATCTTGGCGTCTTGGCGGTTAATATCCTTGCGATGGCTGACGACCCGACCGGCGCTATCGAAGCGTTCATCAGCGCGCTGCCCGACCCGCAGGGGGCGCGCGCCTTCTGGGAGCGCCTGCAAGCAGTTCGTAAGCTGGATTACAATCGCGATTCGCTGCTGGCGTCGCGCCTGTTGACGCTGGCGGCGTACAGCCCGTTTCTGGCCGAAGACCTGCTGCGCCATCCTGAGCATATCGAGTGGCTGCGGCGCGAGGCCGAGAGCGGCTTTGATCGCGTCAAGACCCGCGAGCCGTTGGGGGACGAACTGGCGCGCTTCCTGATGCGCGCCTTCGACAGCGACGAGCGCATGCGGCTGGCGCGCTTCAAGCGCCGCGAGTTGCTGCGCATCTACCTGCGCGACTGCCTGAAAGTTGCGACGCTCGCCGAAGTCACCGAAGAGCTGTCGCACTTGGCGGACGTCATCCTCGGCCACGCTCTGGCGGTCGCTCATCAGGAGATGGCGAACCGGCACGGCGCACCGCTCACGCGTGACGAGCGCGGGCGCATTCAAACCGCCGAGCTGGCCGTCGTCGCTCTGGGCAAGCTCGGCTGCCGCGAATTGAACTACGCCTCGGACATCGACCTGTTCTTCCTGTTTGCCGGCGAGGGCCAAACCGCCGGCGATGGCCGCTCGCTAGAATCGGTCATCAGCAATAAAGCCTTCTTCAAGGGCGTCGCCGAGCGCATCACGCAGCTGATCGCCGGCCAGACGGCAGAGGGCGCGGCCTATCGCATAGACCTGCGGCTGCGGCCATACGGGCGCGATGGCGATCTTGTCTGGGAGGTCGAGCGCGCCGCCGACTACTACCGGCAGAAGGCGCAGAACTGGGAGCGCCAGGCGTTGCTGCGGGCGCGCGCCGCGGCGGGAAGCGAGACGCTGGTGGCGCATTTTCTCGATCTGGTGCGCGACGCCATCTTCACCGCCGCGCCGCGGGATTACGCCATGCAGGAAGTCCGGCGCGCCAAAGAGAAGATTGACCGCGAAGTCGCACGGCGCGGCGGCGGCTTTAACGTCAAGCTCGGCCGCGGCGGCATCCGCGAAATCGAATTCATCGCGCAAGCCTTGCAACTGCGGCACGGCGGCCATGAGCCCTGGGTGCGCTCGACACAGACGTTGATCGTGCTGGCGCGGCTGGCCGACAAAGGCTACCTCAGCGAAACCGAGCGCGCCCGCTTGAGCGCCGCCTACAGCTTTCTGCGCACAGTGGAACACCGCTTACAGATGGAGCATGGGGCGCAAACGCATGCGCTGCCGATGGCGCGCGAGCGGCTCCGGCTAGTGGCGCGGCGTTGCGGTTACTTGCAAAGCGCCGACGCGGCGGCAGAGCTGTTGCGCGACCTGGAGGCGCACACGTCCGCGGTGCGGGCGACCTATCAGCGCGTCTTTGCCGACGACGGCGCGGCACCGATTGTGGCAAAGGTTACAGAAGCGCCGCCGGCTCGCGAGATGGATGACGAAACGGCGCGGCTCGCCCGTCAGGCGGTCGCGGCGCTCGGCAGAGTTTCCGGCGCGCTTGGCTCGTCAGAGGAAGCAAGTGCTGAGGCGCGCGGCGCTGACGCTGCCGCCATCGAGCGTGCCGTGGTCGCGGCGCTCGACCTGGCGATCAATCCGCTACGCTCGCTGCGCAACCTGTCGGCGTGGGCCGAATCCTGCGCCACCTTTCTGCGCGACCGCACCGCCGCGAGCGCCGCGCCGTTCGACTTCGATGATTTAATCGAGCGCTTGCTGCCGACTCTGAGCAGCCAGTATCTTGCCAACCTGCTGATTGCCCGCCCGATGCTTGCCGACGCGCTTGGCGAACAGTCGCCACGCGACGCGGCCGCCTTTTATCAACTCATGCGCCGGAGTATTGCCGACGACAGCAGCCCGGCGGCCAAGAGCGACGCGCTGCGCCGCGCCTGGCTCCGGCAAGTGCTGGCCATCGGCTACAACGATCTCGTTGTCAGTGGCCGGTTGCCGGTTGCCAGCGAATTCCGGCTGACAACCGGCGACCGGCCACCGGCCACTGATTCATTGCGCGTGAATAACCTTACACAAACGGCGCTCGCCGAAGCGAGCTTGCGGCTGGCCGTCGAGATCGCTCTGGAATCGCTCGGCGTCAAGCCGCCGCCTTCTGTCGCGCAAGAAAACGAAGCCTCGAACAGCGAGCCGTCCCCGGCCCCCGGCCCCCGGCCCCCGGCCCCTGACTTGCCCTTCGCGATTCTCGGACTTGGAAGGCTCGGCCATGCCGGGATGGATTATGGCTCGGACATGGATTTGCTCGTCGTCTTTGATGACGCTGACGCGTGGCCGCCCGCCGTGCTGGCTTCAAACGCGGCATTAAAGACGGACGAGCTGCCGCACGAGTTTTATGCGCGCTTCACCTCAGAGCTGGTGCGCGTGCTGGCCTCGATCACGCGCGAAGGCTTGCTCTATCGCGTAGACCTGCGCCTGCGCCCCGAAGGCAAGAACGGCGCGCTGGCACAGGGACTGAATGGGCTGGTGGCTTACCTTACGCATCGCGCTTCGGCGTGGGAGCATTCGGCTTACCTGAAGGCTCGCGAGGTGGCTGGCGACCCGGCATTCGGGGCGCGCACACGGCAGGCGCTCTGCGAAGCGTGCTTCGCGGCGGCGGCGCGCAACGCCAATCTCAAAGACGAGCTGGCAGCGATGCGCGAGCGCATTCAGGCAGAGAAAGCGCGCGGCAGCCAGGTGAACGTTAAGTGGGGGCGCGGCGGCATGACCGATGTGTATTTTGTCACGCGCTATCTGCAACTCAGCGAGCGCATCGATTACCCGCCCGCGGAAGGCACGGCGGCGCTCATCCGCCACCTGGGCGAGCGCGGCGCGCTGGACGCGGCATCAACCGAGGCGCTGTTTGCGGGCTACACCTTCTTGCGCCGGCTCGATCACTGGATGCGGCTGTTGCTGGATCGCCCGACGCCCGTACTGCCGGCCTCGCACGTTGCCTTGAACGACCTGGCGCGGGCGCTCGGCATCGCCTCGCTCGACGCCTTCGAGCAGCAGTTGGCGCATCATCTGGCGGCGATTCGCGCCGTCTATGACCGCGTGTTTGCCTGAATCGAATCGGTTAAGTTTTGCGTCGCCTGATAAACATCGGCGACCGTGACGCGCGTCATGCAGCGATGGTCAATCGGGCAATCGCGCAGCATGCAGGGCGAGCATTCGACCGGGTGGCGAACGACTGTGGCAAGGTCGGCGAGCGGGCGCGTGGCGAAATCTTCGGTCGGCCCAAAGATGGTGACGGTCGGCACATGGAGCGCCGCCGCGACGTGCGCCGCGCCGGTGTCGTTCGAGATGACCAATGCCGCGCAGGCCAGCACGGCTTTCAATTCGGCCAGACTGGTGCGGCCCGTAAGGTCAGCGACTTTCGAGCGCATCTGAAGGGCGACGGCCCGCGCCGCCTCGCGGTCGCCCGCCGTGCCGACGATGATCGTCTGAAAATCGTCACGCTCGTTTAACTGGTCGGCGGTCGCCGCGAAACGTTCCGGGGGCCACTGCTTGGCGCGGCTGTTGGTGGCGCCGGGATTGAGCGCGATCAATCGCCGGGTTGGATCGATCCCGGCGGTTTCAAGAATCTGTCGGGCATGCGCGCGCCCGGCTTCGCCGACGCGCAAGGCGGGCTGCGCGTCGAGATCAACATGACTCTGGCCGGTCATCTGTTGTTCGACTTGCGCGGCGATGTTGAGATAATAGCGAACCTGATGGCGGCGCTTGAAGTCGGCTTCAAAGCCAATCGCCCGCGTCAACAGTAAGCGGCGCGTGTCGGTCGCATAGCCGACAATCTGCTTTGCGCCGGCGGCGCGGGCCGCCACCGCCGCGCTGAACGAATTGGGCAGCAACACCGCCATATCAAATCGCTCGCGCCGCAGCCGTCGGGCTTCGTGGAAGAATTGCCGAGTCACCTCGAACGGGCCACGCGCCTCGGTCACCGTGATCAAGTCGTCGGCAAGCGCTTCGCCCTCGAACAATCCCGCGACCCGTGGATTGGCGACCAGCACGATGCGCGCTTCGCTAAAGATGCGCCGCAACTCGCCGAGCGCCGGCAGCGCCATCACCGCATCGCCGACCCAGTTGGGCACGCGAATCATCAGCTTCGCGGGTGTCTGGTGCCGGGTGTCGGGTGTCGGGTGTCGCTGCTGTTCATTCATCGCTTCGTATCATAACTTAAAGATCAACTCCCAACACCCGACACCCGATGCCTAAACCTGGCTGTAATCCGTGATGACCGATTTATCGCCGAGCGCGGCATGGCCTTCGACCATAACGGCGCGACCAATGTGACAGCCCTTGCCGACGAGCGCGCCGCTCAGTGTTGCCTGCGGGCCGATGCGCGTGCCGCCGCGGATAACTGAATTCTCGATGCGGGCGCGCTCTTCGATATAGCAGTTGCGGCTGACCACCGAGTTGATGACCTGCACGCCGGGTTTCAGCGTGCAGGATGGGTCAACCACCGACCGCGCGTCAATCTCTGCCGTAGTGTCGAACTTCTCGCCGCGCACGGCAGGCAGCCTGTCTATGAGTTTCAGCTTGCCGTCCAGCACATCCATGTTGGCCTGCCAATAACTCGGTCCCGTGCCGACATCGCGCCAGTAGCCGCGCCAGATGTAACTGTAAAAGGCTTCGCCGGCTTCAAGCAGCTTGGGGAAGACGTCGTACTCGAACATAAACGGCTCGCCTTCGGGAATGTACTCCAGGACGCGCGGCTCCAGAACGTAGATGCCGGCGTTGATCGTGTCGGCGGTGACTTCTTCAGGCCCCGGCTTTTCGACAAAGCGCCGGACGCGCCCCGCGTCATCGGTTTCGACGAAGCCATATTCGGTCGGGTTCGGCACCGGCGCGAGCACAATAGTGGCCGTCGCCTGACGCTCGCGGTGCTGTTGGATGACTTCGTTCAGATCGATATCGGTCAGCACATCGCCGTTCAAAACGACCGTGGTTTCACTGATGAGACCGGCGGCATGGCGGAACGCCCCCGCCGTGCCGAGCGGCGAGGCTTCGACCGTGTAGCTGATGCGGACGCGATGGTCTGTGCCGTCGAGTAGCTTGTCTTCAATCTTCTGCGGCTGATAGGAGAGCGACAGGATGACGTCGCGCACCTCGGCCCGCTTGAGCAGCTCTAGCTGATAGATCAGCAGCGGGCGATTGGCGATAGGAAGGATTGGCTTCGGCGTATGCATGGTCAGCGGGCGCAGGCGCGTGCCTTTGCCGCCCGCCAGTATCAATGCTTGCATGAAAGATCAATGCTCCTGTCTGGATATACGGTCTCGCAATTAAGCCAAAGTGTAGCACCGCCGCGCGCCCGCTGACAAACAGGCCGCCACCGCGCGCCAGCCAAGTTGATGGCAGGGCTCGCGGGGCTGTGGGATAATGGCTAGCTGGGATACAAGACGGCTTTTTACAACATCGCTCTTTTGAAAGGAAAGGCTTATGGCAGACGCAGTCATTTTGGCGGGCGCGCGCACGCCTGTCGGCAAATTCATGGGCGCGCTCTCAGGCTTCAGCGCCGTTGAGCTTGGACGGCTCGCGGCGCGCGCGGCTATCGAGCGCGCCGGCATCTCGCCGCAGATCATCAACGAAGTCATCATGGGCAACGTCGTGCAAGCCGGCAACGGTCAGAACCCTGCGCGACAGGTGGCGCTCGGCGCAGGCATCCCTGACGCGGTCGGCGCTCTGACGATCAACAAGGTCTGCGGCTCAGGGCTGAAGGCGGTGATGCTGGCGGCCAACGGCATCAAGGTCGGCGAGATCGAAGCGGCGGTCGCCGGCGGCATGGAATCGATGACCAACGCGCCTTACCTGTTGAAGAAAGCGCGGCAGGGCTATCGCATGGGCAACGGCGAGCTGATCGATTCGATGATCGGCGATGGCCTGTGGTGCGCGTTTGACGATTGGCATATGGGCTGCACCGGCGAAGTCGTCGCCGAACGCTTCAATGTGACGCGCGCCGAGCAGGACGAGTACGCCTTGAACTCGCACCGCAAGGCGGTGGCGGCGATCAAGGAAGGCCGCTTTGACGCCGAGATCGTCCCCGTCGAGATTCCGCAGAAGAAAGGCCAGCCGCTCGTGGTGCGCGCCGACGAAGGGCCGCGCGAAGACACGTCGCTCGAAGCCCTGGCGCGACTGAAGCCGGCGTTTAAGCCGCAAGGCGGCACGGTCACCGCCGGCAATGCGCCGGGCGTGAATGACGGCGCGGCGGCGCTCGTCGTCACTTCCGACGAGCTGGCGCGCAAGCTCGGTCGCAAGCCGATGGCGCGCATCGTCGCGCAGGCGACCAGCGGCGTTGAGCCGAAGCTGGTGATGATGGCCCCGATCACGGCGATTCAACTCACGCTGGAGCGCGCCGGCTGGGACCTGGCCGATGTCGATTTGATCGAGCTGAACGAAGCCTTCGCCGTGCAGGCGGTGGCGATCACACGCGAGCTGGGCATTGACCCGGCGCGCTTGAACGTCAACGGCGGCGCGGTGGCGCTTGGGCATCCGATTGGCGCGAGCGGCGCGCGCATCCTGGTGACACTGCTCTACGAGATGCAGCGGCGCGGCGCGCGGCGTGGGCTGGCGGCGCTCTGCCTGGGCGGCGGCAATGCGGTGGCGATGGCCGTCGAGCGATAAGCCGGCAACAACCTGCCTCTGAATGGACGGCGAAAATCCGCCGTCCATTTTTAAAGTTATGATAAAGTACACGGGCCCTAGCCCATCCTGGGAGGTCTGTGTAATGGCCGAAAAAACGCCCACCGTCGCCATCAGCGTCACCCCTGATCTTGTTGAATACCGTAACCTGATCCTGATCCTTTGCCAGGAGATGGGCTTGCAACCGGTGGTGACGGATATGTTTTTTGCGATAGAGGGCACCCTGTCGCCAGTGATCGACGAGGCCGATATTTATCTGGGCATCATTGGCCGGGAGTACGGCCCTGTGCTTGGGAGCTCTGCCATATCGCGCGTCGAGATGGAGTACAACCAGGCCGCCAGGCGCGGTATCCCTTGTTTCATTTTTATGATGGAGGAGGCAGCCTGATGCCACAAGATGATAGCGCGAGCAGGCTGCAAGCCTTCAAAGCGCGGCTCCGCACCGAGCAGCAAGTCCGGGTCTTTACGGGGCCTGAAGACCTGCAAGCACAGGTCGCCGCCACGCTCGAAGCCCATCTCAAGCCAGCCTCCAAAGGCAATCAGGCCGACCCGGTAAATACAACGGATTATCTGCTGACGGGCGCGGCGGAATCGGGCCTCAGCTATGCCGCGCGCTTCGCCGAGCAAATAACCGGCAATGCGCGCTCGATAGATTCCGTCCTGTTGTTGGCCGGGTTCCTGGTTCGTGTCCAAATGGCCGGCGAGCCGCGCAATACCTCGCAGTTCGTTCTAAAGTATTTGCGCGACCATCGCCACAATCCGCCGACCACGGAAACCATTCCAGCCGGCCCGATCATTTTACTGGGACTCAACTCGCGTTACGGGATCAGCTACGTGCCGACCCAGGACGTGGGGATAAACTGGGAACCGCTGCTTTCCGACGAATCGCGAAGCGTCATTGCCGTCGCCGCCGATTATGTAAAGAAGACCTCTGCCAGCACCCACCCGCTTCCAAATCAGGTGCATACGCGGCATCTGATAGCGGCGCTAGTCGCGGGCGCCGGCTCGACCGGCCCCTTTGCCGTGCAGGCGTTGTTGGCCGGGTTGTCTTATGATCTCAACGACCTGCGCCAGAAGCTCTGTGCTTTCATCGAATCGGCGTTGTTCAATGATGACCGTGAAGCCTGGCGGCAGATTTTGCTGACCTCGTCAGAGTCGTCGTCGGAGTCGTTACAGGATTTGCCGCTTGCCGGCTACATCGCCGACGCGCTTGAGAACGACGACCGCACCGAGATCAAAGATCAGCTCGATATTACCGACGAAGTCAACGCGCTGTGCGCCGTGATTATGGCCGAGAACGTGAAGCCGCCGTTGTCGCTCGGACTGTTCGGCGATTGGGGCACCGGCAAGAGCTTCTTCATGAATAAAATGCGCAAGCGGATCGCTGAGCTGGAAGCGGAATCGGCGCGCGCCGTCGCCGAAGGCAAGCCGACCGCCTTCTGTTCCAACGTCGTGCAGATTCCGTTCAACGCGTGGCACTACATCGATGACAATCTCTGGGCCAGCCTGGTTTCGCGAATCTTCGACGGGCTTTGCGACGAGCTGACGGACGTGCCGACAAAACCGGTAGTAGACCGCGAAGAGTTGTTTAAGCGATTGCAATCGTCTCAGGAGTTCCTCGCCGAAGCGACGCGCAAGAAGGCCAGCGCCGAAGCGATCAAGGCAAAAGCCGAAAGCCATCTCGATAAGGTGAAGGAGGAGCGCGAGCAGGCGAAAAAGAAAATCGCCAAGGAGCAAGCGCAATTTGAGCAAGCGAAAATCGATCTCGCGGAGGTGAAAGAACAGCATCAGCAAGCGAAAATCGATCTCGCGGAGGTAAAGGAGCAGCAAGCCAAACAAGACTTCTCTGAGGTGCGCCCAACCGACGTGCTGAAAAGCGTCCTGGAGGATGAAGGGACCAGGAAGAAATTGACCGATGCGGCCAAAGAACTGGGGCTGCCGGCGGCGCAGGAGAACGTCGGTGAGCTGATTGAAGTGGCCAGGAATGTGCGCCGCCTCGGCGGTCGCCTCCGGGTCTTTGGCCGATGGTTAATCGCCGGGCCGAATCGCACGCGAAGGATCATCGTGGTGATCGCCTTACTGGTGTTGCCGGTTCTGATTGTTTCGGGAATTGATCGGCTGATCGCTTCACCGCAGGTGCAGGCGGTGGCGAAATGGCTGGGGCTGGCGGTCACGGCGCTCGCCGAGTTCCTGGCCTGGCTCAAGCCCTGGTACGCCAAAGCCAAAAAGGCCATGTCGAAAATGAACGCGGCAGGTAAAGAGGCTGAGAATTTAGCTGCTCAACAGCAGAAGGCGCAAGCCGAGGAGCTTACCAAAAAGCAGAAGGAGCAAACCGACGAGCTCGCCAAGAAGCAGAAGGAGCAGGCCGAAGAACTCGCCAAACGACAGCAGCAGGTCGAAACGCTCGCCAGCCAGGTTGACGAGCTGCGCCAGGAAGAGCTGGCGGCGCAGCAAGCCTATGAACTGGCCGAGCAGGAGGTCGCCAGGCTGCAAGAGGAGATCAATGAGATTCAGGCCGGGCGGCGCTTGCGCAAATTCATTCGCGAGCGGGTTGATAGTTCAGATTATCGCAAGTATGCCGGAATCATCTCGCTGATTCGCAACGATTTTGATAAATTAAGCGGCCTGCTCAGAGAGGCCAGCGACGAAAAGCGCGGCCCCGGTCTGCCGCGCATTGATCGCATCATTCTCTACATCGATGACCTTGACCGCTGCCCGGCAGATCGCGTCGTCGAGGTTTTGCAAGCTGTCCATTTGCTGCTGGCCTTCCCGCTTTTCGTCGTGGTCGTCGGCGTCGACTCGCGCTGGATGCTGCAAGCGTTAAAGAAGCACTACGCGGAATTCCTCGGCTACAGCGGCGACGAATCCGGGTTTGCCGATGGCGACATGAGCAGTTGGACTTCGACGCCGCATAATTATCTGGAGAAGATTTTCCAGATTCCCTTCACCTTGCGACGCATGGGCCCGAAGGGGTTCGAGGGGCTGGTTCAAAGCCTGCTGCCGGTGCGGGCGCAAACCCCATCGCAAACGCACTCCGGTACATCCAATCCGCCGCCGTCGCCGCCATCACCGGGGCAGGAGCATCAGGCCGCACCGCCGCCGCCACCGCTAGGCCAGGCGCCGCCGCCCACGCCGCCGCAACAGCCAGGGCAAACACCGCCGCCCACGCCACAGCGGCAGCAAGCCCAAACGCCGCCGCCCGCGCCGCCCGCGAGTCGCATTAACATGATGCCGCCGAATCTCGCCATCGAGCCGTGGGAGCTGGAAGACATTCAGAAGCTCTCATCGATGATCTCATCACCGCGCGCCGCCAAACGCTTCATCAACATCTACAGGCTGATTCGCGCTTCGCTGAAAACGCGCGAGCTGGCCGCTTTCGTCGGCAGCAACGAGCGCCGCGGCGAGTATCAGGTGGTGCTGATTCTGCTTTCCATCCTGACGCGCTTCCCGAACAAGGCGAGCGAAATCTATGTCCATCTGCTCAAGCGTGAGGCGACGGATTGGCGGCAACTGCTCGATGACTTAAAGCCGCGCGCCAGCGGGACGAGCTACGAGAATGTCGTAGACGCAACGATAGACATTACGGAGTATCCGATCTGGCGGACGGTTTATGAAGGCTTGACCCGAATCAGCAACTTGCTCAACATGCATTACCCCATCGAGAGGTTTGCCTACTGGACGCCGCGCGTCGCGCGCTTCTCGTTCCAATCGGGCCGCGTGATCGCGACGTTTGGCGAGGATTCGCAGAACGGGCAGAAGACCGCCGCCCCGGCCTAGCGCCACTAGGCGGGCCGCCCGGCGATTGCCCTTGTCGCCGCTTACTTGTCACCGGTCACCTGCCGTTTTAATATGCTGAAGGACGCGAAACTTTAACCCGAGTAGAAATTATGGGCGATCAGGATGCCGCCTTCAGCACCCCGGTTGATCTTCCTTCAGATCAACCGTTTAGCGAAACCGCAGGTGATGCTGATCCGCTCTTGCCGCAGGCGCGAAACGTATTCGTTGCTCTGAGCCAATTTACAATCGCTAATAACATGGTGGCCGAGGTCAGGCAGGCTTTTCTTAATCGCCCGCATCTGGTTGACCAGGCGCCGGGCTTTTTGCGCATGGAAGTCATCTCGCCTGTGGAGTCGCCCGAAGAGATCTGGCTGCTGACGTACTGGACGGACGAAGCCAACTTTCGCGCCTGGCATCACAGCCACCAGTACCGCGAGTCGCACGGCCAGATTCCCAAGGGCTTGAAGCTGATGCCGAAAAGCGCCCGGCTGCGGTTCTTCGAGCGCCTCTGCTCATAAGTGCGCCATGCAGGAATTGCCACAAGAGACCAGCCGCTTCATTGACGGGCGCAGCCAGGCGCTGGCCGAAGCCATGACGGCGCGCCAGTATGCGGTGATGCCGGAGCTGGCCGCCCGCTACGGCGAGCCCGGACGCGCCAAGTGCCTACAGGACGCGCTCTATCATTTGTCGTATTTGTCGCAATCCATCGCCGCCGGGCGGCCCGCTTTGTTTGCTGACTATGTCCAGTGGGCCAAAATCATGCTTGCCGGGCGCGGCATTCCTGCCGAAGACCTCGCCACCAACCTCGCTTGTATGCGGGAGGCGCTCGAGCAAGTCTTGCCGCCACCTATGGCGGCGCTGGCCTGCGGCTACGTTGAAGCGGGCGAGGCGGATTTGCCGCACTCCGCTTCGACCGCCGCGTCGTTCATCGCTGACGGCGCACCCCTGAGCGATCTGGCGCGTGCTTATGTCAGCGCCTTGCTCGACGGCGACCGCCAGCGCGCCAGCCGGTTGATCCTCGAAGCCGTCGCCGGCGGCGTCAGCGTGCGCGATGTTTATCTACAGGTGTTCCAACCCTCGCAATATGAGATTGGGCGATTGTGGCAGATGAACACGGTCAACGTCGCGCAAGAGCATTATTGCACCGCCGCGACACAGCTCATCATGTCACAGCTTTATCCCTATATTTTTACGAACCGGAAGCACGGCTGGCGGCTGGTCGCCGCCTGCGTCGGCGGTGACCTGCACGAGATCGGCGTGCGCATGGTGAGTGACCTGTTCGAGATGGACGGCTGGGACACGTTTTATCTGGGCGCCAACATGCCCGCGGCGGGCATCATTCAGACGCTGGCGGCGCAGCGCGCCGACGTCCTTGCCATTTCGACGACGATCAGCACCTATGTAAAGAATGTTACCGAATTGATCAGCGCCGTGCGGCATGCGAGCGAAACCGCCCGCGTCAAGATTCTGGTCGGCGGCTATCCTTTCAACATCGCCGCCGACCTGTGGCGGCAGATTGGCGCAGACGGCTACGCGGCAGATGCCGCGGACGCGGTCGCAGTCGCCAACCGCATGATGAACAAGGAGCGTCTGTGATGAGCGCCGCCAAGACGCCAGCCGGGATTGCATTGCTGTGCGACGCGCAGGGCACCATCCTCGAAGTCGTGCGCGACGAGCTGGGCCTCGGCGAGCGGCTCGCGCCGGGGCAATCGTTTACGGACCTCCCCGATGGCGAAAGCCGCGAAAAGGCCCGCCTCTTTCTCGCCACTCTCCGCTATCAGGGGGCCGCTTTCGACTGGGAACTGAACGTGGGTCTCGGCGAGCGTCTCGGCGTGCTCCACTTCGCCGGCGGGCGCACCGGCGACCGCATGTTGATCGTCGGAGCGGCTTCGCCATCGGCGGCGGCGCGCGTTTATGAAGAGCTGATGAAGATTAACAGCGAGCAGGTGAACGTGCTGCGCTCGGCGGTCAAAAACCTCTACTCGGAGGTGCGCCAGTGGCAGGAGCGCGACAGTCACATCTATGAAGAGTTCAGCCGCGTGAACAATGAGCTTGCCAATGCGCAGCGCGAGATGGCCAAACAGAATGTCGAGCTGGCGCGCTTGAACGAGCAGAAGAACCAGTTCATCGGCATGGCGGCGCATGATCTTAGGAATCCGCTATCGGTGATACTGAATTTCAGCCAGTACCTGCTGCGCGACGAAAGCAAGCCGCTCGCGCCGCAGCAGCGCGAGTTCATCGCCATCATCGAGCGCAACAGCAAGTTCATGCTCAACCTGATCCACGACATTCTGTCATTGAGCCGCATCGAATCGGGCCGCCTGCATCTCGATTTGCAGTCGGTTGACCTGGCGGCGCTGGTGGCTGCGAACGTCCATCTGAACCGCGTGCTTGCCGAAAAAAAGAAGATACACCTCGGCTTCAAGGCGGATGCTGACCTGCCGCCGATCCTGCTCGACGCCGCGAAGATCGAGCAGGTCATGAATAACCTGATCTCCAACGCGCTCAAATTCTCTCACCCGCATCGCACGGTCGAAGTGAGTGTCACCCGCACGGTGGATACGGTGCAGATTGCGGTGAAGGATGAAGGGCAGGGCATTCCCGCCGGCGAGCTCGACAAGATTTTTAAGCCCTTTGAAAAGACGAGCGTCAAGAGCACGGACGGCGAGCAGAGCACCGGCCTGGGGCTGGCCATCGCCAGCCGCATCGTCGAAGGCCACGATGGGTGGATCGCGGTCGAAAGCGAAAGTGGTCACGGCTCGACCTTCACGGTGATGCTGCCAATACGCGCACAGACGCACAGCGCTTAGGGCACCGGCCAGCAATCGGCTAACGTCGGACTTTTATCACCGCGCCGGCACCGTGAAGATGATGCTCTTGCAGGTGACGCCGCCTTCGGCCTTCTGAAACTCGGAAACGTCAACCGCACAAACCTTCAGGCCGCGCCGTTCGAGTAATGCAATCGTCCGCGGAAAGGCGCTCGGCAGAATCACGGTTTCCCCAATCAACAAGGCATTAGCGGCTCCTGGCTCAGTCGCCGGTACATCAACTAAATCAAAAGCCGCGAACGGCGCTGCGTCAATCCAATCGCGGTTGATGAGCAGCGTGTTGTGGCCGACCTGCGTGCAGGCGCTCTTGAGGTGCAGGCAGCCCGTCACTTCAACGCCCTGGACTTCATAGCCAAAGGGCGCGAGATGCGCGCCGAGTTGCGCGACACCTGCTTGATTCGTGCGGCGCGTTAAGCCGACGAACAATTGCCGCCCGACGCGCAGCACATCGCCGCCATCGAGCGTCGCCGGCGCTTCGAGGTGACGCAGCGGGCGATAAGCCGCCAGAGCTACAGCTACGCTCCTGGTCTCCGGTCGGCGGCTCGCCGCGCCCATCAACGGAATGACCGCAAGCTCATCAACCACGATGGCCGCGTCTTCGACAAAGACGGCGTCGGGCAAGTCCGGCTCCGCGGGCAAACGGACGACTTCGACGCCGAGGCCGCGCAAAGCGTTTTCATAAGCGTGATGCTGCGCCGCGGCCCTGGCTACGTCTATCGGCTGCTGCTCATGAAACGTCAGCTCGCAATCATTGATGCTCGGACTGACGGAACGGGTCAGGGCGATCAACATCATATTCTCCGCGCTTTCTTCACGCTTCACTTCTTCCGGCAGGCTTCCGCATCCACCGGCTTGCCGTCGAGCAGCGCCGCCGCCGCGCAGGCCCACAGCGGCGCGAGAAGGGAACTCGCCGAGTTGGTTTCGTGATAATGATTCGGCACGCCTTTCGCCTTGCACGGGTCTTGCGCCTGGCTTGCACCGCTCAGCCCGTAGGCCGGCGGCAGGAAATCATAACCCGGCACGATGTAGCCAAGCTCGTCGGGGCAGAGGCCGATGATGAACTTATACTTCTTCGTCATGCGCTCGCGCACGGCGGGCTCCGCCGGTCGTTTGGTGTCCGCCTCCGTACAGTCCTGCCTCTTGTAATGTTCAACACCATAGAAGACTTCGGGGAACAGCTCGCCCGGCGTCGTGATCATCTGCGCGTCGCCGAGCGTGATGGCGTAGATGGTCGTTTCAATCTCAACCTTCTGTCCCGCCTGCGGCGCAGGGATGGTGTCGAGGACGCTACGGCCTGCGAGGAACAGATACCCTTGATTGTCCATCGGCGCGCGCAAAGTGGCTTTGCGAATGTCGAGTGTGGCGACCGGGCTCATCTCGCCGTGATCGAGCGCCGCGAAGACCGCTTTCGCCACGTCGCGCCCGATGGCTTCGGTGCGCTCAAAGGTATAAACCGGGCGGTTGCTGTTGGCGGTAAGCGGATACTCTTTGCCGTCAAACGTGGTGCGGTCGTGGTTCCGGTTGTTCGAGTCGCCGATGATTTCGACGGCGCCGATGTCGCCGCTGACATAAATCGCCGTGCCGCCATATTGCTTCTCGACCGCCTCGCGCACGGCGTGCGGGAAGTCCGATGTCAGCACGGTGTTGCGACTCTCCATGCTTTCGGGATGCGTGTTCCAGTTGATGAAGGTGGCGATGACGCGGTCGAGCGTGCTGCGCGTCGCGTCGAAGAATTGCATCACCCGCATCTCTTCGTCATAGAAGGCCGGCGGGCGGCCATGCGTGCGCGTCTGCATGCCGGCGATGGCCGGCGACGCTTGCGCTGTCGTCATGCCGAGCTTCATCACCGCGGGCCGCGTCGCTTGCGCCGCCTGGTTCACCGCTTTAGCGATCTGCCGGTCAATGAAGCGCAGGTAGCGGGGAAACTTGCCATCGCTCAACGGGTTCACGCCCCACGCGCCGATGGTGTCCGGCCCTTCGTGGTTGTGCGTGCTGGTGATGAGGATGTCGCTGACGCCGAGGCGCGGGTCTACGAGTTTCTGCACTTCGCCGAGGCCATAATAATTCGCCTTGCTGTAGTAGCCGATCAGGTCGAGCGCGACGATGGCAATCTTAGCGGCGCCCGATTCGATGACGATGGCGCGCGCCCAGAGGTCGTCATGTTTGCCTGTGGCGATGCGGTTGTCGCCAAAGCCTGCGAGAAAGACGCCGTCGTACTTGCCTTTCGATGAGGCATCGAGCGCGTCGTTCGCCGAGTCGTCAACGAAGGCTTCGCCGGCGTCCCAGCGGCCATTGTGATTCGCATCCGTGAAGCGCTCGCCCCAGACGCCCGACTCGGTGACCGGGCCATCCCAATCCGGGTTGGTTCCGAAGGGAGTGATCGGCAGCGCGGCGATGCCGACTTTCAGGCTGTTCTTGACCGGGCGCGGGCCAGCGGCCAGCGGCAGCGCCGGCAAACCGGCGAGCAGGATCACAATGGCGAAGACAAGTCGTTTTTGCATGGCGTTCCTCCAAATCAGAAATGATGAAGTATGAATGATGAATGATGAACAGCCGGAGCTCGTGCCATTGCAGTGAGCCGCCTTTCCCTTAATTCATCATCCATCATTCATCGTTCATCATTGGGCTGTTGCTTGCGAACGTAGATGTCATAGCCGACAATCGGCAGCTTGTCGTACTTCTGGGCGACCCATTGTTCAAGGTCGACCGCCTGCGAGATGTTACGCAGGCGTGATAGCGCGACCAGCTTCGGCGCGGCGGCTTCCATCTCGGCGATCATCGTTTGCACCGAGCCGCCATACTTCTTCGCCGCGATGTAGTCGGCTTTGTTGCGATCCCAGAGAATATACGGATTCAGGTTCGGCCTGTTGGTCATCACCAGCAGCTCCAGCGTGCCATGCACGTAGACCTGATCGTCGGGGCCGAGGCGGTCGTAGGCGAGCTTTAACTGCTGCTCCTGAATCTTCAACGTCCATTCCTGCATTCTGAAGGTCACGGCGCGGCCTGCGCTCAGGATGAGTAGCAGCAGCAGGGCCGCCGCCGGCAGCCGCTCGACCCAACGGCGCAGCGCCGGCTTCGATTGCGCCAGCCGGCTGGCTTGCAGGCGGGCGGCGGCTGCGGTAATCAGCCAGCCGGCAAAGAGACCGACGAACGGGAAGAACGGCAGGAAATCCGGCCCCGATTGGAAGTTGATCAGGCAAAAACCGAGGTAGACGCCAGGGGCGATGACCAGGGCGTCTCTGAACAAGTCGGGTGATTGTAGCGCCGCCTTCAAGGGCCGCCTGGCGCGCAGGCGCTCGCCGGCGAACCCAATCAACCCCAGAAGCGCCAGGATCACCCAGACGACGTCAACTCGGAAAATGCGTAGCGTCACCGTCCACAGGTGCGCCAACATATCGCCCAGGCTGCGCAGCTCTGCCGGCGCGTAGACGTTGAAGTTGTAAGCGACCGTCCAGGTCCAGAGGTCCGCGAGCGCGCCGACCGCATAAAAGTAGGCAACCACGAGCGCCAGCGGCAGCAGCGCCCCGGCTACGACCTTCAAGGCTCGTCGGTCGCGCCAGCTCGTCAGGTAGCGCGAGAAGATCAAGAAAGCGACGCCGGCGAACAATAATCCCGGCTGCCAGCACAGGCAACTGAGCATGGCGCTGACGCCGGCCCAGAAGGGGCGGTCGCCGGCGATCAACAACAGCGACAGCATGCCGAAGAAGATCATTGTCAGCTTCGGCTGTGTGCCGCCTTCGACCCAGCTGACGAAGTGATAAGAGGTCAGCGGAAAGAGGCAGGCCATGAGCGCCGCCATGCGCCGGCGCAGGTAGGCTTCGCCCACCAGGTAGATAACCGCCGACAGCGCCGCCGCCATCAGCACCTGCATGACGCGCACGGCCATCACATCGCGCAGGCCGACCGCCTGGCCCAGCCACATGGCCAGGGCGCTCAGGTAAGCGCTCGCCGGCCCCTTGATCTCGACCACATCGCGGTAAGGAATCTGGCCGCGCCGGATGGCTTGCGCGACGTAGTCCCAGATGGCCGCGTCACCGACTTCCATCTGGACAAACAGCCGCCACGCCAACAGTGTGAGCAGGCTGAATGCAAAGACGGCGAGCGCCACCGAGCGCACGGCGGCGGTCTCTGTAAGCTGTCGCCAGAGGGCTCGGAGGCGGCCCCTGGCGGTGGTCGCGGCGGCTGAATGGTGCCTTGAGATTTGCTGCATAGTCGGAGGTCGGGCGGCAAATTCTACATCAGCGTTTTGCGCCATGTCGAGCTTGGCCCGGCGCGCGCGCGATTGGCGCCGCCGAGCGGGCGGGCGCAGGGGTTTGGCGTTCGTCCCACGGCAGGCCGGCTTTGTCAAAAACTCCTTGACAAGTTTGCGGAAAAAAAGAATGATATGCGCGTCCACGGCTCTCTTATAGCTTGTTAATCAATCGTCTTTTTTTTAGTCGGGCAGCGTGATGACCTGCCCCTCTCGGCCTAATATCGCGAGGCTGGTCTTGAGCAATGCGTCGTCGAGGCATGCTTGAAAAAGAGCGCATATCGCAAGCAGTGGCTGCCCATTGCCGCATCGGCCCGGTAGGAAATAGGCGACCTTACCCGCTCACAGGAATTGAAAGGAGACGAAGTATGCGAATTAAGTGCAAACGCTTGCTGCTGGCTGTCATGGTGACAATGCTCGTAGCAAACCTGGCCTTACCAGTCCTGGCGCAAAATCCGACCGGCGCGATTCGCGGCACCGTCACCGACCCGCAGGGGGCTATCGTCCCCAACGCGACCGTCACCGTGACCAATAAAGCGACTGGCGAGAGCCGCAAAATCAGTACCGGCAGCGATGGCATCTATGCCGTCGAAAACCTGTTGCCCGGCGATTATGAAGTGAAGATCGAGGCGCAGGGCTTCTCGACGCAGGTGATCACGGCGCCGGTGCAAGTCGGCAACACCACCAACGGCGACGCCGCGCTGCGCGTCGGCACCAAAGAAGAGATCGTCGAGATTCAAGCCGAAGCGCCGCAGATCGACAAAACCAATTACAAGATTGACGGCGTCATCGGGCGGCAGAAGATCGATGCCCTGCCGCTCAACGGGCGCAACTTCTTGCAGCTCGCATCGCTGGAGCCGGGCGTCGGCGTGACGACCAAGAATCCCGGCTCGCAGAACAACCTCTTTAACGTCTCGATTGGCGGCGCCAATTCGGCGCTCACCCGGCTGACGGTTGACGGTGGCAGCATCCTCGACCCGGTCTGCGGTGGCGCGGCGCAAAACTTCTCGACCGAGACGATTCAGGAATTCCAGATTTCCACCTTCAACTTTGACCTCTCGACCGGCATCACCTCTGTGGGCGCCATCAATATCGTCTCGCGAACCGGGAGCAACGACCTGCATGGCAGCGCGTTCCTCTTCTTCCGCGACCATAGCCTCTCGGCGCTGCCGACCTACTTCCGCCCGAGCCGCAACTTCGACCCGTTCTTCCGCCGCTACCAGTACGGCGGCAGTTTGGGCGGCCCGATCAAGAAGGATCGCGCCTTCTTCTTCGGCAACTACGAGCGGTTGGATCAGACATCGGCCATCAGCACGGTCGTCACCGGCTTTCCGGGCTCGTCGGCGTTCAACAACGTCACCACCAGCCCGTACAAAGGCAACCTGGTCAACGTGCGCGCCGACTTCAAGATCAACGACAAGATGAATGCCTTTGTGCGCTACAGCCATGATGACAACGATGTCTTCGCGCCGGACACGGACAACACCCTGCCGTCGAACTGGCGTGTCAATTCGAGCAACGATGACAACATTCAAGGGTCGCTGACGCGCATCTTTACGCAGAACCTGGTCAACGACGCGCGCTTCAACTTCCAGCACATCGTCAATGACGAGTCGATTCCGACCGCTGCCGACTGCCCGCCGTCGAATATCGGCTGCATCGGCCTGGGCGGCCCGCAGATCCGCGTCGCCGGCAGCAACTTCCGCGCCGGCAATACGGTCAACGCGCCGCAGAATCGCGATCTCAAGCGCTATCAGTTCACCGACAACCTGAACTGGGTGAAGGGCTCGCACCGCTTCCGCTTCGGCGGCGAATACGAGCACAACTATGGCACGGGCGCGTGGGCCTTCCTCGACCCGGCGCTGGTCGTCGTGCATAACCCGACGACGATAGTCGGCGTCAACCAGTTGGTCGCCGCCAACGTCAACGCGCTGCCGCTGCCGGCGCCGGTTAAGGCGGGGATCATCGCCGGCCTGACCATTCCCATCCCGTCGGTCTTCTTGACGGGCGGGACGCCGACGCTTGCAGACATCCTCAACCTGCCGGTGGTCGCAGGCAACTCGGGCGGCACCACCATCCCGCTGGTCGGCATCGGCGACCCGTCGCAGCCGCCGCCGTTCCAGACCGACATTGCCCGCCAGAGCAACCGCGGGCGCTTCTACGCGCAGGATTCCTGGCTCGTGAAGCCCGGCTTTACCTTCAGCTTTGGCGCCTCGTACCAGTACGAGACCAACCTGCAAAACCATGACCTGGCCAAGCCGGCGTTGCTCGCGCCGCTGCTCGGCTCGACCGGCAAGCCCGGCAAAGACAAGAACAATATCGCGCCGTCGTTCGGCTTTAACTATGACGTCGGCAACAAGGGCAAGACGATCATCCGCGGTGGCGCCGGCATCTATTACGACACCGTGCTGTTCGTGACCCGCCTGCGCGAGCGCTCGGCTATTGGCCCCATCGGCAATGGCCGCTCGCAAATCGCCGGGACCTTCTTCCAGAACACCATCGCGTTCCCGCAGATTCCCGGTCTGCCGTCGCCGCTCAACCTGATCAACGTGCCGCTGGGCGCGCCGATCTTCTTCGGGTTGTTCCCGACCAAGCTGACGGGCGCCAACTTCATCACCATCCGCAACCAGCAGGTGCCGGTGATTGAAAACACGCTGCGGTCGCTCGGCACGTCGGGCCTGACCAGCATTGACTTCTTCAAGACCGGCACCGACATCCTCGACCCGAACCTCGAGGTGCCGTTCTCCGAACAGGTCAGCCTCGGCGTACAGCGCCAGCTAACGTCGAACATGACGGTCTCCGCCGACTTCGTTTTCCGTCGCCTGATGCACACCTTGCAGCAGTACGACGCCGAATACTTCAGCCGCCCGGCGGCAACCGGCGGCCCGATCATCCGTCCTTGCACGTCGGCAGAAGCCTTTAACCCGGCGATCCAGTGCGCCAATGGTCCGGTCGGCGTCATCAAGAGCATCGGTCGTGACGACTACCGCGCGCTGCTGGTGAAGCTCGACAAGCGCTTTGCTAACCGCGTCCAGTTCACCGCCAGCTACGCGCTGTCCAGTTACAAAGGCTTCCCGTTCGTTGATTTCAACAACCTGTTCGGCCATTACACCTACCAGGACGCGGACGTGCGCCACCGCTTCACCTTCAGCGGCGTCTTCGATCTGCCGTGGAATTTCCAGGCTTCGCTGATCGCCTTTTTCCAGAGCAAGCCGCCGCTGTCGGCAAGACTTTCGGACACCATCGACGTCAACGGCGACGGCGTCGGCGGCGACCCGCTGCCGGGCGTCGAACTGAACTCGCTCAACCGCGGCACCGACCGCGAGGAGTTCTTGCTGAAGCTCGGCCAGTTCAACGCCACTCAGCCGGCCAGCTCGCAGATCATCATCCCGGCGAACTTCCGCTTCGGCGATAACTTCCAGTCGGAAGACATTCGCATCACCAAGACCTTCAAGTTCCGCGAGCGCTGGCAGCTTCAAGGATTCTTCGAGGTCTTCAACATCTTCAACATCTCGAACCTGACCGGCTATGGTCAGACGCTGGGCTCCGGCTTCGGCGTGCCGACGGGCCGCGCCGGCCAGAACTTCGGCACCGGCGGGCCGCGTGCCATCCAGCTCGGCGGTCGCTTCCAGTTCTAAGCGGCGGTCGGACGAGAATAAAAAGCGCGCCGGGCTAGGATTAGCCCGGCGCGCTTTTTTAGTTTAAGGCGGCCGTGCGCCCGTCAGGCGACAGACGCGGCGCGCTGAATCACTCGGCGCCGGTGATGGCTTGAATCTGTAGCTGCAAGCGCCGCAGGTTGGCTTGCTCTTCGGGCGGCAGCCTTAGCTCGCTGTGTGAGCGCACCGCAAAGGCGGCTTCTTCCTGCCGCAGGCGTTCGAGCTTAACGTAGAGCGTAAAAAGGTAGCGCCGCGCGGCTTCGACCTGGCGCTCGGCGTCGGCCTCGCGGCCCTTCAATTCCTGTATAGCTTTGTCCATCGCGAAGACGCGAGATTGCAGCTTCACCAGCTTATTGATGTCGCCGGTGTCGCGGATCTTCCGCTCGACGGCCTGCATCTGCTGGCGCTCGCGCTGACGGTCTTCGAGGACGGCGCGCGTCTGTAACAG
This sequence comes from Blastocatellia bacterium, assembly GCA_035275065.1. Taxonomy (NCBI): domain Bacteria; kingdom Pseudomonadati; phylum Acidobacteriota; class Blastocatellia; species Blastocatellia bacterium. Next base: position 222,554 of record DATENM010000039.1, read on the forward strand.
CTTCGCCTCCATCTCTTGCAACGTGGCTTCAGCTTTCGCCAATTGACTATTGTGATGGCTATTGCGTGGCAGCATAACGATCCCTGGGCGCGGCTCCCTTGCTCGTTGAATGGGTTATGTACCGGTTGTGCGACAGTAGGGGCAGTCTTCCAAGAGAGTAGAGCGAAGCGGCTGAGGATGCAAGAGTATTTGCAGCAGGCGGCAGGAGGAAGCCGAAAAACGGCTGAGAAGACTGACAAAACTCAGGAAGCGGCGCGCCACGCTTTGAACTCAAGCCGCAGATCATAAAGCTCGGAGGCGAAGGTGTACAGGTCACGCGCCATCCGGTCAAGTTGCTGTGCCTGTCGCGCTTGTTCTCCTTTGATCGCCGTCACGTCATCTTCAATTCGGCCCACTCGCGTTTGCAGATCGCCAATCTGAGTTTGCAAATCGCCAACCTGAGTTTGCAAATTCCCAACCTGAGTCTGCAAATCGCCAACCTGCGTCTGAATGCCTTTCAGCATATCCACGATGGTTTCAAGCGTCGGTTGGGTATTGCTATTTTCCATTAGCGGTATCTTAAACCTGGAGTGGAAAGCCGTCAATGACTTTTAAGTCGTTTTCCGGTATGATAAGCCGATTCGGGTTATCCGCTAAACCGCAAAGACACGGTTGCGGGCGCGGGCTTCGAGCTGCTGCGCCTGTTCGATCATGGTGGCCAGCGTCGGCCCGCTGTGGGCGACCGGAAGCCCCAGCTCGCGCTCCAGGTCGGCGAGCGTCAGGTCATCGAGAAAGATGTGTCCCGACTTCAAGCACGCCTGTTCCGGCACGATGACAAAGCTGCCGCGAATCTCTTCGCGCGCCCGCAGCACGTCGGTGCCGCCGAGCAAACCCGCAACCGTCACCTCCGGGCCGAAGAACCGATTTTGCACCGCCACGGTCTTCAGCCGCGTGCTGAATCGCTCATTCAATTCCGCGACGTAGCGCGCCAGGATCGGCTCAAACAACTGGCCTGTCACCACCGTGCCGTCGAGCCCGCCGGGCGCCAGCCGCATCGTTGATCCGAGGTCGCGCTTGAGCGTCGCCCGCGCCCCGATCACAAAGCGCCGCACCATGCCGACGCCGTCTTCGATCTGCGGATAATCGCCATAATGCCGGCGACCGGGCAGCGGCAAGCCGGCGCGCAGGTAAAACTCGTCGGCCAGAAAGACGAACGTCGAGCCGAAGCGCTCGCGAAACGCCCGCTGCACAGGGCGCATCTCGCTAATCAAGTCGCGCGCAAACTCCGGCGTTACCGCCGTCATTCGGTCTTTGTAGTTGTGCAATTCCGTAAACACAACCGGCACGACGGCCACGGATGAGAGGCGCGGATATAGCTCGGCCAAATCCTTAATCGTGCGGCGCAGCACCGCGCCGTCATTGATCGTCGGGCAGAGAACGATCTGCGCGTGCAGATCGATGCCCTGCTCGGCCAGATAGCGCATCTTGCCGAGCACGTCGTCCGGGCGTTTGCGCCCGAGCAGGTACTGGCGCACTTCGGGGTCCGTGGCATGCACGGAAACGTACTGCGGCGACAGGCGCTGCTCGACGATGCGCTCCAGCTCCATCTTCGAGATCGACGACATGGTGGTGTAATTGCCGTGCAGGAACGACAGGCGAACGTCTTCGTCTTTGAAGAAGAGCGATTCGCGCGCGCCTGCCGGGTTCTGATTACAGAAGCAGAAGATGCAATCGTTGGCGCACTGGCGCGGCGAGAAGTATTCGAAATCGAGCCCCCAGATTTCGCCCTCGGCCACTTCGACATCGATTTCGCGGGTCTCGCCCGACGCTTTGACGACTTCGAGCCGCACGCGGTCTTCGCTGCCGGTGTAGTATTGCCAGTCGAGAAAATCGCGCAGCGCCTGGCCGTTAGCCTTCATCACGCGGTCGCCGACGGCAAGACCGATTGCTTCGCCCAGCCCGAAAGCGTCCACGCCGCTGACCGTGACGCCGCGCTCTTTTTTGATGTTGATCGGATAGACCGTCTCGAACAGTTCTGTGTACATAGCAAGCCCTGGCACCATGCGAGCCTCAGGCTCGCACAGTAAATCATGTATTGTACACGGGCCGGCTGCGGATTTCACGGATTATTAGGCGCCCCTGTAGCCGCCGCGCCGCCCTTTACAGCCCGGCGGCGCGTATGTTAACTTTTTTGGGTTCAAGAGGAACAAGAATTTCTATCCGTGTAGAGGAGAGTAGCGAACGTGGCGTTAGCGAAGGAAGCAAAGACCGGCATCATCGGTCAGTACAGAGTTCACGAGTCGGACACCGGCTCGCCGGAAGTTCAGGTGGCGCTGTTGACGCAGCGCATCAACGACCTCACCGAGCACTTCAAAACGCATGTGAAAGATAACCATTCGCGGCGCGGCCTGCTGAAATTGGTCAGCCAGCGTCGGCGCTTGCTCGACTACTTGCGGCGCAAGAACGCCGAGCGCTACCGCGAAGTCATCAGTCGTCTGGGTATAAGGAAATAGAGATCACGAGGGAAAGGCCGCGCCAAAGCCAGGTTGCTTCGGGCGGCCTTCTCAATTGTCGGCTCTCTGGCGCGCGGCCAGTCGGCTCACACCCGCCAGGCAAGAAGCAACCGTTCGGGTACAGCCGGCCTGCGCAGTTTATTCTCGCACTCGCGCGTCGGTTTATCGGTTCAGACACCGCCATCGCACATGATGACCACGGGAGCGCGCCGGCCAGGCCGAGCGGCTCACCGTGGTTTCGTTTTTTTCAGGCAACCCCTGCACACCCCGGCTCGCCGCCCGTATGGCGCATAGTCCGGCGTGGCAGCCAGCAAAGTCGCGCAACCCAGGACGGGCCATCCCGGCAACCATCGGGGCGCTCAAGGATGGAAGCAGGCGTGATGCACTTCGCACCCCAGGGTCGCGATCAGGGCCGCTCATAGGCCGCCCCGGCGATCATCGAATGGGGCCGAAGCCGCCAGGCGCACACGCCCTGCGCGCGCAGCGGAAGGAATAAGGAGACAGATATGGAGTTGAAAGAAAGCGTTCAATTAGGCGGACTCGACTTTTCTATCGAGACCGGCAAAGTCGCCAAACAGGCGGATGGCGCGGTGATCGTGCGCTACGGCGACACAATGGTTCTCGTCTCGGCGGTCGGCTCGACGCCGCGCCCTGACATTAACTTTTTCCCGCTCACGGTTGAATACCGCGAGTACGGCTATGCCGCAGGGCGCATCCCCGGCAACTACTTTCGCCGCGAAGGCCGCCCGTCGGAAAAAGAGACCCTGACCTCGCGGCTCATTGACCGCCCGCTGCGCCCGCTGTTCCGCGAAGGCTACCGCGACGACACGCAGGTGATCGCGCTCGTGCTGTCGGCGGACGAAAACTATGATTCCGACGTGCTGGCGATTACCGGCGCCTCGGCGGCGCTTTACCTGTCGGATATCCCGTTCGAAAACCCCATAGCCGGCGTGCGCGTCGGCTTGATCGAAGACCGCTTCATCGTCAACCCGACCTACGACCAGACGCGCGCCTCGCAACTCAACCTCATCGTCGCAGGCTCCGAAGAAGCCATCGTGATGGTCGAAGCCGGCGCGCAGGAGATCTCGGAAGAGGTCATGGTCGAAGCCTTGATGTTCGGCCATAACGAGATCAAGAAGCTCTGCCGCATGCAAAAGGAGATGTATCAAAAGCTCGGCGTCACCAAGCGCGAAAGGCCGGCGCCCGAGCTTGACGCCGAGATGATGAACGACATCTCTGGCCGCATCACCGATGACTTGCGCGACGCGCTCGACACCGGCAAGCACGGCAAGCTGGAAAGCTATGCCAAGGTGGACGCGCTCAAAGAGGCCACCGTCGCGGGCTACCCCGAAGAGGAGCCCGACAAGCGTAAGATGGCCAAGACGATCTTCGATCACCTGAAAGAGAAGGTCTTCCGCGAAGACATTCTCGAACGCCGCCACAGGCCCGACGGGCGGCGCTTCAGCGAGATTCGTCCGATCTCGATTGAGACCGGCTGGCTGCCGCGCACTCACGGCTCGGCGCTGTTCACACGCGGCGAGACGCAGGCCATCGTCACGGCGACCCTCGGCACCAGCGAAGACACTCAGTTCATGGATGACCTGGAGAAGGGCGAGATCAAGCGGCGCTTCATTCTGGCTTACAACTTCCCGCCGTTTTCGGTTGGTGAAACGGGCCGCATCGGCTCGCCGGGACGCCGCGAGATCGGCCACGGCGCGCTGGCCCGCCGCGCCCTTGAGCCCATGCTGCCGAGCGAAGAAGAGTTCGCCTACACCCTGCGCATCGTCAGCGACATCACCGAGTCGAACGGCTCAAGCTCGATGGCGACCATCTGCGGCGGCTCGCTGGCGCTGATGGATGCCGGCGTGCCTGTGAAGCGCGCGGTCGCCGGCGTGGCGATGGGGCTGGTGATGGAGGGCAATCGTTACGCGATTCTCACAGACATCGCCGGCGCCGAAGACCACTATGGCGATATGGACTTCAAAGTCGCCGGCACGCGCAATGGCATCACGGCGTTGCAGATGGACATCAAGGCCACAGGCATCAACGCCCGCATTCTCGCCGACGCGTTGCAGCAGGCCAAGGATGGCCGCTTCTATATCCTCGACAAGATGGAGGCGGCGCTCAACACGCCGCGCGAAGAGATCAGCCAGTACGCGCCGCGCATCCTCACCATCCAGATTCCCGTTGATAAGATTCGCGACGTCATCGGGCCGGGCGGCAAGGTGATCCGCGGCATCGTCGAGAAGACCGGCGCCAAGATCGATGTCGAAGACAGCGGGCGCATCAACATCGCTTCGGCGAATCTGGAAAAGGCCGAAGCCGCCAAGGCGATCATCGAAGGCATTACGGCGGTGCCCGAACTGAACAAGACCTATCTTGGCACGGTCCAGCGAATCGCCGACTTCGGCGCGTTCGTCGAGATTCTGCCCGGTACGGACGGCTTGCTGCACGTTTCCGAGATTGCCGATTATCGCGTCCGCGACGTGCGCGACGAATTGCACGAGGGGCAGCAGTTATTGGTCAAGGTGATCAATGTTGACCCGTCGGGCAAGATTCGCCTGTCGCGCAAGGCTGTGTTGAAGGACGAGCGCGCCGAGCGCGGCGAAGAAGAGCCGGAAGATGATCGCGGCAACCGCGACGGCGAAGGCGGGGAAGAGCGCGGCTATCGTGAAGATCGCCCGCGCGACGACCGCCCGCGTGATGATCGCCCGCGCGGCCCACGTCCCGGCGGCGGCGGGCGTGACCGCCGGCCCGGCGGCGGCGGCGGCGGCCGCGGCCCGCGCCGCTAAAGCCGACACTTCAAAAGCGAGTCGAGTGGCAAGGGCAACGATGGCAACGTAGGCCATCGTTGCCTTTTTTCTTTCCGGGCAGATCAAATTGCGACCGGCGGCTCGGCGTGGCATTATATCCCTGGACATTCGATCATTGCCGAACCGACATTCCAGGGAGCAATGATCCATGCGTCATACCTTTCTTTTCCGCCGCTTCATTCTAATCGCTCTGATTCTGGCCGCGGGCTTCACTGCCGCGGCCTTCTTCGATCACGCGGTTGCGGCACAGCAAGAGGCGACCGATCCTTTCTGGAGCGACATCAAAGAGCGGCATATTAAAAACCGCGAGAGCCGCAATATATTTCCCGAGTCATACCGTACCGTGCGCCTGAGGAAGCAAGCGCTCCGACAGGCGCTCGCCGGCGCGCCGCCGGAGTTCACCGCCCATGCCGAGCGCAACGACGTGCGGATCAGCATGCCGCTGCCCGATGGCAGCTTCGGCAACTTCCGCGTTGAGGAATCGCCGATTATGGAGCCTTCGCTCGCCGCTCGCTTGCCCGACCTGAAGACCTATGCCGGTCAGGCGGTGGATGATCCGGCGGTGACAATGCGCTTCAGCTGGTCGCCCGATGGCTTGCAGGCCATCATCCTGTCGCCGAAAGGCATCGTCATCGTCGCCCCTTATGCCGGCGATAACAGCCGCGATTACCTGGTCTATTACAGCGCCCTCGATTCTCAGGAGATGGTCTCGAAGCAATGCCTGGTGAGCGGCGCGATGCAGAACGAAGCTCTGTCTCGCGGCGCGGTTCAGCCTATGGATGACTTCGCCCCCAGCGTCGTCGCCGGCTCGACCTTGCGCACCTACCGGCTGGCGGTCGCCGCCACAGGCGAGTTCACCCAACAATATGGCGGCGGCAGCGTCACGCAGACGCAAACGGCTATCGCGCAGAACGTCAACCTGATTAATGCCATCTACCAGAAAGAGCTTTCCATTCGCTTGACGCTGATCGATAACACCCCGATCATCTTCACCGACCCGAACACCGACGGGTATACCAACAGCAATCCCGGCACGATGCTCACAGAGAACCAGACGAAGCTGGACGCGGTGATCGGCTCGGCCAATTACGACATCGGCCATGTCTATGGCGCGATTACCGGCTTGCCTGCCGGGTCGCGCTCGTTTTCGGGGATCGCGTTTATCGGCGTCGCCTGCGCGGCGGGCCAGAAAGGCAAAGGCGCGTCGACGATGGGCGGCGGCTCGACCACCGACACCATTTTTGTAACCGGCATTACGCACGAGTTCGGCCATGAGCTAGGCGCGTCGCACAGCTTTAACACCGGCTCCAGCCCCTGCGGGCCGCAACGCAGCGCCCAGAGCGCCTGGGAGCCGGGCGGCGGCTCGACGCTGATGGCCTATAGCATCTGCGGAGCCGAGAATCTACAGCCGTCAACCGACCAGTACTTTCACACCGGCAGTCTTGAGCAGATCATCACCTATGTAACGTCGGGCGGCGCCTGCGCGGCGCAAAGCTCGACCGGCAACCACCCGCCGCTGGTCGAGGCCGGGCCGAACTATACGATCCCGTCACGCACGCCATTCGCATTGACGGCGATGGCCAGCGACCCGGACGGCGACCCCCTGACTTATGCCTGGGAAGAATATGATCTCGGCACCGCTTCGCCGCCGAACACAGACGATGGCAGCCGCCCGATTTTCAGATCACACCCGCCGGTGACCAGCCCGACGCGGCTCTTTCCTTCATTGAAGTACATTCTCAACAACGCCAATGACCCGCCGCAGACCTATGTCCTCAACGGCACCACCTACACGACCGGCGAGGCGCAGCCGACGACGAACCGCATCATGAATTTCCGCGTCACGGCGCGCGATAACCGCGCCGCGGGCGGCGGCATCCAGTCCGACGCTATGCAGGTCACCATCGTCGCGGCGGCTGGTCCTTTTCAAGTGACTCAACCGAACACTGCGGTTAGCTGGGCGGGCGGCTCGACGCAAACCGTCACCTGGAACGTCGCCGGCACTACGGCGTCGCCAATCAGCACGGCGAACGTCCGCGTGCTGCTTTCGACCGATGGCGGCAACACCTTCCCCATCGTCGTTCTGCCGAGCACGGCGAATGATGGCTCGGAGCCGATTCGCGTGCCGAACGCGCCGACCACGCAGGCGCGCATCAAGATTCAAGCCGTCGGCAATATCTTCTTTGATGTGTCGGACGCCAACTTCACGATCACCGCCGGGACCGGCGGCGTCTTCAGACAAAGAACCGACATCGATGGCGATTTAAGGTCAGACATCGGCACCTACAGGGATGGGCTATGGAGCTTTTTGCAATCGTCGCAAGGCTACAGCACCAACAGCGCGCTCTTTTTCAGTTGGGGCGGCGCGGGCAGGCCGCCCATCATTGCCGATTTCGACGGCGATGGCCGCGCTGACATTGGCTACATCGAGCCGCCCGCGGGCGGCCAGAGCGCGACGTATGCCATCTTGCTGTCGAGTCGCAATTACAGCTTCGCGCCGGGTCAGCCGTTGTTCGTGCCGGCGGGCTACCCCTCGCTCGGAGACACGCCCGTCATAGGTGACTTCGATGGCGACGGCAAGACGGATCCGGGCATCTGGCGCTCGTCGCAGGGCGTCTGGATCATCCCGAAATCATCATCGAACTACACCAGCTACATCTTCACGCAATGGGGCCAATCGGGTGACGTGCCTATCGTCGGTGATTTTGACGGCGATCATGTCTCCGACCTCGGCTTCTATCGCAATGGCCTGTGGGGCATCCTGCAATCGTCGCAGGGCTACAGCACCAACAGCGCGCTTTTCTACAGTTGGGGCGGCGCGGGGCTTGCGCCCATCGTTGCAGACTTTGACGGCGACGGCAGGAGTGATCTGGCTTACGTTACGCCGCCCGCCGGCGGCCAGAGCGCCGTCTATTCCATCCTCAAGTCGAGCACCGGCTATAGCACCGGCCAGCCGCTGTTCGTGCCGGCGGGCTACCCCTCGCTCGGAGACACGCCGGTTGTCGGCGACTACGATGGCGATGGCAAAGCCGATCCCGGCATCTGGCGCTCGTCGCAAGCCGTGTGGATCATTCCGAAGTCGTCGGCGAACTACACGCAGTTCATCATCACTCAGTGGGGTCTAACCGGCGACATCCCGCTGCCGCGCATCTTGTCGCAGAACTGAAGCAAAAGGCGGCTGATGAACTTCTCATCAGCCGCCCGCACGATCAATCGAAGCGATGGCGTCAATTCCCCTTCAGGCGGTGCCGGGTCATTTTGGTGAGTTGCGGGAAGGTCTTGCCGAGGGCGTTGAGCACTGCGGCATCGAGCTTCAACAAAGGCCGTTTGATGATCTCTTCCGGACGCCCGGCAAAGGTCGTGACGTTCAGGTAAGCCCTCTCGCTTGCGGGTTTCAGCGCGAAATAGTAATTCGACACGCAGAGCCGCGGCGCATCAACCCGCACCTGATTGACCGAGTGCCAGCTTGTGCGGTTGGTCAGCATGACGACCAGCCGATTGAACCGTGAAAGGACGGTATGCGGCTGGCGAATCTTCTCGTCCCATAGCTCCAGGTTGCCGCCATTCTCCAACTGCCAGTCCGGCGACACATAAAACAACAGGTTCAACAGGCGATATCTGGCGCGGTCGCCGTCATGCGAATTGTCTATGTGCGGGTTGAGGAAATCGCCTTTGCCCATCAGCGAAACGCCGGACGCATAAAGCGACGGATCGGCCTCAAGCCCCTCAAGCCCGGTGATCTCGGCGATGGCTTCGATCACCTGCGGGTGTTGAAAGGCGAACAGGCATTCGCCGATGCACGAGGCGTAGCGATTGACTTCGACGCCCGTGCGCTTGCGCTCGCGCAGCGAAGATTTCAAACTGAGCTGGTCAGGGTCTGGGAAGCTGCGGCTGATCTTCATGGCGTCATTTGCCGGCAGCAGGTCATCGATGAAGAAATGCTTGACCGGCTGCGCTTCGCGCCACATCTGCTTCAGTCCGGCGCTCTGCGCCCGGATACGTTCGGCAACAGCCTGCCCCATCTCATTGCGGTCCATGGGCTACAACCTCCGCTTGCTTGGATAATTAATCAGCAGGGGGCAAATCGCTTAGACAATAGTGAACACTGACAGGCGGCAAAGGTCAAGGTTTTTTTACGTCGCCGCTTTTATCTTATCTGTACGCTGTGCGCCCGGCCATCGTCGGCGATATGAATAACCAGCTCATCAGCCGCCTTCGTCCAGCCGGCGCCGCGCCCGCCGGCCGTGATCGCCGCCAGCGGTTTGCCGTCGAGCGACACCGATGCGGCTCTCGGAGCCGATTTCACGATCAACGTAATGCCGCGCGCGCCGGCGTTATAGCTGCCTTCCGGGGCGCTGAGCTTGATCTGCATTCCTGCGCCTGACCGCGTGGCGCTCACCTGTGTGCGGCGAAAAGCGCCTTGCCTGTAGGCTTGTGTCGCGCCATCGTCTTCATACACGCTCGCCACCGCCTCGCCTTTGGTGTCGGGATAGATCGTGAGCGTCAGCGGGTCGAACGGCTTCTCGCCGACATAGTTCATCTCTGGCCCCATCGGAATCACCGCGCCGGCGCGCACGTACATCGGCACCAGGTCAATCGGCGCGTCGGCTTGAATCAGCGCGCCGCCCTTGAATCGCTTGTTTGTCCAATAATCAACCCATTCGCCTTCGGGCAGGTAAACCCGGCGGCTGGTCATATCGGGCTTCATCACCGGCGCGACCAGCAAGTCTGTGCCGATCATGAATTCGTCGTCCAGCGACAGCACATTGGCGTCGTTCTGATAATTCAAGACCAGCGGGCGGAAGATGGGCAGCCCCGTGCGGTGCGCGTCTTCGAGCTGGGTGTAGAGGAAGGGCAGCAGCCGGTAGCGCAGCTTCAGGTACTTGCGAATGATGTCTTCGTAAGCCTTGCCGAAGCGCCACGGCTCGTGATCGTAGGTGTCGATCTGCTGATGATTGCGCAGCATCGGCGCGAGGAATCCCGCCTCGTACCAGCGCGTCAGCAGCTCGGCATTCGTCCGTCCGATGAAGCCGCCGACATCGCCGCCGATGAACGGCACGCCCGACAACCCCATCGTCGTATACATCGGGATGCTCAACTGCAAAGTCTCCCACGTCGCCGTGTTGTCGCCCGTCCACATCGTCGAGTAGCGCTGATAGCCCGCGTAACCGGCGCGCGTGATGACATAGGGGCGCAGGTTTGGCTGTAAGCGCAGCAGCCCTTCATAAGTGGCGCGCGCCATCAGCAGCGCGAAGACGTTGCGGTTCTTGCCGTAGAGCGAGCGCTCGCCTTCGTCGTCAAATATCAGGTCGGTTTGCGATTCGCCGGACTTATCAACGAAGTCCGACGGCTCGTTCATGTCTGTCCAGATGCCGGCGACGCCGTTGTCCGTGTAGGCGCGAAACAGGTCGCCCCACCAGCGCCGCACGTCTTCGCGGGTGAAGTCCGTGAAGACCGCTTTGCCCGGCCACACCTCGCCGACATACAGGTCGCCGTTCTTGCGACGCACAAAATAATCTTTCGCCACCCCCTGGTTGTAGACGTAGTAGCTCTTGTCTTGCGACGTCAGCTCGGGCGCAGCCGCCGCGTCGGTCGCGCCTTTGGCCGGCGGCTGGTACTTGACGCCGGGATCGACGATGGGAATCACCTTGACGCCTTGCTGTCTGAGCTTGTCGGTGAAAGCTTTCGGGTCGGGATAGCGCGAGGTGTCCCAGGTGAAAACGCGGTAGCCCTGCATGTAGTGGATGTCGAGGTACAGCACATCAAGCGGCAAGTCTTCCTCGCGGTAGCGGCGGACGATGTATTCGGCGACCGCTTGCGGATAATAGCTCCAGCGCGATTGCTGATGGCCGAGCGCCCACATCGGCTGCATCGGCATGCGGCCCGTCAGGTCTGTGTAGCGGCTGATGATCTTCTGCATCGACGGGCCGTTGAAGAAGTAATAGTTCATCTCGCCGCCTTCGGCTGACCATGCGATGTATTCCTGCGACGACGCGCCAAAGTCGAAATGCGAGCGGTAGCTGTTGTCGAAGAAGATGCCGTAAGCGCGCCCGTTTTCCAGGCCGATGTAGAAGGGAATCGTTTGATAGATCGGGTCGGTGCCTTCTTTGTAGGCCGGGGTGTCGGAGTTCCAGTTGGTGAACTGGCCGCGCCGTTTGTCGAGCGGCGCGGCTTTTTCGCCCAGCCCGTAGAAGCGCTCTTCGTAGCCGAGCCGTTTGGCGGCGGCAACCGTGGCGCTCTTCGGGTCATGCATCATCGGCTTGAAATCGCCGTTGATCAGCTCGTGAGTTTTGCTGTCGCGGAATTCGACCGTAAGCGGCGCGCGGCGGATGACGACTTCAAGCTCGTCTGTAGTGATGATGATCGCACCCGCTTGCTCACTGAGGTTCCAGCGCGTGGCGTCCCAACTCGCACGGGCAATCGCCCACGAATGATCGCGCGCCGGCAGCGGCTTCTTAAACGAAGCGCGCACGCGGACGAGATCAGCCGCCAGCACCGTGACCTGCACCTGCGAGCCATCGGCGCAGTTGATCAGCACGCCGTTTGCCGACCGGGTGAAGCTGCCCACCGCGCCGATGGGCTCAAGCCCCGCGAGGTCAATGGCGCTGCCGGTCAAGTTGACGAGAAAGAGCAAGCAGAACGAGGCGAGCAGTCTTTTCATAACGCCCACATCATAATCCCGCGCTCTGAAATTGCAAACGCGATTCGTGGCCCTGCCCGGATGCCGCGCCGCCGCGCACTAATAAATGTCCAGGTCGCTAGCCGAAGCGAGCTTGCCGCGATAATGCTCGCGCATCTCTTTGAGCAAGCCTTCGTCGGTGTCCTGCTCGCCGCCGAAAAACATCTGGTGGTAGAGCACGAGCAGAGCGGGCCTCGCCTTTGTCGCCAGCTCGGCCAGCTCTTTTGTAGAGGTGTGAAAGTGGGTGATGTACTGCCGCCAAGCCTCGCTGCTCTTGTCATAGCCTTGCTGCGTGTAGACCTCGTGCAGCAGGACGTCGCAGCCATTGCAGTTCTCGATGACGCTCGCAGAGGGCGCGCAGTCGCCCGAGATGACGATCACCCGGTCGGGCGTTTCGAAGCGATAACCGTAAGCTTCGGGCCACGAGCCGTGATGCACCAGGAACGCTTTGACGGTGACGTTCTGGTCTTTGTAGACGACGCCCGGCTTAATCTCATGCACGTTCACCTTGTAGCCGGTGCGGTTGCCTTTCTCCAACCCGTTGGTGCGGATGTCAATGTCTTCTTTGTAGGCGGCGAGCAGATGATCGGTCATCGCCTTGATGCCCTTCGGGCCGTAGACTTCGAGCGGCTCTTTTCGGCCCAGTACCCACGGCGAAAGGATGAGGTCGGCATAACCGAGCGTGTGATCCGAATGCAAGTGAGTGGCGAAGGCGATCTTGAGATTCGCAACCGCCAGGCCCGCTACCCCCTTGCGCACGGCGGCCGCCGTGCGCCGCACGACGCCGGGGCCGAAGTCAACCAGGTACGGCGTGTTGTTGACAACGATGGCGACCGCGGGGCCGAAGCGGTCAGGGTTGGCCGCCGGGTTGCCAGTGCCGAGCATCACCACCTGGGTGTGCGTCGCGGGCGCGCTCTGCGGCTGTGAGCGGCCTGGGGAAGGGAGCAGCGCCGGCAGCAGAATCAGCAGGGCGATGGCGGCACATTGAAAGGCCCGATTCTGAGATTTCATCAATCACCTCTAGCGAAATTGCCACGAAGGCACCAAGACATCAGGAATCACTATACACTTCGTGTCCCTTGGTGTCTTGGTGCCTTCGTGGCAATGGCAGACGGATTCGCGACCCGCGCTAGTCGTAATACTCAAGGCCGAGGTGGGTGATCAACTCTTCACCCTTCAAGTGGCGCAGGGTGTTCTTGAGCTTCATCAACTGAATGAACAGGTCATGCTCAGGGTAGAGGCCCGGCGCAGTCATCGGGCTCTTGAAGTAGAACGACAGCCACTCCTGAATGCCGCGCATGCCGGCGCGATGCGCCAGATCCATGAACAGCGCCAGGTCTAAGACAATCGGCGCGGCCAGAATGGAATCGCGGCAGAGAAAATCTACCTTGATCTGCATCGGGTAGCCGAGCCAGCCGAAGATGTCTATGTTGTCCCAGCCTTCTTTGTTGTCGCCGCGCGGCGGGTAGTAGTTGATCCGCACGATGTGGCTGAAATCTTTGTAAAGCGTCGGGTAGACATCGGGCTGAAGGATGTATTCGAGCACCGAAAGCTTCGACTCTTCTTTGGTCTTGAACGATTCGGGATCGTCCAATACTTCGCCGTCGCGGTTGCCGAGGATGTTGGTCGAAAACCAGCCGTGCAGACCGATCAAGCGCGCTTTGAGTCCCGGCGCAATCATGGTCTTCATCAAGGTCTGGCCGGTCTTGAAATCTTTGCCGCAGATCGGCAGGCCGGCGTCCTGCGCCAGCTTCGTCAGCGCCGGCACGTCTACGGTCAGGTTCGGCGCGCCGTTGGCGAACGGCACGTCAGATTTCAGCGCCGCGTAGGCGTAGATCATCGAAGGCGCGATACAGGAATTGTTGTCGCGCAGCGCTTTTTCAAACGACGCCAGATCATTATGCTCTTCGGTGCAGGTCATGAAGATTTCCGTAGACGCGCACCAGACCATGACCAGGCGGTCGCACTCGTTCTTGCGCTTGAACTCCTCGATGTCGGCCATCAACTGCTCGGCCATCTCCATCTTATTCGCGCCCTGCTTGACGTGTGTGCCGTTCAGCCGCTTGACGTAGCGCTGATCGAAGACCGCCTTCATCGGGCGGACGGCTTGCAGCTCTTCTTTGATCTGATTGATGAGGTCGCGTTCGAGGACGCCGGCGTGCAGCGCCGCCTCATAAGCGTCTTCCTCGAAGATGTCCCACGCCCCGAAGACGAGATCGTTGAGCGAGGCGAGCGGCACGAAGTCTTTGACCAGCGGCACGCGATTATCTGTGCGCTTGCCGAGGCGGATGGTGCCCATCTGTGTGAGCGAGCCGATGGGCTCGGCGATGCCTTTCTTGATAGCCGCGACACCGGCGATAAAGGTCGTCGAGACGGCTCCGAGTCCGACGAGCAACACGCCGAGCTTGCCTTTCGCTTCTTCGATAGCGGCGGGAGTTTTCTGATTTGACATAAGAATTCCTTTCTTGCAGTACGTCCGGTCTGCGCTTGTATTCAAGATGGAATTAAATCAGAGAATTGACCAGAGGCTTGCCGCGATGTTGCGCACTTTTAGCGACGGCTTGCTAAGCAGTAGGCGGGCGAGGGAGCTACCGCTTGCTGCTCTCGCGATAGGCGCGCGGCGGCAGGCCGGTGACGGCTTTGAAAATCTTGGTGAAGTGGCTCTGGCTTTGGTAGCCGACCATCGCGGCAATCTCGATGATCGGATGCGAGGTTTCAACGAGCAGGCGGCGGGCGCGCTCGATTCTCAGGTTGGCTAGATAAACGTGCGGCGTCGCGCCGGTGATCTGCTTGAACAGGCGCGCGAAATGATACTCCGACAGGTAAGCCGCGGCGGCGATCTCTTCGAGCCCTAGCTCGCGCTCGTAGTTGCCATGCATGAACTCAAGCGCGCGCCGCAGGCGGCGGTCTACAGGCCCGACGCGCGACAATTCGATCTGCGCAGACTTGCGCACCGTCAGGTGTGAGCGCAACAGGTGAATGACCATCTGGCGCACCAGCGCGTCGAGCATGATTTCGTGACCGGGCTTTTCATTGACTGCCTCGCCGGCGACCTGACGGCCAATCATCAGCAGCGCGTCGTCCGCCGCGCGCGGGGCGCGAAAGATAATCTCCGCGGTCGTCCGCGTCACATTCATCTCGGCGGCAAGCTCGTTGATGAGTGCCGGCTGAATGTGAATCGAAACGAAGTCAACTTCGTCGGCCTCTGCGGCGTGAAGTTGCCCCGCGCCTATGAAGGCCAGATCGCCAGCACTCAAAACGAACTCCTGGTCACCGACGCAAGCCAGCATGCGCCCGGCAAGCAGCACCGTGACGGTGAACGCCGCGTGCGCGTGCGCTTCAAACCGGCAATGCGCCGTCAGCGTGCGCCGGATGCTGTATTCGGGCCGCGACACGAACGCCTGAATCTCGTCGCCGAACGGTCCCTGGGCCGCGTCGCTTTCGAGCGCTTGCGGCGCGGGAGTCAGGCTGTCGGCTTCTTCGGCGATGTGTGATGGTTTAGACATTCAGCGTTTGCTCGGCCACTTCACCCGCTCGTCCTTACGCCTGCCGGCCTGTGCGGCCAGCACATCGGCGAGGCGATTCGGGTAGTTAGTCATTATCGCATCAACACCGACCGCCAGCATACGGCGCATGAGCAGTTTGCTGTTGACCGTCCACACGGCGACGCCGATGCCTTCGGCGTGCAGAGCGGCGACCATGCGCCGCGTTGCCAGCCCGTAATGCAGGGCCGCTTCGTCAGCGCCGGCGCGTTTGACGGCATTGATGATAGTGCGCGCCGTCATCTCGCCGCGACCGGGAATGGCGAACGTCGCGGCGGTGCGCAGCCGCCGCGCCTGCGCTTTTGCGCGTCTGACGATTTCATGATCGAATGACAGCAGGGTAACGGCACGCTCCATTTTATGCTGCCGGACAAGCGTCAGCACGGCATCGAGCAACGACTGTTTGTCTTGTCGGCGATTGCCTTTCAATTCGATGTAGACGCGCTTAACGTTTGCCGCCGCCGCCATCGCCAGAACGCCACCGAGCCCAGGCACCGATTCGCCGGCAAAGCTCAGGCCGTCATCCTTTGTGAGCTTTGCCACACTTTGCGCCATCGCCCGAGTGCGCGGTCGCCGCGCCAGTCTTCGCGCAAACCAACTGCCGGCGTCGCTCGCCGCCAGCTCGGCGGCGGTCAAGGCGGCGACGGCTCCCATATGATCGGTCGTGCGGTTGAGACGCGCGTCGTGAATGACCACGGGTTGGCCGTCTGCCGATAACTGAACATCAAGCTCGAAGCCGTCAGCGCCGAGCCCTATGGCAAGGCGAAACGCCGCCATCGTGTTTTCAGGCGCCAGTCCCGACGCGCCCCTGTGCGCGATGATCAGAGGAGCAGCCGGTTGCCGGTTCTCAGTTGCCGGTTGAAGAGCCATGAGCTTTTTATTATGCCACTCGGTCGCTTGATTGCTAATTGTGAAGAAGGGGCAGACAACTGACAGGCGGCAACTGCTCTATCCGCGCGCGGCTTTTTCGGCGACTTTGTGGGCGCGCTGGCAGTTGGCGCAGACGCCGAATATCCGGTGGCTGTGGCGCAGCGGCTTGAAGCGGTAGCGGCGGGTGATCTCGTCTTGCAGTCGTTCGATCTCTTCGCTGTAGAACTCGATGAGCGCGCCGCACTCTGTGCAGATCAAGTGATCGTGGTGCGTGTGCTTGTACTCGTGCTCGTAGAGCATGCGCCCGTCGTGGAATTCCAGCTCGCGCGCCAGGCCGCAATCTTTCAGGAGCTTCAGCGTGCGATAGACCGTCGTGAAGCCGACTGTCGGGTCTTTCGCCTTGACGATGGCATAGAGGTCTTCGCTGGAAACGTGGCCTTCAGTATCGAGAAAGACGTCGAGAATGAGATCGCGTTGCGACGTGCGTTTGAGCCGCGCGCGCTTGAGGTGGTCGTGAAAGATTTGTATCTCTTCGCGCTCCATACTCGGTTGCCAGGATTATACACGCGCGCCACTCAGCCGCAAAACTTTAAGGGCGCAAACCCGAAGGGGTGCCGCCTGTCGGCGGCCCGGTTGATTTCATTCGGGCGGTCGTTTATCCTCGTTCGTGGGTCGCTGCCGGCCACAGGCCAGTTCGTCCAAACCTGACATAAGAGAAACGATGCTGACCAAATCCATTCTCCTCTACCTCTCCAACAGTCCGGGATTCAAGAACTTTCTGACGCGCTTCAAATCCTTCAACAACGTCACGCACCGCTTCGTCGCCGGCGAAGAGCTGGCCGACGCGGTTGCCGCTATTCGCGAGTTGAACCGCAAGCAGATTCGCGCCTCGTTCGACCACCTCGGCGAAAGCATTTCGTCCGAGGCCGAAACCCGCGCCGAAGTGCAAGAGTATACGGAAGTGCTGCAAGCCATCAGCGACCATGCGCTCGACTCGAACGTCTCGGTCAAGCTGACGCAGCTCGGCCTGGACGTCAGTCCGGCGCTCTGCTACGACAACACGCGGCGGATTGTCGAGGCGGCCGCTCGCCATCGCAACTTCGTGCGCATCGATATGGAAGACTCGCCGAAGACCGACGCGACGCTGGATATCTTTCGCCGCCTGCGCGGCGAATTCGACAACGTCGGCATCGTCGTGCAGTCGTACCTCTACCGCACTGAAAAAGATGTTGATGAGCTGCTGGCCCTTGGCGCGCGCATCCGGCTTTGCAAAGGCGCTTACAAAGAGCCGGCGTCGGTAGCCTTTCAAGACAAGCGCGATGTGGATGCCAACTATGTCCTTGTCATGAAGAAGCTGCTGGCTTCGGGAATCTACCACGGCATCGCAACGCACGACGAAAAGATGATCGCGGCAACTCGCCAGTTCGCCGCCGAGCGCAAGATCAATGCCGACCAGTTCGAGTTTCAGATGTTGTATGGCATACGCCGCGACCTGCAAGACCAGCTCGTCGCCGACGGCTATCGAATGCGCGTCTATGTGCCGTATGGGCGCTCGTGGTATCCCTACTTTATGCGGCGGCTGGCCGAGCGCCCGGCCAATGTCTGGTTCGTCATGAAGAACGTCATGAAGGGTTAATCGGAGAAAAGAAAAAGCCGCTCACGGTGAGCGGCTTTTTCTTTTCCGTGTGGCGCAAGCTAACAGCTTGCGTCTGGTCTTGCGCAAGCTAACCGCCTTGCGCCACATGACTAGGTCGCCAGGCGGTCGGCGTAGGCGCTATCAATCGCGCTCGCGGCTTTGGCGGCGGCGCGCTTCTGCGCGGCAGCGCCTTTGGCCGGGGCCTGCTTGATGATCTCGAACGCCTTCTTCAACTGCACATCTTCGACCGGCGCTGGCGGCTTGACCGGCGCGGCCTGCGGCTGTTGTTGCTGCTCGGGCTTGTCGGCGTCGTCATCGTCGTCGGTGTCGGGCAGGATGGTTTCGGTTTCGGCCAACCGCTCGACCTTCACCGTCGGGGTGATCCCTTCTTCCATAAACGCCTTGCCCGAAGCCGGCGCGTACTTCGCCGTTGTCAGCAACAGCGCGCCGCCATCGCTCAACGAGAACAACTGCTGATCCGAGCCGGTGCCAAAGGTCTTCTCGCCAATCAACTCGCCGCGCTTCTGATCGCGGACGGCAGCGGCGACGACTTCGGCAGGCCCGGAGGTGCTGCGGTCTATGACCACTGCGAGCGGCCCGTTGAAGACGACCTTCGCCGGGTCAGCCGTGAAGCTTTGAATCTCTTTGTCGCCCTTGCCGAGGGTGCGCGCCAGCGTGCCGGAGCCGACGAAGAGGTTGGCGACGGCGACGCCCTCTTGCAGTTTGCCGTTGGCGGCGCCGCGCAGATCGAGGACGATCTTTTGCGCGCCCTTGGCGGTCAAATCATTCACCGCCGATTTCACTTCCGCGGCCTTGCCGTCGGCGAGACTGGTCACCTTGATGTAGCCAACGCCCGGCTCTTCGATGCGGGTCTCGACGGCGGGCTGGGCGATCTTGGCACGTGTCACCGTCAGCTTGTGCGATTGGCCCTGATGCAGGACGCGCAGATCAATCGTCGTTCCCGCCTGGCCGTTGACCAGTTGCTCGACGTCATAGAGGCTGAGGTCGCGCGACGGCACCTTGCCGACGTATTCGATGAAGTCACCGGCGCGAATGCCAAGCTGGTCGGCGGGCGATCCCTTGAGCACCGCGACGACGTAGGCGTAACCGCCAACCTTTGACAAGATCATGCCGGTCTCTGCACGGCTGGCTTTCGGGTCGTACTGCTTGACCTGCTCCGGCGTCAGATAAGCGCTGTACGGGTCAAGCCCTTCGGCGAGCCCGCGCAGGCTGCCGATGCGCACCTTTTCGAGATCAGGCTGCTCGACGTAGTCGCGGATGATGTGACTGAGCACTTCATCAAAGATGGAAATCTGGCCATACTGACTGCCGCGCGCCACGACCTGGCTCGACTTCGACATGAAGCTGCCGACGATGGCGTAGAAGGCGATAAGAGTTGAGAAAACGACAATCGCGATCTTGGTCTTGAACCGCATCAGGTACTCCTCGTGTGGGCTTTATCCGCCAACTCATGATAACCCGACCCGCTATCAGGCGCAATGGTCAGTTGCCAATGGTCAGGAGGCAGGAGGCAGGAAGCAGGAGGCAGCCAGAGGGTATAAACTGTTTTGACGATCAGTTGTAATCAACGATCAACTGCCTCCTGCCTCCTGCTTCCTGCTTCCTACCCCCGGTCCCCATCGTTGACACTCTCCAAATGCGCTTCATATACTCTTGCCAATGCGAGTACTCGCCATAGACCTGGGCTCGAAGCGCATCGGCACCGCTGTTTCCGACGCGCTCGGCCTGAGTGCCCGCCCGGTCGAAACGATTCGCAGGACGAGCCTCGAACGTGACCTCGCGCGCCTGCAAGCCCTCGTCGAAGACCTCGAAGTCGAAGCCGTCGTCGTCGGTCTGCCGCTGAGAATGGATGGACAGATCGGCGATGCGGCAAGCGGCGTGCTGCGCTTTGTCGAACGACTGCGCGCCCGGCTCGCCGTCCAGGTCTTTACTCAGGACGAGCGGCTGACCAGTTACGAGGCCGAGCAGATGATGATCGAACGCGGCCTCAACCGCGAAGCGCGGCGGGCGCGCTCGGATGAATTCGCCGCCCTGCTGATTCTCGAAGACTTTCTCGCGGCATCGCAAAGAGTGAACCGTGCCACAAATCACCATGATTGAACCGCTCAACATCGCGCCCGGCGCTGCGCCGCCTTCATCCGCACAGCGCGCCGGCGAGCGCGGCTTTTCGCTGTTAAAGTTTACGCTGCTGCTGCTCGTCTTGCTTATCCTGGCCGCGGGCGCCGGCTTGCTGTGGGTGCGCGCGGACGTCAACCGCCCGGTCGAGCATCCGTCAGCCGAACGAATCATCACCATCGAACCGGGCACCGGCGCGGCCGGCGTCATCGCCAAGCTCAGCGAAGCCGGCATCGTGCAGCACCCCATCCCGCTACGGGTCTACTTGCGGGTGACAGGGCACGGCAGCGGCTTGCGCGCCGGCGATTACAAGTTCGCTTCGCCCATCTCACCCATGCAGGCGATTGACAAGATTCGCCGCGGCGAAGTCTTTCTTGAGCGCGTCACGATCCCTGAAGGCTATAACCGCTTTGACATTGCCGAGACGCTCGCCGAGAAGACCGGCAAGGCGACCAAAGAAGAGTTCCTGCGCCTGATGGATGACACGTCGTTGATTCAGCGGATTGCGCCGCAGGCGCGCAACCTCGAAGGCTATCTCTTCCCGGACACCTATAACTACACGACGAAGACGACGGCCGAAGAGTTGGTTCGCGCCATGGTCAATCGCTTCAATGAAGTCTTTACGCCGGAATGGGGCACGCGCGCCAACCAGGCGAACCTCACCGTCCATCAGGTCGTGACGCTGGCTTCGATCATCGAGCGCGAAGCGAAAATCCCCGACGAGCGGCCACATATGGCCTCGGTCTTTTTCAACCGTTTGAAGATCGGCATGCCGCTCGGCAGCGACCCGACCTTTATTTACGCGGCGATTTTGGCCGGCGATTACGACGGCAACCCAAATCAGCCGCGCCACCGGCAGCGCCAATCCCCTTACAACACCTATCTGGTCAGCGGCCTGCCGCCCGGCCCCATCGCTTCGCCGGGCCGCGCTTCGCTCGAAGCCGTGCTTAATCCCGACCAGACCGAAGACCTCTACTTCGTCGTCAACAGCCGCGACGGGCGGCACAAGTTCTCGCGCACCGCCGCCGAGCACGACGCCGCCGTTTCAGAATACCGGAAGCTGCAAAAAGAATTGCGCGAAGAACAGAACCGCTGACCTGCGGTCAGGAAGGCAAAAGTAAAAAGTAAAAAGGCAAAAGGTCGGCAGGGGATTAAATAAGTAGCCTCAGGCTATCTATTATTTCGGCTCCGCCACTTTTGCCTTTTTACTTTTTACTTTTGCCTTTCACTGCTCCTGTGGCGGGCGTTCGCCGAGGCGCACAGGGACGGTCGTGTTGTTGCCGTCGCGCAGGACTTCGACCTGAACGGTTTCGCCAGGCTTCTTGTCTTGCAGCGCGTTTTGCAGATCGTCGCTGCTCGCGACCTTCTTGCCATCTATGCCAACGATGATGTCGCCCATGCGCTGAATCACGATGTTGCCCCAGACGTCCTGGTTGAGCGCCGCGCTGCGCAAGCCGGCAACCGCCGCGCCGCTGCCGCGCACCACATTGCTAATCATCAGCCCTTCGGCGACCGGCAGCTCGAAGGCGCGCGCCAGTCGCGCATTGATGGGGAACGAGCCGACGCCGAGCCACGGGCGCGACACATAGCCTTTGCTGATCAGCTCGGGAATGATCTTCTTGGCGACATCTATCGGCACGGCGAAGCCGATGCCGACCGAACCGCCGCCGTTCGGGCTGTAGATAGCGGTGTTGATGCCGATCTGCTCGCCTCTGGCGTTCAACAGCGGCCCGCCCGAATTGCCGGGATTGATTGAGGCGTCGGTCTGAATCGCGCCGTTGATCGTGCGCCGCGATGCCGGATCGTTCAAGGGGCGCTCAAGGCCGCTGATGATGCCGGTCGTCAGCGTTCGCTGCAAGCCGAACGGATTGCCGATAGCTAAAACTTTCTGGCCGACCTTCAAACCCGTCGAGGTGCCCAGGCGGATCACCGTCAGCTTGTGATCGCGCGGCGGCTCGATCTTGATGACCGCCAGATCATTGTCGCGGTCGGTGCCGACCAGCTTGCCCATGTACTTGTCGTTCTCGACCTGTACTTCGAGTTGCGTCGCCCCCTGGACCACATGAAAGTTGGTCAGGATGTAGCCTTTCTCATCGATGACCGAGCCGGAGCCGGTGCCTTCCGAAGGGTAGATGCCAAAGAGCGTTTGCTGATACACCTTGCTGGTGATATTGACAACGCCGGGGCTGTAGACTTGATAGATTTCGATGTTGTTCTGCTCGTCGGTGGCGACGGTCGGATCGGCGATGGCGACCGGCTCCAATCCGGCGCCGAAGCTGCCGAGACCGCGGCCCGATTTGTCCAACGTGCGCTGCGCCAGGACGATGACCAGAACCGCAAACAGTGCCGAGAGCATGGCAATCGCTACCAGTTGCTTGCCGGAGACGCGATACATAGTTACTTCCTCCTTCATCATAGCTACGACTCCCAACCCATTATGGTAATCCAAAGGCGCGCGTTCAACCATCAGCCGGCGCGCTTATCAATAACGCCTTCACCGCTGGTCGGGTTGCGCCATTTTCGCTCAGGGTTGTTAAGAGTTTGTAAAGAAGTGGAAGAAGTCGGCGCAGAAAAAGAGGCCGGCACACAGACCGGTCAAAAGACACGGGCCCGTGCGCCAGCCTATCCCAAAGTCAGTTTTGTTTGTCTGCTCACACAACTGTGCGGCGACCGCTCAGCAGGTTGATGATCAACACGACCGCGGCGATAACCAACAACAAGTGAATCAGCGCGCCGCCGACGTGGCCGACCAGGCCGAGCAGCCACAACACTAAAAGAATGACAAAGATTGTCCAAAGCATCGTGTCCCTCCATCTTCAGTTTGTAGTTACGCTCTGCCCGCATCGCCAGCTATCGGCTTCTGCGTCGAACGCTCACTCTTACTAGAGCAATGGCTGTGCCATCAGCGGAGAAGTTGCGGATAGGCCCAAGATGCGGAGAAATAAGTCGGTTTTGAAGGCCGCGGAGGAGCGGCCGGCGGCGTGCGTATCCTATCTTTACAAGCAAAGCAATGCAGTGTATCGAATGTCGCGTGGCGCGGTCAGCAGAGAGGAAAAGCAGGCCCGACGCGGGCGTTGCGCGAGGCGCGGCGACAAGGGGTATGACCTGTCGCCGCGCCTCGCACTCGTTGCCTTCTCCTAAGGCTGGGTCAGGCAGTTGGGAAGGGCCACATCGCCCTGCTGGCCCCATTGGGTGAAGATGAAGGACGTATAGTTGGCCGACGATTTCGGGATGATCCAGATGCCTTGCGAGGCGCGCCAGATACCGGGATCGGCTTTGCCGTCACCGTCGAAGTCACCGACGACCGGCGTGTCGCCTAAGGAGGGGTAGCCTGCCGGCACAAACAGCGGCTGGCCCGCCGCGAAGCTGTAGCCGTGGCTCGACAGCAGAATCGCAAAGGCCGCGCTCTGGCCGCCTACAGGCGCCGCCATATACCCGATGTCGGCTTTGCCGTCACCATCAAAGTCGCCCGCAATGGGCTGCAATCCAGCGCCGCCCCAATTGAAGAACTGTGCGTTGTTGGTGTTGTAGTTTGCAGACGACTTCAAGAAGCCCCATATGCCATTGCGATAGTAGCCGAAGTCGGCTTTGCCATCCCCATCGATGTCGGCAACGATGGGCATATCGCCCTGCTGGCCCCACTGGGTGAAGATGAAGGACGTATAGTTGGCCGACGATTTCGGGATGATCCAGATGCCTTGCGAGGCGCGCCAGATGCCGGGATCGGCTTTGCCGTCACCGTCGAAGTCACCGACGACCGGCGTGTCGCCTAAGGAGGGGTAGCCTGCCGGCACAAACAGCGGCTGGCCCGCCGCGAAGCTGTAGCCGTGGCTCGACAGCAGGATGGCGTAGCTCGCGCTCTGGCCGTTAGCCGGCGGCACGACGTAGGCGAGATCGGCTTTGCCGTCGCCATCGAAATCCGCGACGACGGGCGCCATGCTATTGCCGCCCCAATTGAAGTAGGTGCTGCTGTCGAAGCCGAGATTCTTCGACGATTGCAAAAAAGCCCACATCCCGTTGCGGTAAAAGCTGACATCGCTCTTGCCGTCGCCGTCCAGATCAGCCGCCACGCGATGCGGCGGCGCGCTGCTGCCGACATTAATGGCGACGTTGGGTGACATCGCGCCGAAAAAGCCCGTGACATTATCATTGCGGTACATCTGCCACTGGAAGTTATAGGTGCCGGGCGTCGTCGGCGCGGTCGCCTGGAATGTGATGTTCAGTTGCTGGCCCGCGGCTGTCGGCAGCAAGCTGTCGAGCGGCAGGCCATTGCCGCCCCAGGTCGAATTCAGCGCCGGGTTCTGCGAGCCGAGGTAGTACATGCCGGCTTCGTTCCAGTTTGCCGTGCCGCTGTCCAAGAAGATGATCGTCGCGGTGAAGACCTGGCCGGGGCTCAATGTGCTCGGCACCGACTGCGAAATGAATTGCGCATTGTAAGTCCCGCCGCCGCCGCCGCCGCCCGCCGAGTTGATGGTGATCGATAGCGGCTTGCTGGCGGTCGCCTGCGTGGCTGCCGAATCGTGAACCTGGACGGTGAAGTTCGCCGTCATTGCGGTCGTCGGTATGCCGTTGATGACGCCGGTCAAGGCGTTCAGCGACAATCCCGCCGGCAGCGCGCCGCTCGTCAGGCTCCAGGCGTAAGGCGGTGTGCCGCCGGTCGCTTGCAGCGTTGCCGCGTACGCCGTGTTGACTGTGCCGCTGGGCAGCGAAGCCGTCGTGATGCTCAAGCTGCCGCCACCGCCACCCGAGCCGGGGTAGATCGACACGATGCCTGCTTTGTCGTCATCCATGACGGTGGCGCATCGGCCATCGAAGTGCGCGTAGGCATACATCGTCCCATTGGGATCGGCCGTGTGGCCGAGCCCCATCGCATGGCCCATCTCGTGGGTTGTGATCTCGCGCACATTGCAGTGGTCGTTGAAATAGCAGCTCGCATACGGGTTGAACGAGATGAAACCGCCCTGCGCCTGTCGGTAGGTGACGCCGCCGATGACTGTGGTAGTGCCGTTCCAGCCCAGGCCACCGAGCGCCAGGACCCCCGAACAGCCTGTGCCCGCCGACCAGCGGCCATCACAGGAGTTGAACAGAATCAGGTTGAGGCCACCGGCTTCGCGGCAAGCGCCCGTCGTCCCGCCGTTGATGATCCGCAAAGAGGTGCCGGGAACCGCGCCCCAGCAGTTCATCGCCGCCGTGACGTCGTCCATGATCTGCGCGTTCGGCGCGCCGTCGGGATTGACCAGGAAAGAGACCGGCTGGCCACTGTCGGGCTCGAACCAGCGCGGGTGCGAGCTGCTGATGTAAGTCCATTCGGCATGAATGTCGCCGTGGCCGGCAATCTTCTTGTATTCGGCGGGCCGCCCGTTCAAAGGCAGATTCGCGTAATAGGTCTGCTGAAACTGTTCGGAGCGCTCAAGGTTGGCCGCCAGCCGCTCGCGCACCATCGCGAGGTAGCTGTTCTTCTCCATGCGGTCGGTGATCGTGCGCGGCGACTGCTTGCCGAGCGCTTGCGGGCGCAGCGAGGTATTCTCGTCCGATTCGCCGCGCTGGTAGTATTCGCGCCCGCTGGCTTCGTCTTTGACGACCGTGAATTTGCCGAGAAACATCTGGTAGGTGCGCAGGCTGCCGTCCTTCCAGGTGTCGAGGTAGAGCAATACGCGCTCGTCGCGCTTGAACTGCGGATTGCCCCAGACCGTCAGGCCGCGGTCGCCGACTTGCCCGCCAAGCTCTTTCAAGACGATGCGGCGCTCGCTGATCTGGCCTTTCAGAACTTCCTGAACCTTGACCGTGATGTAGGTATAAATGCGATCCTGCTGGCTGTCGTAGTTGCTTTCGATGCCCAGGACTTTCCCGGTGACGATGACGCGGGCGCCGACGATCATATCGTCATCGGCCATCGGCACGATGGTGGTGGCCGAAGTCGGCTGCGCGGCGGCCAGCAGACCGAGCGTCAGCACGAAGAATTGAATAGATGCCGATTTGAATAAGCGGATCATACTTGCCTCCACAAATGGGACCCCTGCGATGGAATGACGCCAGCTCGTAAACTGCTGCGCGACTTGCTGCGTTCCCACTTGCCGGACGGCTTGAACAGCCGCGCCACGGCAGCGCTTCAGTCTGAGGCAGTTGCTGCTAGACGATTAACTGTTTAGTGCTGCAGGGGCTTACTCACATCGGAATCGGGGCAAAGGCTTCACCGCTTTTCCGACCCGGAGCTTATCAAGTTACGAAATGAGATCGCTTAGCTAATACTAATTCAGGGGCTAATCAACCTGCAGTCGTGCTAGTAAATCACAGGCACGGACCTTTGTCAAACGTAAGAAAACCAAGCAAGATCAAGGCCAATCTTCGACCCTTGCGCGATACGAATCGGCGCTCGCACAAATCCGGCAAAAGACGACAATGGCTTACCGCAATGGGTAAAGTCGGTGGCCGCAGCCGCCCTTTCGGTTCACGCCGCCTCGGCTTAGAAAGGAGACGCCGCCCATCCGTGCGACAAATTGTGTCATCTGGCAGCGCCGTTTTCTCGCATCGCTCGGAACCAATGACAAAGGATCAATTGACTTTGCCGCCGCCGCGCTTTTACACTCGCCTTTGCGCGGCGCGCCGGTCTGGGCGCTGAGAACCACGACCCCATGAAGCTTTCCGTCGTCATCCCTGTCTTCAATGAAGCGGCCACCATCGCCGAAGTCATCCGCCGCGTTCAAGCCATAGACCTGCCTAAAGAACTGCTCATCGTTGATGACGGCTCGACCGACGGCACGCGCGACCTGCTTGCGCAACTCGCGGCGCGGCACACGAACCTGCGCCTTTTTCTGCAACCGCGGAATCAGGGCAAAGGCGCGGCGCTCAGGCGCGGCTTTCAAGAAGCGACCGGCGATTACGTGCTGGTGCAGGACGCCGACCTGGAATACGACCCGGCGGATTATCCTGTGCTGCTGAAGCCGCTCGTCGAAGGCAAAGCCGATGTCGTCTACGGCTCGCGCTTTTTGACGACCAAAGAACACCGCGTGCTGTTCTTCTGGCATTCGGTCGGCAACCGGCTGCTGACGCTGATCTCGAATATGTTTACGAACTTGAACATGACCGATATGGAGACTGGCTACAAAGTCTTCCGGCGCGAAGTGATTCAAGCCATCCGCCTGGAGCAGAATCGCTTTGGCTTCGAGCCGGAAGTGACCGTGAAGATCGCCCGCATGGGATTGCGCATCTACGAAGTCGGCATCTCGTATTCGGGGCGCACCTACGAAGAGGGCAAGAAGATCGGCTGGCGCGACGGCGTCAAAGCGCTGTGGTGCTTGCTGAAGTATTCGGTCAAAACACCGCGCACCAAATTTCAGACGGCCCCGCAGAAACCCCAGCCGAGCGACCAGGCGTTCGATCACTGACTAGGGGCGATCTTTGAAGGTGTAGAAGTGATGGTGGCCCGTGGGAAAGATGGTGAGCAACAGCCCTGCAATGTCGTGCCGCCAGTTCTCAGGAAATCGCTGGTACAGGTCTTCGTGTATCAGGCTGGGATCGAGCCGCAGCTCGCGATAGCTGGCCACCTCGCCGTCGCGGTTACGGTAGACCGTTCCGTAAGTCGGATCGTACATATGCCACGCGTTGCCATAAAAGACTTCGACGACCGCATGCGTGCCCGGCGGTATCTGCCCATTGCTCAAGTGAATCTCGCGCACCTTATAGTTGCCATTGCGCAGCAGCGTTGCCATGGCGGTGCTAAGGTGGCCGCAATAGCGCGAGCCGCTCTCCAGAATGCGACGCGGCGTGCCGATCTCCCACTGCGTTTCGTCGTAATTGAGCTTGGTGGCGACATACTCATTGACCGCAAGGATGATCGCTTCGTCGGTCTGCTTGCCCGCGGTGATCTGATTATAGAGGTCGCGGTAAAACGCGCCGTTGGCCGCATCATAATCCTCGTAGGAAACCGTTGTGATGCCGGGCAGGTCGCGCAACGTGACGGCTTTGCCGCCATCAAACGCCAGGTCGCCCAGCTCGATGATATTCTCCCAGGGTGCTTGCGGTGGCGAAACGGAAATCAATCTCCCGGTTTCGCCGTCCCTTGACAGGATGAGGTCATAGCTCGCGCCCGGATACCAGGTGACATCGAGCAGCAGGAAGCGCCCCGCCTGATCGCTCAGCGCCGCCCAACCTGAGCGTGAATCGAGCGCCTGAATCTGCGCCCCGGCGACGCCGACCTTGCCGGCGAGAGAGACCAGTTGCGGCGCGTGGCCGCGCCACCGCGAAACTCTCATCTCGGCTTTCACGATGACGCGATGCGCTTGATGCCGCAGCTTTTCGGAGAAGAGCAGGCCCGCCAGCAGCGCCACCAGCAGCGCCGCGAGAAAATAGAAACCAACGCGTCTGACGGTCGCAAGCGTCATAAGAGATGACCTCGATTATGCAACTCAGAGATGGAAGAAGACAACGGCTCGCCGTGCTGCTCTGCGGCGCTGTGCTGATGCTGTCTCAGTCAACTCCTTTGCCGGCGGCAGCGGGCCAGAAAGCCCATGCCAATGCGCCGGCGCAGGCGACGGGCCAGCGCGCGCCAACGCTCGGCGCAGACCTTTACTTCGCCAATAACATCTCGCCGCTGATCGCTGCCTGGCAAGACAAACAGCAAGGCGACGAGATGGCCGCGGCGTTTAAGGCCGCCGGCTTGAAGAGTCTGCGCTTTAGCTCGCACGGGTATTACAGCGCCCGCGGCGAGCAGGCGACCGCGCAGGTCAAAGCCGAAAACAAGCTGACGAATCAATATCCCTGGTTCGCGCTCGACGACTACGCCGACTTCATCGCCGCGCATGACTTCACGACGGTCTTTGGCGTCAACGTCGAAGAAGGGCCGCAGGCCGCCTTTGATGCGGTGCAGAAATTTCTGAGTCGCAACTTGCAAGCGAAGCTCGTCGCCGTCGAATTGTCGAACGAGCCGTGGCTGAATTACCGCCCGTGGCAGCCGGAAGAATATGCGGTGCGCGCCGCCGACGTGATTGAGCGATTGACGCCGCTCGGCGTGCGCTTCGCCCTGCCGCTGACCGTCGGCAACGATAACAACACACCGACCAAACTCACAGACACGGTGTGGAACACGCGCATGCTTCAGGCGCTCACGAAACGCATTGATCTTGCGAGCCGCACGGACATCCTGGGCGTGCTGCATCTCTACTCAGGCGGCATGCGCGGCAAGAGCGTAGATTACTTTAACCAGATCGTCCGCCCGTTTGCGCCGCGCATGCGTTATCTGGTTACCGAGTTCAACATCCGCCTGAGCCTCGAAGGCAATCCGCACCTGACGAACAAGTACGCGATGGAGATGGCGCGCAAGCTCGCCGACGTCCTGAGCCGCCCGGAAATCGAAGCCATGTACATTCACGCCGTGCCTTATCATTCGGTGCTCTACTGGGCGAACCGCCGAGGCCGCGTCACGGTCGTCGGTCTCGCCGACGAGCGACTGAAAGGCGAGGCGCTCAATCGCGGCTGGCACCTGACGCCGGCGGGCCGCGTTTATGGCTTCTATTCACGGCTCGCCTGGAATGGTGACCTGCTCGATTATCACGGCGGCGACCAGCAGAGTTACTGGGCGGTGCGCGCAAGCGACGGGCGCACCATCATCACGCTGCTGAATGATGATGACCGGGCGACGAAGAAGAAGCTCAAGGTCGCGGGCCACGAGTTGACGCTCGCCGCGCCGCCGCGCGCCATTGTCAGCTTCGACATCAGCGGTCAGGAGGTCGAGCGGCTGGTGCTGCCTTACTGAGCCGCGCCTGTTTGACTCGCCGTTCGTCGCCTTATACAATCCGCCTTCGCCCCGGCCTGCACTCATTATCCGAAGGAGGATCAATCGGTGGACGAATTACTGAGCAAAGAGAATCTCGATTACCGCGACCGCGCACGCCAGGTCGCCGAACAGTATGTGAAGCCGGTCGCCGCCGAGCTTGACCGCACCGGCGAATATCCCTGGGATGTCATCAAGGCCCTGCAAGAGACTCAGCTCATGGGCATGTGGATTCCGAAGGATTTCGGCGGCGGCAGCTCTGGCCTGCTCAATCTCTGCATCGTCGTCGAAGAAATCTCGCGGGCCTGTGGCGCCATCGGCTGCGCTTATGTGGTCAACGCGCTCGGCTCGCTGCCGATTGTTCTGGGCGGCACCGAAGAACAGAAGAAGCAGTACCTGCCCGACATCGCCGCTGGCCGTAAGCTGATCGCCTTCTGCCTCTCTGAAAAGAATGCCGGCTCGGACGCCGGTAGTCTGCAAACGCGCGCCGAGCGCGACAGCGATGGCTACGTCATCAATGGCGATAAGAAGTGGACGACCAATGGCGCGGCGGCGAGCCTCTACACGGTCTTTGCGACGACCAACCCGGAGCGCGGCACGCGCGGCGTCACCGGCTTTATCGTCGAGCGCGAAACGCCGGGCTTCGAGCTGGGCAAGCGCGAAGACTTGATGGGCATTCGCTGTGTGCCGGTCAACGAAACGCACTTCCGCAATGTGCGCGTGCCCGAAGCGAGCTTGCTCGGCGGCAGCGAAGGGCGCGGCTTCAAGCACGCAATGATGACGCTGGATGTCGCTCGCCCCTTTGTCGCCGCGCAGGGCTTAGGCATCGCGCAGGGCGCGTTAGACCTGGCGCTCGGATACACCAAGCAGCGGCAGCAGTTCGGCCAATCCATCGCCTCGTTCCAGGGCATTCAATTTATGCTCGCAGACATGGCGACGCAGGTCGAAGCGGCGCGCCATCTGGTCTATGCGGCGGCGCGCGCCGTGGACGCGGGCGTCAAAGATGTCTCGAAGATTTCGGCGATGTCGAAAGTCTTTGCCACAGACACGGCCATGCGCGTCACCACCGACGCCGTACAGTTGTTTGGCGGTTACGGTTACTGTCGCGATTATCCGGTCGAGAAGTTCATGCGCGACGCCAAGATCACGCAGATTTACGAAGGCACGAATCAGATTCAACGCATGGTGATTGGCCGCGCTTTGATCCGCGAGGGAGCATCGAGATAAATGATGAACGATGAATGATGAATGATGAACTGCCGGAGACAAGTCCCATTACGGCGGGTGCTAGCTCTGTAATTCATCACTCATCATTCATCGTTCATCATTTTCAATAGACCTTCTGCACGCGCACGCCGGTGTAGTACTTCTGAAGAATCTGTGTGTAGGAGTAGCCATCGCGCGCCAGCCCGTAAGCGCCTACCTGGCACATGCCGACGCCGTGGCCCCAGCCGCGCCCCGTGAAGACGAAAGCCGTGACCCGCCCGCGCGCATCAAACTCGCGGTCAACGACGAAGAGGTTTTCTTTCAATCCGAGAACGCTGCGCAACTGCGGCCCGCGCAGGCTCGTCGTGCCGTCCGGGCCGGCGACTTCGATTTCAATCACGCGGCTCGACTCGGTGAATTCAGTCGGCGTGAGGCTGTCGAGCGGCCCGACGTTGACGCCGGCGCGCGCCAATCGCCGCCGCACTTCTTCAGCACTGATGCGTTCCTGCCACTGCGCGACGCTGGAAAAGCGGTCGCTCGAAGCGCCGCGCTCCGACGGCGTGGCTTCAAGAAAATCGACGCGCCCCGCCGAGTCCATGTGATAGATGACGCTCTCGCCGCCCACCAGGGTCAGGCGGTCAACCGCATAGCCCGCGTCGCCAAAGCGGCGGAACAAATACGCGCCCGGTTCGACTTCAAGGCCATCGAGCGTCTGCCGCCCGGCAAGGCGATTAGTGGAATTGTCGCGGTCAAAGCCCGAGGCGTTCGAGTAAGCAATAATCTCTTTGGCGGTCATCTCCTGGCCGGCGCGCGTGGGCCGCGCCTCGGCGTCGATGCTTGCGAGCGTGCCGGGCTGGCTGCTTGATCTCGCGGGGGCCGTCGAAGCCGGCGGGCGCGGCTTTGCGCTGGCCAGAGCCTTCGAGTTGGACTTGTTTGCGCTGGCGACCGCTTTCGGTTTCGCGTTGCGACGAGCCGTGATTTGTGGCGGCGCACTGGCGCGGGCTTCTTTGCTCGCCGTCGTCTTCACCGAAGCGACCGCGGCTGCCGGCGCTCTAGTCGCGGGCGGCAGCGCAAGCAACAGTCGGCCCTGCTCGGCGGCCCGCGTCGTTTCAAATTTCAAGCCCGCGGTAAGCGACAGCAGATTACCGTTCTGCATGGCGCGTGATTTCAGCAACAGGGCGCGGGCCAGCGTTTCAATCACCAGCGCGCGCGTCAGCGGGGCGCGGCTGTCGAAGCCGGCAGGCCATTGCAAGAGGCGGTCGCGCAACAGCAACGCCAGGCTGGCGCGCATGTCGGGCGTCGCTTCTTTCACCGCCAGGCCCGTAAGCAAGTAATCGACATCGGCGGGCGTCAGCAGCAAGCGGGCATGGCCTTCGCCATAAATCGCCGAAGCCAGCAACAGCGCGAAGCCGCCGAGCCGCGTCGTCTCTTTAAGCGACCGCGGCGCGGCGTGGCCGACTATCTCGGCGGCGCGTCGCATCCAGTTCTGCATCTCGCCATCGTCGGGCGCGCTGCGCAGATAATTCGTTGACGCCTTGCGCGGCAGCACGAAGCCGAGCACTTGCAGCAGCGCCAGGTCGCGCCCCCCTGCGCGGTTCTCCGATTCAATCAAGGATTCCGCCGTTCGGTTTGAAACGATGTCGTGACCGGCGAAGGTCTGCCGGTCGGGCTGGCAGGTGACCGAGCGTAGATAAGAGAGCGGCTTGCCGCCAAAGATCACTTCGTTATTTTCGGTGCGCCCGCCGCAGTTGGCCGTGTAGAGCGCATCAATCGGCACTAGCCGGCCTGCGTCGTTTGTATAAAGAATGGCGACGCCGCGCGTTTCTTCGACGGCGCGGTTCGTCAGGTCGCGCTCGGCGCTCAAGCCGCCGTAGACCTGCGAGCGCGTGTCATCGCGCAGATCAAAGTCTGCATCGCGCGACTGCGTGCGATGCGCCAGCGCGTAGGTGCGCGCCGCCACCGCCTGCGCCTTCAAGGCTTCGACCGCCGGGTAAGCGCCCGGCGACAGCTCCATCGGCACGACGCCGCGCAAGTACTGCTCAAGCGGCAGCACGTTGACGACGTTGATGCGGCCACGCGCGTTGAGGATAAGCTGCATCTCGCCGCGATACTCTTTGCCGCCGACGCGTAAGAATGACGCGGCTCGCGACGACGAGTTGCCGCCGAGCGCCGGATTGATGACCACGCTGGCCGCGTCGTTGTTCAGCGGCTTCGGGCGCGCGCCCCACAACCGCTCGGCGTCGCGCTGCTGGGTTTCGAGATAATCGCTGTCGCGTTTCGTCGTCTCTTTTTCTTTGCGCGGTTCGGTTCGCGTGTCGGCAGGCGGGCGCGGCGGCTCGGCCGTGTTAGCGGCGGTGATCGTCAGCCGGTCATCGCTGCTTGCAAGCAGGTGATCGCCTTCGACGGCGACCAGTTGCGACAGCCGTTGATAAGCAGGCTCCGCCTCGCGATGTGCGGCCGGTTTGTTGGTCGTGGTTTTTGCTACAGAAGATTTGCTCGCGCCATCACCCTCGTCGGCGGCGTAATCGGGCGCGACGTGCGCCGCGCCATAGCCTTCGCGGCGCAGCCGTTCGATCATCGTCAGCGCGCCGCGCCGGTCATCGAATTTGCCGATGACGATATGAAAGGCGAGCTGCTGTTTGTCGTAGACGATGCTCGCCGGCTCGGCGATGCGCTGTTTGAGGTCGTCAACGACTTTGCGCGCCTGGCGGGCGTCGGTGACGGTGCCGACTTCGACGCGGTAATCATCGCGTGACGCTTCGTTGATGTCATGGGTGCTGCGACGATCATCACGCACTGCTGCGGTCGCCGGCTGGCGCACGAGCTGCTGGCGAATCTCGAAGCGTACCGCCTGGCGGGCGATCTTTTCGGCGTCGCGACGCGCCCCGTTGCGCAGCACAATGAAGCCTGACGAAGAGCTTAACGTCACGTCGGTCACATCGGTCATCAGGGCGACGCGAATCAGCGGGCCGTCATCGTCATAGGCGCGGTCGGCGTCTATGCGGCGCGGGCGCGAGGCGCTTTGACTGGCGGCGTCATCACTCTGACCGGCGCGCTCGACGATTGAATCATTGGCCGATTGCTGCGCGAAGACGCGCAAGAAATCGCCGCCGTTGAGCAGTAAGCCGGCAGACAAAATAAAAGTAAGCATCGCGCGCCTGCCTTGCAGCCGCACAGATCGTTTCGCTGTTCGCATAACATCACCGCGAAGGGTTGTAATATACCGTCACTGTGAGCGGGATCGTATCACCTGCGGTCTGGGGGTAACCTTCGAAGGGGCTGGCATTAAATATAGCCTGTCTGGCGATATCGTCAAGGGCCTTGTAACCGGATGGGCGAACGAGGGTCAACGACGCGACGCGCCCGCTGCGATTGAGAACCAGCGCGAACTCGGCGGAGACTTCGCGGCTCAGCGTCGTATTGACGAAATCGCGGGGCATGTAGGCTTCATTGGTGCGGCGGACTTTGGCGCGCACCAGGGCAATGTACTGGGCGCTGATGCGTTGCGTGCCAAAGGCGCTGGCTTCGCTGCTGGTGCCGCGCTGCGTGCCGGCAGGCGTTTCGGGCGCACTGTCGGGCGCGGGCCGTGGAGCGGGCGACGCGGGCGGCGTCACCGTAGGCGAGCCGGCGGCAGGGGTGACCGGTTGCGGCGCGCGGGCGCTCGGCACCGCGGCAATCACCGGCGGCGGCGGAACTGTCGAACGGTCGGGCGAATGACCTTGATTGCCGCCGCCGCGAGCGGGCTTGATTTGCGCTTCGATCTCGCTGGCCGATGGCCGCGCTCCCTTGCTGCCGCGCTGCGTCGAAGGGTTGGGCGAGCGGGCGATCAAGTCTGTGTCGTTAGCGGTCTGCGGATCGAATTCAAAGCGGTTGGCCTCGGCGCGCTCAAGCGCCACGGTCGGCGTGCGCATTCGTGAAGACGATGGCGGCGGCGCGATTTCCGTGATCACTTCGAGCGCCGCGACTTGCCGCCGTCGTGGCTTGATGTGGCGCATCTCCCATGAGTTCAAGAGAATGATGCCGGCGTAGAAGCAGATATGTAGGACGACAGACACCGCCAGCAACCGCGCAAAGACGCGCTCGTTGTGCAGCCACACGCGCACGCGGTCGCGCATGCCGCGCAACGGCTGCTCTTCGATGTACTGGTTCAGCGTCTCAAGCACGACAACGACTCATTGGTTTCTGGTTCCTGGTTCGAGCAGGTCGTGAGCCGTGCGGCTGGGTACTACCAACCAGGAACTAGACACTAGCCCAGCGCTTCAACGGCGAGCGTGTTGAAGCGCTGGCGCACGCCTTTCATATCAATCGGCCCGATGTGCGGATGAACGCGGTTGGTCAACAGGACGAAGACGCGCTGCGCCTCGGCGTCCATCCAGACGCTCGTGCCGGTAAATCCATTATGGCCGATAGCGGTCGGCGGCAGGGCGGCGCCCGCCGAACAGTCCGCCGTCGCCGCCAGCACCCATCCGATTGAACGCGCCGTCAGGCGTCCGGGTGTCAAATTCTCTGTCAGCCAGTTGAGGCCGCGCTCGCTCACCAGACGGCTGCCGCGCAGCGATTGACTGGCAATCTGAAAGACTTCGCGCGCCGTCGAGAATAAGCCCGCGTGCCCGGCAACGCCGCCGAAGTAATGCGCATTACCATCATGAACCTCGCCCCAGATGACGCCTTCGCGCCACAGATAAGACGCGGGGACGCGAATGGGCGACGCGGGGACGGGGGGACGCGGCGACGCGGGGATTATCGTCCGCTGGTCGTTGGCTTCTTCTTTCTCCGCGTCGCCGCGTCCCCCCGTCCCCGCGTCGTCTTTTTCCGCGTCTGCGCGTCCGCGGTTCTCGGCGTCGCAAGCGGCGTTGGCATGCTCGAATGACTGACCAAGCTCGGTCGCGGCGATCTCGCGCTTCCACTCAGGCGGCGGATTGAAAGCCGTGCGCGTCAGCGCCAGCGGCTCAATGATCTCTTGCCGCGCCAGGCGGTCGAGCTTCATGCCGGTGATGCGCTCCAGGGCGGCGCCGAGCAGAATGTAGTTCAAATCGCTGTAGACCACCGGCAGCATCGTGGCGCCCGAGACCTCATCGATCAGGCCGGCAATATAAGCCGGCACCGCCGCCGGCTGCGCGGTCTCAAGGTAGAGCGGTCGCCAGTTCGGCAGCCCCGATGTGTGCGTCAGCAGCTCGGTCAGCGTCACCCGGCGCTTGCACTGCCGCAGCTCGCTCAGGTAATCGGCGGCAGGCGCGCGCAGGTCCCAGAGGCCGCGTTCGTCAAGGATGACGGCCAGCAGCGCCGTGACCAGCGGCTTGGTCAATGACGCGAGATCGTAAATCGTATCGAGCGTCGCAGCGATGCGCTCAGGCTCGACGACCGCATGGCCAAGCGCCGCTTCAAAGACGATGTGGCCGGCTTCGCCGATGACATATTGCGCGCCGGGAAAAGCGCCGCGCGCGATTTCGCTTTCGAGGTACGTAGAGATGCGGGTAGATGTGCGTGTCATTTTTATCTTTGTTCGTTCCGGGGCGTTCAACAAAAATTATAAGCGGCAGGCGAACCCAAAGGGAAGCAAATCCTTGGCCTGCGCCGCGCGGTCATTTCATGTTGAGGAATTGACGCTGGCGCGCCGCTTCGTACAGAAGGATGGCCGCCGCCGCCGAAACATTGAGCGATTCGATGCGCGGGCTCATGGGGATGAAGACGAACTGGTCGGCGTCGGCTACCACCTCTTCGTCGAGGCCCGTGGCTTCGCGGCCAAGGATGAAGGCGAGCGGCACGGTGAGATCGGCGTCGGTGTAGGCGTGAGTCTTTTCAGCGCGCGCCGCGTCTTCGATCATCACCGCCATGCGCGCCGGCGACGTGCGCGTGCCGACCAGCGCGACCTGATGCGAGCGGCAGAGCTGCGCGATGTCGGCGCGGGCGACGTCGGTGACAATCGGCAGGCGCAGGGCCGAGCCCATCGAAGCGCGCAGGGCTTTCTGATTGAACGGATCAACCGTGTCCCGCGTCGTCACCAGGCAGTCGGCTGCGGCCGATTCCGCTGTGCGAATGATGGTGCCGAGATTGCCGGGGTCTTGCAGGCCGTCGGCGATGACGACGAGCGTCGGGCGCGCGGCGAACAATTCGGCAAGCTCGTAAAACGGACGGCTGACAATGGCCGCGACGCCTTGCGGCGATTCGGTGTCGGCGATGGCCTGCATCACCTGCGGCGGCACGTGTGCGCCGCGGCAGGGAATCTTTTGCAGCTCGTCGAGCAGCCGCAAGCCGCGCTCGCCGGTCTCAAGCGATGAGGTGAAGGCGATGGTCTCGAAATGCGCCCCGGCCTCGACGGCGTCTTCGATCAGGCGGACGCCTTCGAGAAAAATGTGATGGTGCTCGCTGCCGGCGCGCACCCGGCGAAAGCGTTTGACCAGTGGGTTTTGTCGGCTGGTGATTTTTTCAACGAGCATGAGCGTTGGCCATCAATCGGTCGTCCGTGGTTTCAGGCAGACAGGCGAGATTTCTCGAAGCTCACCACCGTGCCGAGAAGTCCGGCGCTGCCCGGGTCGTCGGCTTGAATATAGCATATCGCGCCGGCTAAATTGACAGCCGCACGAGAGATCATTCCCGCCGGCTTATTTCTTCTTTTCCTGAAAGCGGTGGCCGCAGTACCGGCATTTATAGAACTGGCCGGCACGCTTCTTCGCGTACTTGCCGGCCCTGCGACAGTGCGTGCAGACACGCTTGATCTGCCGCGTCGCGTCGTTGATGAGGTGCGTCCAGATTGGGTTCATAACATCCCTGTGCGGTTGATTGCGCTCGTTGTCGCAGGAGCCGCAGCGCCGTTTGCCGCTGCCGTGTTCGCAAGCGCTTCTTATCCTAACATAGAGGCTCGCCGCGCCGTCGCGCTTGCCCGGCTTGACAAGCGCGCGGGCCGGCGTATGCTATCCACTTGCACAAGGGACTTGCCGATATGAAGAGGCCCGCCGTCACCTCCATTTCTGGTTCCGAATTCGCAATTGGAGAAATAGCATGCCTGTCGCGGTTTGTGGCTACTCGCTGCGCCGACGCTTTGCGAGAGCGGTGTCAGGCTGGTGGGCGAGTGCGCGTCCGGCCAGACGCCAGCGCGTGACTAGCACTCGCTTGAAGGGCTTTGTATGATTAGTCAGGACGCCCGCGCAATCGATTCCCGCAACCGCGAGCGCGGCTGACCCCGGATAAGCGCCTTTTGCCTTCTCACCAGGAGTGCCCGGAAGGCTTTCGGTTGATTGGTTATGAACCTTACAAAATCATCGGGCCGCGTGAAAGTCGTCGTGGCGACGACGGTGATGCTGTCATTCATTTCGTTCTGGCGGGCAGCAGCCATTGTCTTGAACGATCTCGGCTCGTCGGCTTTCTATGTCGGCGGCATCGCCGAAAAGGCGGTCGGCAAGTCGGCCCCGTGGCTCATCCTCGGCGTCATGCTGTTGAGCGCGGCGGTCTCGGCGCTCTACATCGAATCGTCAACGATGTTCACGCGCGGCGGCGTCTATCGTGTCGTCAAAGAAGCCATGGGCGGGACGATGGCGAAGGTTTCGGTGTCGGCGCTGCTCTTCGACTTCATCCTGACCGGGCCGATATCGGGCGTTGCCGCCGGCCAGTACATCGTCGGATTGGTGGCGCAAACGCTCACCTACTTCGGCCACCCGTGGCAGCCGCCGGACGCCGAGAAGAACCTGCTGGCGGCGGCGATGGCGGTGCTGGTGACGGCCTACTTCTGGTGGCGCAACATCAAGGGCATTCACGAATCGTCGGACGACGCGCTGCGCATCATGTACATCACCACCGTCATGGTCATCATCATGATCGGCTGGAGCGTCTTCACGCTGCTGGAGCGTGGCGGCCAAAGCGTGCCATTGCCGTCGCGCGACACTTTGAGTTATGCCGGCGCGCCCGAGCATGCGCTCGGCTGGATTGAATCCTTGCGCTGGTTCGTCTCGGACGGCGACCGCTTCCGCATCGCCGCGAGCGCGCCGACATTGATTGGATTGCTCGGCATCCTCGTTGCCTTCGGCCATTCGGTGCTGGCCATGAGCGGCCAGGAGACCCTGGCGCAGGTCAACCGCGAGCTGGAACATCCGAAGCTGCATAACCTCAAGCTCGCGGCGCTGGTCATCTTCATCTACTCGCTGCTATTCACTTCGCTGGTCAGCTTCTTTGCGGTGGCGATCATTCCCGACGAGGTGCGCCCGCAGGTTTTCGACAACTTGATTTCCGGCCTGGCCATGAGCTTTGTCGGGCCGACCTATCTGAAGCTGATCTTCCAGGCGTTCGTCGTGGTCGTCGGTTTCTTGATGTTGTCGGGGGCGGTCAACACGGCGATCATCGGTTCGAACGGCGTCTTGAATCGCATCTCGGAAGACGGCGTGCTGACCGACTGGTTCCGCGCCCCGCACAAAAAGTACGGCACCACTTACCGCATCGTCACGATCATCGCCGTGCTGCAAATCATCACCATCATCGGCTCGCGCGGCGACGTTTTCCTGCTCGGCGAGGCGTACGCGTTCGGCGTGATCTGGAGCTTTTCGTTCAACGCCGTAGCGACATTGTTACTGCGCTTCACGCGCCCAAAGGGGCGCGAATGGAAGGTGCCGGTCAATCTAAGAATCGGCAAGACAGAGATACCGATGGGGCTGATCATCATCGCCCTGATGCTGCTGTCGATTGCGATGACCAACCTGCTGACCAAAAAGGTGGCGACGATTTCGGGCATCGTTTTCACGCTGGCTTTTTTTATCACCTTCACGATCTCCGAGCGCATCAACCGCCGCAAGCTCGACCTGACGCTGGCGAAGCTCGACCGCTTCCAGTTGCAGCACAGCGAGGCGGTGAGCGAACAGTCGGTCGGCGTACGGCCCGGCAACGTGCTGGTGGCGGTGCGCGATTTCAACACCCTGTCGCACCTTGAGCAGGCGCTGACCGAAACGAACACCGAAGAGCAAGACATTGTCGTGATGACGATGCGGCTGGTTTCGGGCGACACCAGCGGCGAGCCGGCGGACGAGACCTTGTTTGACGAGTACGAGCAGAAGCTTTTCACGCGCGTCGTGGCGCTCGCGGAAAAACATGGCAAGCCGGTTGACTTGCTGATCGTGCCGGCGACGAACATCTATGACGCGGTGGTGCAGACCGCCTATCAGCTCGACTCGGCAGAGATCGTCGCCGGCACCTCGGCGCGGGTGACGATGCAGGAACAGGCGCGCGAGCTGGGCCGCTCGTGGGAGAAGCTCGGCCAGGCGCCGCGCCGCCGCGTGCTGTTCAAGATCATCGAGCCGAGCGGCGACGAGCACGTCGTCGAGCTGGGCGCGCATGCGCCGCCGCTGACGGACGAAGACGTTGCCCTGGTGCATAAGCTCTGGCTACAGATTTCAAACATCCCGAGCCGACGCCGCGTCCACCACCGCGATGTTGTGCGCGTCGCGCTCAATCGCCTGGAGCGCGATATGAAGGGCCGCGCCGACGTGATGTTAGACTTCTACAAGCTGGAGCATGAGAGCGATGACCGGCAGCGCGACGACAACGGGCGCCGCCGCTAGTCGGGCTCGACGCCGCAACCGAAAACGATAAGAGGACTGGATATGGCAATCGTAGAACAGATCAACCGCGACATCACCGCCGCCATGAAGGCGAAAGAGGCCGAGCGCCTGAGCGCCCTGCGCATGATGAAAACGGCGCTGACCTTGCGCGAAACCGAGCTGCCGGGCGCCGTGGACGACACCGAAGCCGGGCGCGTGCTGAACACCTTGCTCAAGCAGCGGCGCGACGCGGCAGAGCAGTATCGCGCCGCCGGCCGCACGGATCTGGCCGACAAAGAAGAGAGCGAAGCGCGGCTGATTCAAACCTATCTGCCGGCTTCGGCCAGCGAAGAAGAGATGGCCGAAGCCGTTGACGACACCATCGCCGAGCTTGGCGCGGCTTCGATGAAAGACATGGGCGCGGTGATGAAGGGTGTGCGCCCGCGCCTGGAAGGCAAGACCGTTGACGGCAAAGCCCTGAGCGAGCTGGTCAAGGCGAAGCTCTCTCGGTAAGAAGTCAGGAGTCAGAAGTCAGAAGACAGAAGGGAAGAGGAAGCCGTCGGTGCGTACACTGTTCGCGCCGCCGCTTTTATTCTGACTCCTGACCCCTGACTCCTGACTCCTGGCCTTTGCGGTTAATCAGGCTGGCGACGTAGCCGGCTCCGAAGCCGTTATCGATGTTGACGACCGTGACGTTCGAGGCGCATGAGTTGAGCATGCCGAGCAGCGCCGCCAGCCCGTTAAAAGACGCGCCATAGCCGATGCTTGTCGGCACAGCGATCACCGGCACGCTGACTAATCCACCAACTACCGACGGCAAGGCGCCCTCCATACCGGCGACAACGATGATGACCCGCGCCGCTTCAAACTCGGCGCGCGCTCCGAACAGCCGATGAATCCCCGCAACGCCGACGTCATAGACGCGCGCCACGCGATTGCCCATTGCCGTCGCCGTCACCGCCGCCTCTTCGGCCACAGGGATGTCCGAGGTGCCGGCAGAGATCACCGCAATCACGCCCGCGCCGCGCTCTGTGCGGTCGCGCAAGACCGACACCATGCGCGCCTCGTGGTGAAACTCCGCTTCGGGC
This sequence comes from Blastocatellia bacterium, assembly GCA_035275065.1. NCBI lineage: Bacteria > Pseudomonadati > Acidobacteriota > Blastocatellia > Blastocatellia bacterium. The sequence goes on from DATENM010000039.1 coordinate 264,306, forward strand.
GCGAGCTTCAGGATGGCCTGAAAGACCTCTTCCGTGGTGCGCGAGACCAGCAGGTTGGCGTGGTAAGCGAGAATGCGCTCGGCGATGCGGGTGATCTGCTCGACGGTCTTGCCCTGGCCGAGAATGACTTCGGGGAAGCCGTGCCGCAGGGCGCGGTGATGATCGATGCGGGCGAATTCCAGGTCTTCGTAAGGCAGGTGGGCGAGTTGCTCGGTCGCTTCGTCTATGGACACGCGCCCGTCGCGCGTCTCTTCCAGCAGTTGCTTGATGCGTTCGCGGTTCACGCAACGATTCTAGCACACAGGGTCTATTTATTCTCCGGACTTGAACCGCCAAGACGCCAAGGACGCCAAGAGAACGCCGAGCTTTTCTTGGCGATCTTGGCGTCTTGGCGGTTTATATCCGATGGTTATTCGAGAATGAATAGGCCCTGTTCTAGCACAGCGGTCCGTTGACAATAAAAACGCGGCGCGGGTAGACTCAGGCCAGCTGCAAAGACGTGCAGTTTGTGACCTAAGCAGTCGTCGTCAGCGCGGGCCTTCATCGCTGAGTGGACGACTAACGCACGATCACCTTTCCTCGCCCGAGGCGGTGCGTTGGCCGTTCAAATTATCCAGACCCTAGCGGAACCGCCTGCCCAACAGGCGACGAGGAGGGACTATGAAAAATCTCGGCTCGATAGTCAAGGACTCGGATCGTGACCTCTTCTGCATATCGGTTGACGACACCGCCTATGCCGCAGCGCGCTACATGGCTGAACGCAACATCGGCGCGGTGACGGTGGTTGAGGGCGAGCGCATCGCCGGCCTGTTTTCGGAGCGCGACCTGATGCGGCGCGTTGTCGCCGAAGGCCGCGACCCGCAAAATGTCCGCGTCGGCGAGGTGATGACCACCAACCTGACCATCGCCAGCCCGGACGAAAGCTACGAATCGGCGATCTCGAAGATGCAGACGGCGCGCTGCCGCCACCTGCCTGTGCTGGAAGGGCAGCGCTTCGTCGGCCTGGTCTCGTTGCGCGATTTGCTCAAGGTGGACGCCGACGAGAAAGCCGAAGAGATTCGCTTGCTCAACACCTACATCAACTATGTGCCGCCCGGCAAGGCACACGGCGCGTAAGCGCCGGGCCACGCCGGTAGCAACAAAACCGACTCGGAGATACGCCGCCAGGGGGTGCCCGCTCTAGCCGCCGGCCGCCAGGGCGAGCCAGGCGACGTGCGAATCAATGGGATGGTATTCCACGCGGGTTAGACGTCAAGCCGCTTCCTGATACAATGCAGCAACAGATATCGCCGCCGCTGGTGATCCGGCAAGCGGCGCGCGGGTCTCTGTCTGAATCGTTCGCTGCCGAAGGAGCCTGAATGCAGGTCGTCGTCGTCAAAGAATCGCAGGCGAGCGAGTCGCGCGTCGCGCTCGTGCCTGAGTCGGTCAAGAAACTCGTCGCCGCAAACGTGCGGGTCGCCGTCGAAAGCGGCTCAGGCCGCGATGCCGGCGCAAGCGATGAAAGTTACACGGCCGCCGGGGCCGACGTGTCGGCGGATCGCGCCGCGCTGCTCGGCGCTGCCGACGTGCTGGCCACGGTCAACGCGCCATCCGTCGAAGTGATCGATCAATTGAAACCGGGGGCGGTAGTCATCGGCTTTCTGCGCCCGCTCGATGAGCCGCAAGCGATGCGCCCGTTTGTCGAGCGCCAGCTTTCGGCCTTCGCGATGGAGCTGGTGCCGCGAACGACGCGGGCACAGGCGATGGACGCGCTCTCTTCGATGGCGACGGTCGTCGGCTACAAATCGGTGTTGATGGCAGCCGAGCGCTTGCCGCGCATGTTCCCGATGCTGACGACGGCAGCGGGCACGGTGCCGCCGGCGCGCGTCCTGGTGTTGGGCGCGGGCGTCGCCGGCTTGCAAGCCATCGCGACGGCGCGGCGGCTAGGCGCGGTCGTCGAAGGCTTCGACATTCGCGCCGCGGCGGGCGAAGCGGTGAAGTCATTAGGCGCGAGCTTTCTTGAGCTGGACTTGAGCGGCTTGCAGACCGAAGATGCCGGAGGCTACGCGAAAGAGATTACCGAAGAAGCGATGGAGCGGGCGCGCGCCCTGATTGCCAAAGCGGCGCGCACGGCGGACGTCATCGTCACTTCGGCGCAAGTGCCGGGCCGCCGCGCGCCTTTGCTGGTGACCGACGAAGCGGTGGCCGGGATGAAGCGCGGTTCGGTGATCGTTGATCTGGCGGCTTCGACGGGCGGCAACTGCGCGGCGACTCGCGCCGGCGAAGATGTAATCAAGGACGGCGTCCAGATTCTTGCGCCCTTAAACCTGGCGGCGACCGTCGCCGTGCATGCCAGCCAGTTGTATTCGCGCAACCTGACATCGTTCCTGAGCTTGATGATCAAAGACGGCGCTTTGAACATGGATATGAGCGATGACATCGTTGCCGCGTCCTGTGTCGCGCACGAGGGCCGCGCCGTCAACGCCCGCGTCGCCGCTGCGCTCGCCGGGAAGTAGTTTATGAAGCTTGTGCAGGTGTGAACTGAATTACAGAGAGGGGTCTAATGCTTGAGCCTTTGGCACTCATCCTCGCGCTGGCCGAAGCGCCGTCTACGGACGGCGGTTCTTTTATGAGCCCCGAGATGTTCATTGGCGCGCTCTACGTCTTCGCGCTGGCGGCGTTTCTCGGCTATCAAGTCATCTCGCGCGTGCCGCCGCTGCTGCATACGCCGCTGATGTCTGCGACCAACGCCATCTCGGCCATCTCGGTGGTTGGCGCGCTGGTCACTGCCGGCAGCGGTTATAACCGGACGAGCACGATCCTCGGCTTTCTCGCCGTCGTTGCCGCGATGACCAACGTCGTCGGCGGCTTTATGATCACCGACCGCATGCTGCGCATGTTCCGTAAGAAGCCCGCCGATACAGACACCGCCGAAAAGGAGACGAAGCGACGCGGATGAGCTACTTCAGCGAGATCACTTACCTGCTAGCCTCCATCTTATTCATCTTCGGCCTCAAGAGCCTGAGCCACCCCGACACGGCGCGGCGCGGCATGAACCTCGCGGCGATTGGCATGCTCACGGCCATCGTCGGCACACTGGTGCGCCACGAGATCGTGCGCTTCGAGTGGATCATTGCCGGCATCATCATCGGCTCGCTGATCGGCGCGGCGATGTCTATCTGGATGCCGATGACGGCGATGCCGCAACGAACGGCGCTCTCGCATGCGTTCGGGGCGCTCGCCGCATCGCTGGTCGGCATCTCGGAATACGCGCGGCATGGCGAGGCGCTCGGCACCTTTAAGATGACCGCGCTCGGCCTCGAAGTCATGCTCGGCAGCCTGACGGTGACCGGCAGCCTGATGGCTTTCATCAAGCTGCAAGACTTGATTCGCGGCACGCCTATCACCTACAAGGGACAGAACATTTTTAACATCACGTTGTTTGTCGTGATGATCGGGCTGTTCGTTTACCTCTTGTTTGTGCCCTCGACCGGCGTGGCGTTTTACACGATGGTCGGCCTGGCGTTCGCCTTCGGCGTTCTGCTGGTGCTGCCGATTGGCGCGGCGGACATGCCGGTGGTGATGTCGCTGATGAACTCGTATGCGGGATTGGCGGCGGCAGCCACAGGCTTTGCGATATCGAATAATGTGTTGATCATCGCCGGCACGCTCGACGGCTTTTCGGGATTCATTCTATCAATCCTGATGTGCCGGGCGATGAACCGCTCGGTGACGAATGTGCTGTTCGGCGCTTTCGGCTCGGACTCGGCGGTTCAGGCGGTGCAGGCCGAAGGCGTGATGCGCGAGGTTTCTCCCGAAGACGTCGCCGTGCAATTAGCGTATGCCCGCCAGGTGGTCTTCGCGCCGGGATATGGCATGGCGACGGCGCAGGCACAGCATGCCGTCCGCGAGCTGGGCGACCTGCTCGAAAAGCGCGGCGTCAGCGTCAAGTATGCGATTCACCCTGTGGCAGGCCGCATGCCCGGTCACATGAATGTGTTGCTGGCCGAATCCAACGTGCCCTATTCGCAGTTGTACGAGCTGGAGCAGATTAACCCTGAGTTCCCCTCGACCGATGTCGCGGTCGTCATCGGCGCCAACGATGTCGTCAATCCTGATGCCCGCGACAATCCGCAAAGCCCGATTGCCGGCATGCCGATTTTAGAAGTTGACCGCGCGCAGTCGGTAATCGTCTTGAAGCGCGGCAAAGGCAAAGGCTTTGCCGGCATCGAAAACCCGCTCTTCTTCAAGCCGAACACCGGCATGCTCTATGGCGACGCCAAGTCGTCGCTGACCCGCCTGGTGCAGGCCGTCCAGGAAGTGTGATGAGTTGAAAAACAGACAGGCCACCAAGGCACAAAGACACGAAGAATCACAATCTTCTTTGTGCTCCTTTGTGCCTTGGTGTCTTTGTGGCTAATTCTCTTCAGCCTACTTCTCGACAGACGATGTGCAACTTGCAACCGTCGAGCCGTAGCCGCATTCGCGGTCGTAACCGCCCAACTCGACCGTCGCCGTGACGCTGGTGTCGGCGGCCACCCCTTTCGTGTCAACGGTGATGGTGGAGGTGCCCTGGCCCGAACTGATCGCGCCTGCCGAGACTGTCCAGTTGTAGGTCGGCGTCACATTCTGATCGCCGCCCTGAACATTGGCCGTGAAGGTGAGTTTCTCTCCGACTTTAACCAGATCGGGGCAGACCATTTTAGTCGTCGGACACTTGGACTGCGATTGTTGCGCCGCCGTGTGAAAGCTGGCGCCCGAAAGAGACAAGCAAACGACAACTACGATCAACCCCACCCGATACCGCTCATTCAGTTTTATCATCGAATCGCTCCTGAGGTATTTTTGCCCGCCAGAACAACCGCTACACCTTACCGGCAGATTCTCATGCGGTCAACAACGCAGCGCCATAAAATGAAAGCGGCTGGCTCACGACGAGCCAGCCGCTTTGGCGTGTACGGCAAACTTCATTGCCGCTCTTAGTCGCCTGAGTAAGCTTCGCTCGCCTTGATTCGCGGCTGTCGCCGGGTGTCGCGCGATTCGACTTCGCTCGGCTTATCAAACGAGCGGCCCGTGAACAGGTTGATGACGAACCAGCCGAGCAGCAACGCGCCGATGGCAAACAGCGCATCGCCCGGCCCGCGCAGCCAGCGCAGCTTTTCAAGCAAGCCGGTCTGCAAGAACTCCGCCGAGCGCGCGTACCACGTGCCGTGCTCGACCGAAGCCCAGGTCTGCATCAAGCCGATGGGCAGCAGGCTCAAGACGACCATCATCGTCAGGCCGATGTTGATCGTCCAGAACGCCCACTTCAACGGCCACTCCTTCCACGCCCGGCCCGGCTTCAGCGCCCGCAGCACGAACAGCATCAAGCCGATGCCGAGCATGCCGTAGACGCCGAACAGCGCGGTGTGTCCATGAACCGGCGTCGTGTTCAAGCCCTGCATGTAATAGAGCGCCACCGGCGGGTTGATCAGGAAGCCGAACAAGCCGGCGCCGACCAGATTCCAGAATGCCACGGCGACGAAGAAGTTGATCGGCCAGCGATAATTCGCTACCCATTCTTTCGTCCGCGACAGCTTGATGTTGTCCCACGCCTCGCGCCCGATCAGCACCAGAGGGACGACTTCAAGCGCGCTCGGGATGCCATAGAAACCGTCGCCTTCGACGCCGTAATGCGCCGTGACGGCGCCGAGCAAAATCTGCACGACGATCAACGCTGTGACGACGATGAAGTATTTGATCGTCGCGCGCTGCGACGGCGTTGGCTGGAAGCCAAGCAGCGGATCGTTGTTCGGCACGTCCTTGGGTGGGGCTTCGCGCTCACGCGTGCTGTAATACCAGACCAGAGCGCCGATGCCTGCCAGCAAAAGGATGAAGCTGATAATGCTCCAGACCGTGGCGCTCGTCGTCGGGTGGTTATTGATCAGCGGCTCGTGCGGCCAGTTGTTGGTGTAGCTGACAGAATCATTGGGGCGGTTGGTTGACGCCGCCCACGCCGTCCACCAGAAGAACGACGCCATCTGCCGCTGCTTGGTCTGGTCGGTCAAGGCGTCGCGCGGGATCGCATATTCGCTGCGACCATTGGCGAACACATCGGCGTAATACTTCGAGAGCGAGTCGAACGCCTCAGCGCGCGCCGGATCAATCGTCAAGGTGCCGGTCGCGGCGTCGTAGGTATTCGTGCGAAACACAGTTTCGAGGCGCGCTTTCAACACGGCCTGCTGCTCGGCATTAAGCGCCGCGAAGCTTGCCTGGCCGTAGCCGGCGGCCCATTTGTCGAGCGTGTAGTTTAATTCGCGGTGCAGATAATCCGCCGTCCAGTCGGGAGCGACGTAAGAGCCGTGGCCCCAGATGGAGCCGGTCTCCTGGCCGCCGATGGATTGCCAGACGTTCTGCCCGTCTTGAATAGTTTCTTTGTCGAACAGGATACGACCATCGGTCGTGACGACGCGCTCCGGGATAGGCGGCGCGTTGGATAACAATCGGGTGCCGACGCCGCCGAGCACGGCGAACGAGCCGACGACCACCACACACAAAGCTATCCACAGACGTTTATACGCCATAATAATTCCTTTCCGGGTTGTACTCGATTAGGCTGCTCGGGGCGAGAGCATGCCCAGACGCCGCCAACCCGTCCTTATTGCAATAGAAGTGCCAGGCGAAGGGAGGAGCCGTAAACGTCGGCAGAATCAGCAAGCGCGAAACGGCGGCGCGGGAGAATCATTGCGTACTGCGAATTATTCCTCTAGCCCACTGTGAAATTCTGCTCATCTTTGCTCTGCCGGTCATTGCCGTGTCTGCCATCGTGCGGCACTCACCCTTCAAGCCTTAAGCTTAAGCGAACGCCGCGGGCGGCGCGTTGACTTAAGTCACACAACAACCGACTTCGCTGTGCAGCCGGTTACGGCGGCGCGTGATCGTCGAGTGCATGCCGACGACGCCAGAACTCGCTGGCGGGCCATCGCTGTTCTTCGCGGTAATATTTCGCGCGGGTCTCGGTGTAGCTGTTGAACTCTGCGAGCACGAAGCGGCGATAACGGCGCACGCCTGCCTCATCGCCTCGCGTCAGCCAATCGCCGATTGCGTAGGAGGCGAATATTCCGGACCGCAGCGCCTTGAGGATGCCCTGAGAAGAGAGGGGGTCGAACCGCGACGCGGCGTCGCCGACCGCCAGCCAGTCGCCGCCCGCTGCCGGCTCAAGGCGGCGCGACTCAGAGGAGTGAACGACCAGCGGGCCAGACGGCTTGCCCTCCCGCGACAACGCGCCGACTGCCGGCATGGTCGCGAGCTTCTGACCCCACCGCTCCGCATCGCTGAGTCTCATGCGGCGGGCGATATCCGCGTCGGTCATGCAGGCAGTGATGCGCCGCCCGCCAGGCAATCCGGCGGTGTACCACCAGCCATCCTCAAAGGCTTCGACGAGAACGCGCGGGTCGTCGCCGCCGCCATCAAAGAGGCGACTGATGCCGACGAGTCGGTCGGCGTCAACAAAACGTGCGCCGCAGCGACGGGCGAAAGCGGCGACGCCGCCGGTGGCATCAACAATGAATCGGGCCGCGAGCCGGCGGCCTGACGAAAGCGCCAGCCGCCATTCGTCGCCGACGCGTTCGGCGTCGCGCAGTCGGGCCCCGAGGATGAGCGTCGCGCCGCAACGCTCGGCCTCGCCCGCAAGCATCTGGTCGAAGGCGGCGCGGTCGAGATGCCAGCCGACGTTGGCCGGCGTATAGATGAAGTCGTTGTCGAGCGGCCTGGCCGTGCCCCACACTGCCGCCGTGCCATACACCTCGCGGTGCGGTTGGGCGCGGAATGGCTGCCAGACGCCGAGGTGTTCAAGGATGGTTTGCGCCAGAGGCGGCAAGGTCTCGCCGATGCGCGGCGTGTCGTACCGCGACGCTTCGATGACGACGACAGAGAGCGATGGCGCGTGGGCGCGCAGCGACAGCGCCGTCGCCGCACCGGCGGGGCCGCCGCCAACGATGGCCACATCAAAAGACGCAGGCTCCATAGTATGTGGCGCAAGCTAACAGCTTGCGTCAGGTCTCGCGCAAGCTAACAGCTTGCGCCACAAGTCTAGTCCACCCGCACCGCGTAGAACGACGCGACGACGCCTGCCGGGGCGACGGTTCCGGGTTGGCCTCCCGAATGCGGGATGGTGCGCACTATCGAGCCGACAATCGCCGCCGTCTGAAGCGAGTCGTTGCTGTTGGGCCAGACCGGCACGAGCCAGCCGATGTAGTCATAAACCCACTCTTCTCCCTGCACCAGCCCTTTGCCCTGGAAGCGCACCTGCCCCGGCGAGCCATAGCCAATCGAGCCGTGCAGATCGAGCGACCAGTTCCCTTGACCGGGACCGAGGCTGCCGCCAATCGTGCCGCCGAGCGTGTCCGAAGACGGCGCGGTGATGACCAGCGTGCCGCGCCCGAATTCGAGGCTATCGAAGTCTGTGTTGATGTCAGGGTCGTTGAGTAAGCTGCGATAGGTCCAGGTGCCGACGAATGGATTGTCGCTCATAGTTTCTCCTTAGTCGTTCTTGTCGTATTTCGTGCGTTCGGTGCTGATGTATTTCTGGTCTGGCGGCAACGTCGTCGGTTTGACGTCACCGGGAGGCAAGAAGGGGTTGCGGCGAATGAAGCCCAGCCGCCACCACTCTGTGACCATCTTCAAGTCGCCGGCGTTGGTCTGCGGCACGCCCGGACTCCAGTCGCGCCAGGCGATGTTCGGCTGGCCATCGCTGACCGACAGCAACTCCCACGACTGGAGCGGGCGGTGCGCCGGCCACCACAGCGTCTCCCAGACGCGGCGCTCGCGCTCCATCAGCTTGTCTTTGTCGCTTTCGGGATAGATCACGTTCCACATTTCGTAGGTGATATCAATCGGCTGCGTCGAGCATTCGTTGAAGTCGGCCTGCCAGGGGACGGACATATACTTGGTCAGGTCGCCGGGCTGTAAGCCTGTCTGGAAATTGTTCTCCAGGCTGAGATCGTCGCCGGCATAGAAAGCAAAGTCGCCGTCGGCAACCGTGCCGGCGGCGCTCGCCTGCGCCGGCGTCTGCCCGAAGTTATAAAATGCCGGGTCGGCATTGATGCGATAAGGCTCACGCCAGATCGATGGGGTGCGCATCACCCAGCCGAGCTCGGCGCCGGGGCAGAACGAGCCGCCAAGGAGGTTGGTCAGCACCGCCCGGTCGAGGTCGCGCGCCGTGCGGTTCACCCAATCGGCGTACGGCTGCCAGGGGTCCGGGTCGCCCCAGCCTTCGAGCTTCTCGTTGTAGAACAAGCCGAGCGCCCATTGACGCAGCAGATAAAACTGGTAGTCGGTGAGGCGCAGGAACTTTGACACCAGCGTGTTCGAGATCGGGTTGTCGCCGCAGAGCAGCGGCATGCGCGGCAGGTCGTGGACGCGGCTGCTCGGCCTGCCGCCGATGACGAATTGATTCTCCTCGCCGGGCGCGCGCAGCAGGTCGAAGAGGTAGCGCCGCAATGGGCCATAAGGATCATAGGTGTTGGCGGCGATGCAGCGGCGGCGGCAGTCTTCGAGGAGCCTGCCCGTCACATATCGCCGCAGGTGGTCGCGCATGAGCTGGTGGAAGCGGTCGCCGAATTCGTCGCCGCGCGGCGCGCGGGCGTCGGCGATACGGTCTACGGCGCGCTCCAGCTTCTCGGCGTCCGTGGTGTTCCACATCGCCCCGGTCGCCGCCTGCCAGCGCCGCTGGTAGCTGTCGAAATCGTCACCGGCGTCGTCGCCAACCACCTCGCGGGCAAAGCCCGCCAGCAGCTCGCGCAGCTCGCCGACTTGCGCCTCGTCTACCAGGTACGGCTGATTGTCGGCGCTCGCCGCCGAGCGCGGCGCCGCCGTCTCAAGCGGCAGCAGCGCCGCCGTCAGCGTGTCAATGAAGAGTTGTCCCGAATGGTGGTCTTCAATACATTTCTTCTCGCAAGCGACGACCGCCGGGCGGTCAACCATCGGCGGCAGCCCCAGCTTTTCCGGGTCGAAGGAACCGCGCGTCGATTGGTTGTGCGGGTAGTTCGACTGCCCCAGGACGTCACAAAGGTAGCTGTACTCGTCCGGGCGGTAGAGGATGCGCCAGATGTCGCGGAAGAACCAGGGCTTGTGCTCAGGGTTCCAGCGCAAGCGCCCGGCCCGCCAGTGAATCAACGCCCCTTCGTCTGTGGGCGGGATGTGCGGCGGGTCGTTGAAGGTCCCCGCCGTCCCATAGAGGTCTGTGCGCGCCGCGAACTGCCGGATGGCGAGGTCTTCGATCACATCGTCCATCGTCACAATGTCGAGAATCTCCGGCACGTAGCGCGGGTAGGCGACGACGACCCAGGCCGGGAATTCGACATCGATGTAACGGATGCGCTGCACCAGCGGCGAGAACATGACGAGCCGCGCCATGACCGGGCCATCCGAGGTGTCGTCGAACCAGCCATCGTTGTTGGCGTAGTCTTCGATGCGCGGCTGCCCGAAGTCGTCATACAGGTACGAGCCCGAGTTGCCGTGACCGCCAAGCACCAGCAGCCTCCCCGTGTCGTCCGTCAGCAGGTCGCCGAGCGTGTCTATGGAGTTGGGCTTCAGCGGCGGCGGGAAGGTCGGCGCGTAGATGTCGTAGCCTTCGCGGCTAAAGCGCGCCGTGCGCTGATTCGTATGATCGACGGTGCGCGGGCCGGGATCGATGATCAGTTGCTGGCGGGCGTTCGGGTCAGTGATGGCACTGTTACGCAGCGGGTGATCCGGGGCGTAGCCATGTTCGCCGTCAAGCTGCTCGAACTGATACCACGAGGCTTTCTTATTCGCCAGGTAGACGCGCCACTGGATATCGATGAGCGTGCCGGCGTTGCCGCCGCCTTCGATCTGGTCGCCGAGCTTGAGGGGATGGCCCTCCGGGTGGTCGTCGTCATAGGCCCATATCTGGAAGCGCGCCGCCTGACGCTTGATGCGCCCTTCGCCGTCTTTGAAGCTCTTGATGGTCTGCTCGGTCACGCCATCGGGCGACAGCCGGGGATTGCCCCGCTGGTCGCAAGCGATGGGCATCGCGGCGGGCGTCTCCGGCCCGATGTAGAAGGCGTCGGGGCTGTTGCCGAGTCGGGCGACGCCGACTCCAGGGTGGATGCGGTAGGTCGTAGGCATAGATTTTTCTTCCTCGGAATTAGTCGAGAAAATCGAGCGACACGCCGTCGAGCCGCAGCAAGTCTTTCTCTTCCTGGTAATCGGCGCCGATCACTACCAGCGTGATCTGCAAAGTCGTCGCGCCCTGGTCGAGCAGGCGCTTGGCCGCCGCGGTGACGTTGACGCGGTGGTTGCGCGGCGTGTTGTGATGGCGCGGCCGCTGGTCGTACTGCCGAGGCCGACCCGGCGGCAGGTCGCAATGGCCCGGCCCGCCGATGCAAGAGCCATGACCGAAGATGGCCAGATAGCCGGCGTAGTGCTCATCATCAATGGGCGTCGAGGCGTCGGCGTCCGCGAGGTTCAGGAAGACGCGGATGAAGCAAGAGCGCGGCAACTGCGGGACGCGATGCAGGCGAACTTCCGCCTGATTCAACGTCCCGCGCACCGCCTCGGGCACATTGATCGGCTGCGAGACGAAGCGGCCCACGGGCGTCTCCAGCCCCACCGGCACCAGGAAAGCGCACTTGACGTATTCGTAACCGAAGCGCGCCATGTCGAGCGTGTCGGCAATCGTATAACTCCACGGCGTCAGCACCGCGTCGAGGTCTTTGGGCAGCGAGTGCGGGTTCAACTCCTGCCACTCGTGCCAGGTGCGGTCGATGTTGGAATGGATGGGCCAGAAGACCGGGTCAAACGAGGCCGTCAGGTTGCTCAGCATGTCACCGAATTCGGGCTGACTGTAGAGGTCGCTGCGCGAGTGAAAGCGGCGGCCTGTGACCCGCACGCCGCGGTTACGGTCGCCGGCGGCCTGGCGCAGCGTCACCATCTTGGGGCTAGCCCCCTTGGGGCCGGCCTCGGGCTTGGGGCCATCCACGAGCGGGTTCTGGCCGCCCGTCCAGATGTGCATGGTGTTGTGCGGGTTCTGATCGAGAAAGCCGAACGAGTCGTCGTAGTAGCTGCCGCCGCCGAAGTCGCGGAAGGTCCGCAGGCTGAGAATCTGCGCCATGTCCTCCGGCGTCGGGTAGTGGTAGTGAAAGATCGAGCGGTTGACCGGCACCGGCTTTTTGGTATTCGGGTCGAAGTACTCCCCAGGGTAACGCAGCGGATACCACAAGGAGTTTGCCGCCAGCAGCGCGTCGATGAAGCGGTTGCGGTACTCGCCCTGAGTGTAATCCTCGTTCTTCGTGATCTCTACGACCGCCGCGAAGAAGGCGGTCGGAGAAGTGTAAACCTTCTGCTTGTCAACCATCTGCTGCTGTAGCTTTTCGCCGTCCGCCTTGTCGATGCTCGGTATGGCGACCTCGGTCAGGTAAGTGATCGACGCCGTGGTCAGGTAGGCCTTGAAGGAGGGCGGGATGACCGAGCCGGTTTCGGGCGAGTGCGGCGAGTACATCGCCATGGTCCAGTCCCAGTAAGGAAGGGTGACGCCGGGGCAGACATCTTGAAGCGCCTGCTCGAACTCGTAGAGGTAGACGCGGTGCCAGGGCAAGAAGCGCTCCCACCCATGCTGGCAGTGATTCTGATGAATCAAAGCCATGTTGTTATAGCTGCGCCGATCCTCCGGCCACTTGTTGAGGCGGTAGAGCTGGCGGAAGGCCCAGCGCAATTTCTCGTGCTGCGTGTCCGACATGCAGTCGAGGTTCATGCGCTGTTTCAGCTCGCCGTAGCGGTAAGGGTATTCGTTCGGCGCGCCTTCGTAGACCTCGAAGCGGTGCGCCGCCGGCTCGACGTTGGCCGCCTCGATCTTCACCAGCTCGGGCTCGGTGGCCTCGCCTTTGAGGTCGAAGGAAGTCAGGTGGTCGGCAGCCGGGCAGCCATCATCGATCCAGTCGGCGATGAAGTTGATGTCGGCGACGGCGACCGCCTGGCCGCCCCAGGGCAGCGGCGGGAACTGCGAGCCATCAAAAGGTAGCTGGCCGCGCAGCCCTTTGATGAGGCCCGACCGCGCGCTGCGATTCGTCGCCGTCTCGCCGGTCGCCTCGTCATGATGACAGCACGAATGGACGGCCGGCTCGGGGGGCGCGATCATGCGCACGCCGTAGACCTCAACATTCAGGAATTGTGATAGCGGCAGATGCCAGAAGTGGCCCTGCCCGTCATAATCCGCCGTGCTCTGGCCGGCGGCCGCATCGAGTATCTGCTTGACCTGTTCGTAGCGAGTCGTCTGTGCCTTGTCCACCATAATCCTTTTTCCTTTGCCTTAGTGACCGTCGCGGGTCGGCGCTTGGATGAGCGGGCTCATCCGCGGCTCGCCATCGCGCCCGAGTGGCGGTCGTTCGCATGGCGCACAACCTTCATGTGCCGCGGGTATTGGCTGCCACGCGCGCCAGATAGCAGCCCCGAGTAGTGCAGCGATGCCGACGTAGACCAGCGCCTGGTTGTCGAGAACGAACTTGCCGCCGAATACCGCGAGGCCGCCCAGCAGTCCCGGCAGCACCGGGCCATATCGCCGACCGCTGCCGCCCGGTAAAGCCAGAACGCCGACTGTCAGGCCGAGCCAGATGGCCGTGAGCGGCGGCAGCCAGGCGCGATAGAACGGCGCGGTGACGGCGGCGCTGCCGACCGCGCCGAAGAATGCCATCAGACAGAAGGGGCATTTCGGCGCAACCGCGAGCAGAACTGAACTGATGACCATCCATCTTCTTCGCCGCTGATTCGACATAAGCCCTTCTCTGTGGCGCAAGGCGGTTAGCTTGCGCAGAGCCTCGCGCAAGCTAACCGCCTTGCGCCACTCAGCTACGCTAGTGATGCGAGTAGGGCGACCGCGCCGGGGCCACTTCAACGACCGTCATCATGCCGCGGTCTTCGTGCGCCAGGATGTGGCAATGCAGCACGTAGTAGCCTATGTAATCAACGAAGCGGCTGCGCATCTTGAAGTAGCCGGGCACCTGCACCGGCTGGCCCTGACTGTTCATCAGGGGATTATTGCCGGCGGCGTCGGTCGTCGGCGCGTACCCCGAAGGGATCGGGAACGTGTCCCACCAGATCATGTTGGTCTGCGGCAGCGGCGGCCCGCATGGCTTCCAGGATTCGGGATTGTTGGGGTCGAGGTAGCACTGCCCCGGCGCCAGGTTGGTCGCGTGGAAGGCGTACTTGACCGCCTGCTTGTTGGTCTGCGGATCGATGTACGGCTTGCCTGTGCTTGGATCAATCGGCGGCTTGCCGGTCTTTGGATCGATCAGCAGCTGGTTGGGGTCGAACACTTCAACCACCTGGAAGGGGTTGATGTGGATGTGGAAAGGGTGCGAGATCGGCGGCCCGTAGGTCGCGTTCACCACCTTCCATTCCTCTGTCTGGTTCAGCAAGGTGACTGCCCCGACTTCGCCATCGAACTTCCGCCCGTCGATGGTGTGCGCCGACTGCATGGGCGGCGTCGAAGCGAAGAGAATCGTCTTGGTGCCTTTCACTTCACTCGCCGGGATGTCGGCGAGGAACAGCGGGAAGGTTGGCGCATGCGGGATGAACTTTGCGCCGTTCGACTTGGGATCGACCGCCGAGCCTGTGAGGACGACCGATAGCAGCGTCAGCGGCTGCGCTGTGCTAAGGTCTTGCGGGTCCACCTCAATCTGGACTTTGACCGGGCAGTCGCCGGGCTTGGCGCAGCCGCCGCTCGGGGCCTTGACCAGCAGGTCTGCGCGGTTGCCCGCCGCCAGCAAAAACTGGCGGTTGAGATTGGTGCTGTCGGCGTAGTTCGTGTCGTTGAACTGGACGCCGTCTTGCGCCAGTTGCTTCCACTGGAAGTTCGCCGGCGGGCCGAGGAAATAGGTGCCGGCGCGCCCGGAGGTGTTGACGAAGCGCCACATCTGCACCTCGCCGGGCCGCATGTGGATCACCGGCCAGTACTGGCCATTGACGGAGAGGTCCGGCCCCTTGTCTTGTTGGCCAGGGTTCGGCCCATTCGGATTGGCCTTGCGCATCAAGTTGGGAGAGGTGCCGAGCTGGTTAATCACCATCACCGGCTGCGTGCGCGTCCAGCCGTCGCCATAAAAGGTGTTCAGGTCATCGTCATATTGGCCTTCGATGATGAAGGCGCCCGTCATGCCGTTGGCGACGTTGATGGCGGTCGAGCCGTGCTTGTGGGCGTGATACCAGTGCGTCCCCGGTGCCTGGCCCATCATCAGGACGCGCGAGCTGTCCGGGTCTTCGGCGGTGCCGGCGCCCTGGTGCGCCGCATGGTTTACGGGCGGTGGGAAGACCGTCGCCGTGTACTGCGGCAGGCGGAAGCAGTAGGGGAAAGCGCCGACGTAATACTGCGGCCATGCGCCCTGTTGCAGTTGTCTCGCGTCAACCGGCCAGAGCTTTTTCGCGACGCTGCCATAGTTCTGTTCGAGCTGGGCGTCGTAGAGCTTGAGCAGCCATTTCTGCTCGTCTGTCCAGGCGCTCGGCAGATCGTCCCAGGTCTTCGGCCATTGCCGCAACTGGTTGAGGCTGAGCTCGGCCTCGCACTGCTTGAAGAACTCGCCGAATGGCTTTTCGACGCTCTCGGGGGTGACGATGGGCTTGCCGTTGACGCGCAGCGACGGGCGCACCTCGATGAAGACGTTATCGCCGGTCGTGTTCATGTTCGTGTGCGTGCCGTGAAAATGAATGTTGCCGGTGCTGGACCCGTGGAAGCAGTCCGGGTAGCGGTCGCCTGTGTTCCGCGGGTAGGCGCTGCTTTCGTCGCAGCCGCCATTCTTTCCGGTCTCGCCGCGGTCTATGGTATCGCCGAAATTCGCCGGGTTGACCTGGTTGATCAAAGTGAGCTGCACCAGGTCGCCGACCCGCGCGCGCAGCGTCGGCCCGGGTCGCGGCAGGGCATAGGCCCCTTTCGAGAACGGCCCTGAAGGCACCGAAGCCATCGTCGGGGCAGCGCCCAGCTCGCGGAAAACCCGAATGTATTGCGGGGCGCATTCCGACTGGCTTTGATCGCTAGGCGCTAAATTGGTGGACGAAATCGGCAATCGCGTCGGAATCCACGCCTGCTCGTCGCTCAGCCGGATCGTGCCGCGCAGCCTGCCGTCGGTTGCGCCGATCACCGGGACAGGGATCAACTTCTGTCCGTGCATCAGCTCTTTCGGGCATGGGTTCGCTGGCGCCTGGGCTCGCGCCGCCGTGGCTTGCGACAGCAGCACGGCGAGGAAGGCCGCCGCCGTCAGCAGCCCGCTCGCCGCGGCACCTCGGAGCCGGGATTCAGGCGCTCCCCCTGGCCCTCGTTGACCGGCCTGTCGAACCGCTTTGCAACTGTAGAGCTTCAACTCTTGCCTGCGCATGCCAATCTCTCCTTATGTGGCGTAGCCTGCCGAACTCGACGGGACCGGCGCGCCGAACCCCAGGACGCTTCGGCCCCGACATCATGAGTTAAGCGGCTGATCGATGCCCGCCTCAAGTGTTCGGGTAGATACTGCCGTTGATCGTGCCGCGCTCACTTTTGGCCGTCGGGTGCAGCTTGCAGCCATAGTAAACCGTCCAGGTAGCGGGCGGGCCTTCGGGCTGGAGCGGCTGCGTGACCACGTAGCTTGGCCGTGAGCTTCCCTGCGGCGGGATGGGATCGGAGAGATAATTCTCCGAGTCTCTCGGCACCGGGTCGGGGAGCAGCTTGTAATTCGAGTCGGTCGGCCACGGCTGATGTGTATCGTTGGTGGTGTTGTTCCAGGTGACGAGGTCATTTACTCGTGTGGGCAGCGCATCACCCGGCTGGTAGCCCTGAAGGTCTGGAACAAACGCCGCCCCCTTTTTGGTTGTAATGATTTTGATTGACCAGTCCGGCATAATCTCCTCCTCATCGTGGCAGGGCATTCGACCGATTGACTTGCCCGCGGGTGCGCGAAGTTGCTTTGGATAGCTGCATCAGCCAACGCTCGCCAATGGGCCTGGGCGGCCTGGCATGTTGAGTGCGGCGTTATGGTGACGATGCAGCATAAGGCCGCGACCTTCAGTCAATACTCACGGACAGCGGGTGATTTTTTATCCGCTCGCCGCAGCGGAACAACCTTGAGATGGAAATGCAGGTAATTAAGACGCGCCGATACTACGCGAATCTCCTTACCTTGTCAATCAGATTTTTATCGCCTTTAATCCGGGGCCAATTACTAAACATAATAGCCAAAATATCCGGGACGGCGATCACTCGACAACGACCGGCAGGCGGCCCGCTTGCCCGCAGACAGGCCGGCAAAATCATCTCCACTTTTGCGCCTTGCCGGGGCGTGCTATAGTTATCCTGCCTTAGCAATCGTCAAATCAGGCGGGTCACTGTCCCGCAAGGCTCGGCGTCACGGACGCCCCCCGATTGCCATCGCATTCTTCCTCACAAAAACAAAAACCGTCCTGGCGACGCACCCCGCGCCAGAGGATATTTAAGCAGGAGAATTCCCCAATGAGCGGCTCTCTCAGCACGGCGCAGCAGTATCTCGATAAAGGTCTCGTCTTTTACAACAAAGGCTGGCTCGACGAAGCGATCAACAGCTACCGCATGGCGATTCAGATGCGCGAGGGCAACTTCCCGCGGGCGCATTACCAGCTCGCTCGCGCCTTGCTCGATCTCGGCGACATTGACGGCGCGATTGAAGCCTTCCGCGCCTCTATCGAGCAACAGCCCGATAACCCCGACGCCTATTACAGTCTCGGCATCACGCTGACCCGGCGCGGCCAGTATGCGGAATCGATAGACGCTTACCGCAAAGCCATCGAGCAACGCGGCGGCAATCACCCGTGGGCTTATCACAATCTTGGATTGTCGCTGCTCAAGCGCGGCGAGCTGGACGACGCCGTCGCTTCATTCAATCAAGCCATCGAACAGCGCAACGGTGAATTCCCGAAAGCCTGGCACCACCTCGGCGCGGCGCTCGCCCGCAAGGGCGATCTCGACGCCGCCGCCAATGCCTTGCGCAAGGCGCTCGATCAACGCCACGGCAGTTATCCCGACACACAGTTCGAGCTGGGCCGCGTGCTGCTCGAAAAGGGTGATCTTGCGGCAGCCGCCGACAGCTTCCGCGCCGCCGTTCAACAACGCCGCGCGCCTTTCCCGCAGGCGCACCTTGAATTGAGCCGGGCGCTGTTCGGGCTCGGCCAGCTCGACGACGCGATTGCCGAGAGCCGCGCCGCCATCCAAGAGCAAGCGGTCTATCCCGAAGCGCATTACGCGCTGGGCCGCGCCCTGTCGCGCAAAGGCCACCTGCAAGAAGCCGTCGCCGCTTACCGCACGGCCATCAGCCAGCGCGATCATTTTCCCTGGGCCTATCATAAGCTCGGCGTCGCCCTCGCCCGCCAGGGCAATCTCAACGAGGCGGTCGAGGCGTTCCACAAGGCGCTCGAACAGAATCCGCAGTTCCCGCGGGCTCATTATGATCTCGGCCTGGCGCTCTACAGCCTCGGCAATGTTGCCGATGCCGCCACCGAGTTCAAGACCGCCATCGAGCTGCGCGGCGGCAGCTACCCGGATGCCCACTACGAGCTGGGCCGCATCTATGCCAGCGAGCAGAAATACGATCTGGCCATCGAAGCCTTCAAGACGGCGCTAGCGCAGAACGATCATTTCCCCGAAGCCTATCACGACCTCGGCTGTGCCTATTACGAGAGCAGCAAGCTCGAAGAATCGGTGACGGCTTTTCGCGAAGCCATCGCCCAGCGCAATGGTGATTTCGCCCGCGCCCATCACAACCTCGGCCTGGCGTTGGCTGACCTCGGACAGGGCAACGACGCCATCAGCGAGTTTCGCGAAGCCATCAATCAGCAGGCCGTCTTCCCGCGCGCCTACCGCAACCTGGGCCGGGCGCTCTACCGTTCGGGCGACCTCGACGGCTCGATCACCGCCCTGCGCACCGCCGTCGATCAGCGCAACGGCGAATTCCCCGAAGCCTATCACGACCTCGGCCTCGCCTACTTCAGCAAAGGCATGCTTGACGAATCGATTGGCGCGCAGGGCAAAGCCATCGAGCAGTCGAAGGATTTCGCCGAAGCCTACTTCTGGCTCGGCACCGCTTACAACGCCAAGGGCGAAGTGCAGAGCGCCGTCGAAAGCTATCGCGGCGCGATTGCCAACCGGCGCGGCGCTTACCCTGAAGCGCATTACAGTCTCGGCTTGGCGCATGCCCGCAAAGGCGAGCTTGACGAGGCCATCGCGGCCTACCGCGCGGCGCTCGACGAAAACGAGAGCTTCCCGGCGGCGCACTATTCGCTGGGCGCGGCGTTGCTCGAAAAGGGCTCGCTTGATGAATCGGTCGCCAGCCTGCGCCGGGCGCTGGAATTGAATGACGAGCTGCCGTGGGCGCACCACCGGCTTGGCATTGCCTATTACCAGATCGGCCAGCTCGACGATTCGATCAGCGAGCTGCGCCGCGCCGTCCAGCAGCAGCCCATCTTCCCCGATGCTTACTTGAACCTGTCGCGCTCGCTCTACGATTACGGCGATCTCAACGGCGTCGTCGAAACCTGCGAGCGCGTGATCGCGCAACATGGCAACGAATTTCCCGAAGCGCATCACCATCTCGGCCGCGCGCTCTACGAGCTGGGCGATCTGGACGCGGCGGCAACCGCTTTGCGCGCCGCCATCAAAGCCGATCCGAAGATGGCCGAAGCGCATCGTGACCTGGGCCGCGTTTACTACGACCTCGGCGATCTCGACAGCGCCATTGCCGCTTACCGCGCCGCCATCGAACAGCGGCCCACCTATCCGATGGCGCATCACGATCTCGGATTGGCGCTCTATCAAAAGGGCGCGCTCGAAGATGCCGCCACCGCTTTGCGCCGCGCCACGACCGACGCCGCGGAGAAGTTCCCGGTTGCCTGGCACAACCTCGGCGTCACGCTCTATGACCTCGGCGAGCTGGATGAGGCCATCGCCGCGCACCGCGCCGCCATCGAGCAACGCAATGGCAATTACGCCGAGGCGCATTACAATCTCGGCAACGCGCTCTACGAGCGCGGCGACCTGCCTGCCGCGGTCGAGGCCTACGAAACGGCGATCAGTCAGCAGCGCGGCAACTTCCCCGACGCGCACCGCAATCTCGGCAACGCCCTGGCGCGGCTCGGCGAGCTGGAGCGCGCCGGCGAATCGCTCAACCGGGCGATGGCGCAGGGCGACGTCAGCGCCGACGCGCATCACGACCTCGGGCTGATTCTCTACGGGCGCGGCGAGCTGGACGCGGCAGTGCGCGAGTTCCGGCAGGCGCTCGAGCTGCGCGAAGGCAACGACGCCGAAGCGCACCGCAACCTGGGCCGGGCGCTCTACGAGATGGGGGCGCTGGCCGAAGCGCGCTCAGAGTTCGAGATTGCCATTGCCCAGCGCGAAGGCGCCGGCACACAGAGCCGGGGCACGGGCCGCGTCGGCGTGACAACGATGGGATTCAGCCAGGACGACGAGACGGGCCCGATGAGCGACGCCGGCACGCGCACGCTGGGTGAAGATGAGATGGCGGCGCTGCTCGCCGCGCCGGACACCGCCGATCTCGGCTCGCCCGGCGAAACACTCATGATGGGCGCGCCGCCGTTGAACGGTAGTCCGAGCGGCACGACGCAAAAAATCTCTGCGCCGGCCATCAACGCGCCGCCGAGTTTTCCCGAAGCGCACGTTGATCTGGGGCGCGTGCTTTATGACCTGGGGCAGGGACAGGACGCCATCGCCGAGTTCCGCAAAGCCATCGAACAGCGCGGCGGGTTGTTCCCGCGCGCTCATTACGAGCTGGGTCGCGCCTTGATCCGCGCCGGCCGCACCAACGAGGCGATGGTCGAATTGCACAAAGCCATCGAGCAGCAGGGCGGCGCTTTCCCGGAAGCTTATTTTCAGATAGGCCAGTTGCAGTCGCGGCAAGGGGACAAGGACGCGGCGGTTGACGCTTATCAAATGGCAATTGAGCAGTCGGGCGGCGTTTACCCCGAAGCCTATTACCAGCTAGGGCTCACGCACGTCCGCAGCCGCAACAACGAAGCGGCGGTGCAAGCCTATCGCACGGCGATTGAGCAGCGCGGCGGCTTTTACCCCGATGCCCATCAAGACCTGGGCCGTGTGCTCTACAGCCTGGGCAACCTCGAAGCCGCTAACGAAGAGTATTCGACGGCTGTGCGTCAGCGGAATCCGCACGCCGCGGTCGAAACGGCGCGCCGCAAGCCCGTGGCCTCGTCGGCCGGGCCGCAGTCGTCGCGCCAGGATGCGGTCACCGAAGAGTTGCAGACAGGTCTCAGGCAAGCGCCCGCCGCCGCCGACGCCGGCAAAGTCGCGGCGACGACCGCAACGCTCGCCTCAGACGTGCTGCCCGACGAGATGGGATTGACCAGCGACGCCTTGCGCCCGGCAGCCGGCGACGGCGACTGAGACAAGACGCGACGCGCAGACACGGAGACGCGGCGAAGGAAGGACGATGAGACGGGTTCGATCACACCCGTCTTCAGGTCTTTCCCGCGCCGCGTCTCCGTGTCTGCGCGTCTCCGCGTCGCGTTATTTCTTCTTCGCCGTCCAGGTGCCTTCGCCGAGGCTGCCATAGACCGCTTTGCCGCTCATGGCGTCGGCGGCGGTGCGCTTGCCGGTGTAGGTGACGGTGATCTCTTCGCCCTGCGGCGAGACCTTATACATCAGCGTCACGTCGTTGCCTTTGACCGTTCCGGTGACCGGCGATTCGCCGAGCTGGCCTTTGTAGGTGCCGGTGATCTTCTCGCCGTCCTGTTTTAAGGTCAAGGTCGGCGTGCCCGTGCCCATCGGCGTTTCGACGGTGACGTTCCAGACGCCGGAGATGTCGCCGTTGCCAGTGCCAATGCTGCTGCCGACGCCGGGGCCGGGCGCAGGCGTCGCGGGCGTCGCCGCCGCGCCTTCCTTGTGTGGCACGGCTGACCACGTGCCGCTAGCAAAGCCGCCGAAGTCGGCGTCACCGCTCATCTTCTCTTTTTCAACTTTGCCTTTGTAAGTGACGACCATGTCCTGGCCCTGCACGTTGATCGTCATGAGGAAAGTGATGTCGCTGCCTTTGACCGTGATGCTGTCGAGCGGGCGCTCGCCGTTCGGTCGCTTCATCACGCCCGTGAGCTTATCGCCGTCCTGCTTGATGACGAGTTGCGACGTGCGCGGCCCCTGCGGGGTTTCAATGGTGATGTCCCAGGCGCCGACGGCGCTCTGTGCCTGCGCGCGGGCGACTGTCAGGAAGAATACGAACGTGAACAGTGTGAAGCTGAGGAGCCTTTTCATAAGTCGTAACCTCCGGTTGTTGAATTAGTCTGGTGTCTCCTGGTGGTGATAGAGCTGCAACTTGCGATAGAGCGTCTTGCGCCCGATGCCGAGAATCTGCGCCGCCCGCGAGCGGTCGCCGCGCGTGTAAGCCAACGTCTGCAAGATCATGCGCTTTTCGACTTCGTCAATCGAAGTGCCGACTTCGATCTCGATGGTCTTATTCGTTTCCGCGCCGCGCACCGCCGCCGGCAGGTCTTCCATATCGATCATGCGCCCCTGAGCGATGATGACGGCGCGCTCGATGCAGTTCTCCAGCTCGCGGACGTTGCCCGGCCAATCGTACCGCCTGAGCCACGCCATCGCCTTCTTGCTGATGCCGGTGATGTTCTTGTTCGAGCGCTTCTTGTAGGTCTCAAGGAAGTGCAGCGCCAGCAGCGGAATGTCTTCGCGGCGCTCGCTGAGCGCCGGCAGCTTGATCGGGTAAACCGCCAGCCTGTAATAAAGATCACGCCGAAAGCGACCGTCGCGCACCGCCTCTTCCAGGTCAACATTCGATGCCGCGATCACGCGCACATCCACCTTGACGACCTCGTTGCCGCCGACGCGGGTGAACTCGCCGTTCTGCAAGACGCGCAGCAAGCGCACCTGCGCCATCAGCGACATCTCGCCGATCTCGTCAAGAAAGAGCGTGCCGCCATTGGCTTCTTCAAACTTGCCGAGGCGGCGGGCGCGCGCATCGGTGAAGGCCCCCTTCTCGTGGCCGAAGAGCTCGGATTCGAGCAGCGTCTCAGGAATCGCGCCGCAGTTGATCTTGATGTAAGGCTGCTCGCGCCGCGACGAGCGCGCCTGAATCAGATCGGCCAGCATCTCTTTGCCGGTGCCCGATTCGCCTTGCAGCAGGACGGTCGTATAGCTGTCGGCGACATAAGCGGCCATCTGCATCGAGCGCATGATGTTGTCGCTCTTGCCGACGAAGGTGCCGCCGTTGTGCTCTGTGTGCTGGGCGTTTTCGAGCTCGCGGCGCAAGCGGATGACTTCCGCCGACAGCCGCGCTTTCGATATCGCGATGGCCAGTTGGTCGGCGATGCCTGTGGCGAGCGCCGAGGCTTCTTTCGCAAACGACGGCTGCGGCTCGGCCCACAGCAGCACCAGCGCCCCGAAGATTCTGTCTTCGATCAGGATCGGCACGACAATCGAAGCGCCCGCCGAAAAGACTTCGCTGAGAAACGAGCGCGCATATTCGTGCTGCGCCGGACTTAAAATCTTGAGCATCTGGCCGCGCTCGACGGTCTTCGGCAGCAGCTCGAGGATGGGGAACTTCAGCGACGGGCGCTTCAGCACCGTCGCCGGGTCGGCCCCCGTGGTGCGCAGGTTGGTGAAGTGAATCTCGCTGTTGGTGGCGTCGACAATCGCCAGGCAAGCCGCCTGAATGCTCAACAGATCGAGGGCGCGGTCGAGGATGGCCTCGGTGACTTCGTTGAACTCTGAGCCGGTGTTGATGTCGTTGGCGATATCGAGCAGCGCCTTGGTGATGCGCGCCTCTTTCTCCTTCTCGCTGTAGATGTGCGTGTAGCGATAACCGATAGCGATCTGCTGCGCCAGGTTGCGAATGAAATTGATCTCGTCGTCGGTCCACGGATACGGCTCGCGGCAGTGGTGCAGGCCGATCAGCCCGAGCAGTTGCAGGTTGAAGGTGATCGGCACGATCAAGACCGATTTGCTGCCGAAGCCCTCGACCAGCTTCTGCACCGGCGGCGGCATCTCGTGGGCGCTGCGGTCGGTGATGGCCAGCGGGTGGTAAAGGTCGATGCTCTCTTGCAGGCGCTCCAGGTCAACGCGCGCCTCGTGGCCGACGAGCGAGGGCAGATCGTCGGCGTCGGCGCGGTACTCGTGGGTGATGCGGAAGCGGTTCTCCGCGGTCAGCGTCATCACGTCGCAACGGTCAACGCCCATCATCTTGCCGACTTCGGTGACCGTCGCTTGCAGGAAGTGGTCGAGGTTGATGACCGAGAAGGTTTCCGAGCCGATGCGGCTCAGGATCGCCTCGCGCGCCTGATACATCCGCAGCTTGCGCTCTAACAATGATGCCGTCATGAGTCAGTTACCCGTTGTCGGTTGCCAGTTGTTTTTTGAATTCTTATGCCCACGACGTGTCATTATTTCATGGCAAGCGCATAACCGCGAGTGCCGTATGAGCAGGGCGAGAAAAACACTGGCAAACTGGCAACTGAGGACGGGCTACCGCGTCAGCGTGATCGTCTGGCTTTCGCCGCCGTCAGGGTTGCGCAGCTTGATGGGAACGGCGACGCCGGGCGCGAAGGTGGTCTTTGGCACCTTCAGCAGCAACTGGCTGTTGTCGTCGGCCTGCGAGATGGGCGTGTAGCCTTTGCCGGCAATAATGACGCGCACGCCTTTCTGGACCTTGTCGCCGATCAGCGTCAGCTTGCCCTTGCCTTCTTTGTATTTCACCTTGTTGAGCACCGGCGGCGTGATGGTGATCGTGACCTGCGCGTTGATGGCGCCGAGCGCGTTGACCCTGCCGCTCGACGAAACGTAGGGCGCGAGCTGGGTCAAGACGTCAACCCCTTTGATGATGCGGGCCTTGAGCATGATGGGAGTGTCTTCGGGATGCTGCGATTTGACGAGCGCCGCGACGCCGGAAACGAAGGCCGCCGACAAGGAGGTGCCGTCGGCGTGCGTGTACCATTCGGCCGGGTCGTCCGAGGCGCTGCACAGCAGGCAGTTGCCATGCGGCGTGATCGTGACGATGGAGACGCCGGGGGCGGCCACCGCGACGGTCTTCGGGCCGAAACCGGAATGCACGTTGTATGGGTAGAACGACTCGCGCCAGATCTGGTCGTTAAAATCGGTCGCCGCGACGACGATCTGATTCGGCAATTGAAAAGCGCCGGGATAGACCTTGACGTTGTCGTTGTTATAGCCCTCGTTGCCGGCAATCGATACCAGCAGCACGCCGGCATCGCTCGTCACATAGACGGCGTCTTCAAGCGCGCTCAACTGGTCTCCGGTGACTTCATCAACGGTGCCGAGCGAGCGCCAGCTGGCATTGATAATCGCCGCCCCCGCCGCCGCCGCATAGATGAGCGCCCGCGTCGCTTCGACGACCGTCGCTTCAAACTGGGTGGGCAGCGGGCCGGTCTTCCTGAAGAAGCGCACCGGCAGGATCGAAGCCTGCGAGACGCCGGCGATGCCGAGGTTGTTATTGATGCCGGCGGCGATGACGCCGGCGATCTGCGTGCCGTGCCCGAAGATGTCGGAGGTGTCGGGCGAGTTCTCGCCGACGTTATAACCATGCACGTCATCGATGTAACCGTTGCCGTCATCGTCTACGCCGTTGCCGGGGATCTCGCGCGGGTTGGTGTAGATGCTGCCGACAAGGTCGGGGTGGGTGGGGTCAACGCCGGTGTCGGTGACGGCGACAATGACGTCGCGGCTGCCTTTGGTGATCTCCCATGCGGCGCTGACGTGGGTGTCGGCGTCGGGCGTCGCCGTGTTGCCATCGATCATGAAGCCATAATTCTTCAGCGCCCACTGGTCAAAGAAGCGCGGGTCGTCGGGAATGATGCTGGCCGGAACGATGCGATAATTCGGCTCGGCGTATTCGACATCGCGGCGCGCCCGCAGCTCGGCCAGCGCACCGTCCATGTCGAGGTCGTCGCCGAGATTCAAGACGAAGGTGCGGTCAAGGCCGCGCTCGCTGATGATCTGGCGCATCCGCGTGTTGCCGGCAGCGGCGACCATGGGCTCGACGCGGCGCTCATCGACGGGCCGCGCCGAAGCAATCTGCATCTGCGCGATGGCGGCCTGGCGTTCGCGCGGGTCGCCATACTGCAACTCCGGCGCGTCGGCCATAAACTTGACGATGATCTGGCCCGCGGCGTAGCTGTGCGGGTCGCGTTGCGAACGGGTTGCTGTGACCCGATGGCGTGGCGCGATGGCGGTGAGGCAGAGCAAGAAAACGAGCGCGAGAATCGATATTTTACGCATACTTCCCAATACACAACCCTGAAATGGAAATGTCAGTCCTTGCTTATACCGGATTGCCTCACCTTTTTCAATAGCTTGGGGCTCGCGCGTCGGCAGAAATAGTGTTCCTTTACTGTTTCTCTGGCTCGCATGCAAAAAAGTCCCGAGGGCTGAGTGATAAAGTGTTCACTCAGCCCTCGGGATTTAACTCTAAAGTTGCAGGCCGCGCTTCAATGCGCGGAGTGATCGTGAGCCACCGGCATCGCATTGGTCAGGTCGCCGACCATTGCTGATTGCGCCATCGCCATCGCCGCTGATGACGACATTGAATCGCTCAGAATCGCATCCGACAACAAGACGCCGTCACTCAACAAGACGCCGTCACTCAACAAGACGCCATCAATCATCACGCCGCCGTCAGCCAGCATCACGCCGTCAGAGAGCAAGACGCCGTCCGAGAGCAGCACGCCATCCGAGAGCAACGCGCCATCCGAGAGCAGCACGCCATCCGAGAGCAGCACGCCCTGGCCGTAAATGCCTTGATATTCGGTCATCAGGTCGGTGCTGTAGAGGACGTTATAACGCTGAACCAGCCAGTTGCTCCAGGCAAAGGATTCGTTGCCGATGGTGGACTGCGGCGTCGGCGCCGGGCCGCTCAGTAGCGGATCACCGGTCGTCAGGCTGGCCAGATCGCTGCGCACCAGGCCGGCCAATCGCACCGCGCCTTCGACGTTCAGCTCGCCCGCGCCCTGCTCAATATTGCTGATGCCTGTGAGCGAATCGGCAGTGTATTCGAGGATGCCTTTCACCAGGTTCGGGGTCAGCGCCGGGTTGCGCTGCAAGAGCAGCGCCACCGCGCCGGCGACGACCGGCGTAGCCATCGAGGTGCCGCTCAAACGCATCATGCCATGCTCGTCTTGCGAGCTGACATCGGTGTCGAGCGCCGGGTTCATCAGTAGCATCCGGTTGCCGGGCGACTTGGCATCAATCAGCTTGTTGCCGGGCGCGACCAGGTCAGGCTTGATCAGGTTATCGTAATGCTTGACGCCCGCATCGTCTGTGTAAAAGCCGCGCGTCGGGCCGCACGAGCTGTAACTGGTGACGGCATCGTCGGAATGCTGTGTCGTGCCAAAGGTGTTGACCGCGCCGACCGTCAAAGCTGCCGGCTCGATGCCCGGCGAATGAATCCCGCCATAGACGCGATTGCCGTTGTTGTCTTTGCCGAGGTTGCCGGCGGCGGCACAGACCACGATGCCTGCGTCAACCGCGCGGCGCACCGCCTGACAAAGCGGGTCGTCGCGGTAAGAATCAACCGCCGTAGCGCCGAGGCTGAGATTCATCACGCGGATGTTGTAAGCCGCTTTGTTCGTGATGCACCAGTCGATGCCGGCGATGGTCGCGGACATCGAGCCATGCCCCTGTGAGTCGAGGACGCGCAGGTTGATGATTTTGGCGTTCGGCGCCAGGCCGGTGTAGGCGCCGTTAGAGACGTGGTTGTTGCCCGCCGCCAGGCTGGCGACGTGCGTGCCGTGGCCGAAGGGGTCGTCGGTGCGACCTTCGCCGGTGAAATCAACATTAGCGATGATGCGGCTGTTGCCGCTGGCGTCCCAGAATTCATGATGGCCCGAATAAACCCCGGAATCGAGAATGGCGATGCTGATGCCTGTGCCGTCGAGCTGACCGGTCGGCGAAGCGGCGAAATTGCGAACCTGATCGGCGCCGGTGGCTTCTTCGATGTGACCCGCTACCTGTGTATTGCGGTCGAGCGAGATGTGCGAAACATCGCTGCGCGCCGCCATCGCTGCCAGTGCTCCTGCCGGCATGCTGATGCTTACGACATTAAGATTGTTGAAGGTGCGCTTGATCTTGCCGCCCTGCCGCTTCATGTCATCTTGCAGCAGCCGCGACGGCTTGCCTGAAGTCTGTACGATGGTGGAAATCTCGTCGCCGGGCTTCGACCTATCAATATGCTTGCGGAGGTCGTCAGAGAGTTTCGACGCCGGGTGCGGGGTTTTTGAAGGCCCCTTGCCATTCGATTGCGCGGCGACGGGGGACTGCATCAGCGGCAGCGTCATCGTGCTGAGAAAAACCAGCACGGCGACGAGCAGTGTGATGCAGGCTCTGGTGAGGAACTTTCCAAATCGCATAAAGCGCTCCTTGAGCAACCGGCTAACTTTCCCTGCGCACCGATGAGTCCTTTTGCGGCCCTCATCTGATCCCTGTCGGTTTCCGGAAGCTTGGGGCAGCCGTTCTGGCAACCGCAGATCAATGCGCGGACTCACTGATTCAACCGCTGTGCCACGTGCGCCGAACCGGCTGTGGCTCACGCCGGGCCGCGCCGCAGTTCGTCAAAAAGGGCGGGTAAATGGCCTGTTTGCCGTAAGATTTCTGATGAATTTAACCGCCGCCCGCAGGGGCGTCTGTCGAGCGAAGCGGGCGTCAGGCGGGCCGCACGGCCTGTCAGACTGACGTGATTTTCCGGCTTTCGGTTATTTTGACTGAATGAGATTAGCGGTGATCAATCAGGACTTTATGGCGCGCGGGCCGGGTAAATACGTGCCCCTGGTGTCGTTTGCCGGCAGGCGAGAAAACCGGGGACTGCGGCCGGCGGCGGCCCCCGGTTTTACCTAATTCAGACGATCAATCGGCGAGCCCGGCTTGCGACTCGCGGCGCTCTTTCAAGGTGTAGACCAGCGAGGCGACCAGCGCAAAGGCGACGATGCCGGCAAGGTCGTATTGCAGGTCGTTCGCCGTGTCGTGCAAAGACCAGATGCGCTGGAAGTCGCCATAAAACAGCTCGTCCCACAGCTCAAGGATTTCGTACCAGGCGCAGAAGCTGAAGGCCACGGTGGTTGATAAAAAACCGAGCAGACCTTGCGGCAGCAGAATCCCCATGCGCCGTGTCGTGGCGCGCAGCAGCCACATCACCGGGATCAGCGCGAAGCCTGAGCCGAAGAAGTGCGCGAACTCGTCAAAGTCTGAGAGCGGCCCGAACGGCTTGTTGTAGAGCTGAAAGAAATTGCCGAGCACGTCAATGCCGACCGCTGCGGCCAGGCAGGCGAGCATGCTGATGGGGATGCGAATGCTCTGGCGAAAGCGGAAGAAGCAATAGGTGAACAGCAGCAGCACGCTGGTCAGCGCCGTGTTCACAACCCAGGGGCGATAGGGCAGGCGGATGAGCAGCCATGATTTCAAGGTGAAGGCGAGGACGCTGAAAGCGTAGAACTCGTATTGCTTGAAACGCGTTTTCGTTACCGGCGCGATTGCCAGGTCGGCCATATCATCTCTCCTCCATAAGCGGGCGATGTGCGTCAGAGCATACCAAAAACGATTCGAACGCGCAGGCCCTTAGAATCGCCCGACGCCGCGCCGGTTGCTTGGCACAGTGGTCAGCCGCGCGCGCTTCGTGCTAGGTTGTTGGCTGAGACCGTTTGACGAACAGGGGACAACGCCAATCACGATGACCGCCATTGAAGACGCCGAAGCGGCGAGCGCCGATAATCAACACCTCGTCAATGAACTGTTGCGCTTCAAGACTTTCGCCGAGCTGCGCGGCTCGGCCTTTTATCAAGCGCGCCGCCGCGAGCTGGAGCAACTGCTTGGCGAGCCGCGGGTCTATCGCGCTGCCGGGGCGACGCCGCGCCTTGCCGCCTTCCTGCGCGTCGTGATGTGGAACATCGAGCGCGGCACCTACCTGGACGCCATCAGCGACATCCTGAATCACCACCCGGTGATCGGCCACGCCGACCTGCTGTTGTTGAACGAGCTGGACGCCGGCATGGCGCGCTCAGGCAACCGCAATGTCGCGCAAGAGTTGAGCCGGCGGCTCGCGGCGCATGCCATCTACGGCGTTGAATACCTCGAAATGACGAAAGGCACGGGCGACGAATTGCGATTGCCGGGAGCGAACACGGCGGCGCTGCATGGCAATGCGATTCTGACGCGCCACGCGTTCGCCGCGCCGCAGGTCGTCCGCCTGCCGCGCTGCGAAAACAACTTCGAGAGCGCCGAGCGGCGTTTGGGCGGGCGCATCGGCATTCTGACGGATCTCGACATCGGCGGCACGCGCTTGACCGCCGCGACCACACACCTCGATGTCGTCAACACGCCGCGCTGCCGCGCCCGCCAGATGCGTGCCATGCTCGAAGCCGTAGACGCCCGCATTGCGGCGCGGCGCTTGAGCCGCCGCAGTCTTGTCGGCGGCGATTTGAACACCCACACCTTCGCGCGCGGCACACGCTTGCGAGCCATGAAGAACACCGCGGTGATTATGGGAAGCCGGCCTGACAAACTGGCGCGGCGGCTCAAGCGGCCCGTCTTGCGCGAGGCGGCCATCCGAGAATTCGCGCGCTTCGGTTATGACATCGCCAGTTGTAATGATGCGCGCTCGACGGCGCGCTCGGTCGTCTCACGGCTCGACGATTCTCGCGGCGTGCCGCAGCCCTTGCGCTGGTGGATCGGTCGGCGAATCGGCCCCGAAGGCTTGACCCTTGAGCTGCGGCTCGACTGGTTGGCGGCGCGCGGCCTGCGTGCGCTGCGCGCCGGCGAAATGATTGACGCGGCGACCGGCGTGGCGAGCGTTGACCCGCAGACCTTCGCCGGCCTCACCTCTGACGGACAACCGCTGTCAGATCACGATCCGATTGTTGTTGACCTGCTGATCGAGTAAGGGCTAATCCGCGATCCTCCAGGCTGGCACGCGCCACCGGCTAGACGCCTGCGAAGCATTATCTTCCAATTGATGAGGGCTGGTGCTAAACTGCTTGGCACATCGCGCAAAGGGGAGCAGCCATGTCGAAACGCATTCTCGTTGTCGAAGACGATTTCGATACGCGCTACATGCTTTCGTTGATTCTCAAAGGTGAGGGTTATGAAGTCATCACCGCCGCTGATGGCGAAGGCGCGCTCGCCGTGGTCCTCGACGAGCAGCCCGACCTCATCATCACAGACATCAGCATGCCTTGCCTGAATGGCATCGAGCTGACGCGCAGCCTGCGCGGCAAAGCCGAAACCGCTGCCCTGCCCATCCTGGCGATCACGGCTTTCGGACCGACGACGATCAGCACGGCGCTCGCCGCCGGCGCTTCGGCCTGCGTTCGCAAGCCTATCGAGATGACCGAATTCCTGCCGATGGTCAAAGACCTCATGGCCTGAACGGGCGCGGTCAAAGTGACTGAAATCGTCAATGCAAGCTGACTGATGCTGGAAGGCGAATGGTCCGCCTTTCTCTCTCTAACACGAACTCAACTTATATCATTCCCTCACTTAGTTCACATCAAAGAGCCCGGCGCGACAACTGGCACCGGGTTTGTATAGTTACTGCTGCGCGGTTGAAGTGATCCGCCGCTGAGATTCAGAAGAGTGACAGGCCGTGAGCGCGAGCGATTGCGCCGCCGGCCAGGGGAGGCCGTTCGATGAATCGTTCAGGTGTCTGTTCCATCGTGATCTGGGAAGTCGAGATTTAAGCGACTCGCTCAGTTGAGTCGCCGCCTTCATAGCTTTGTGTTTCCCTCGTTCGGCGATAGCCTATATCGCCTCTCCAATAATCTGCTCGTTGCATACGGCGCAAGGCTGCCACCTTGCGCCCAATTTTTTGCCCTGAAAACAACCCCCGACCGCTGACCGCTGACGGCTCGCTGTCGTCTGTCGGCACGCGTCCGTTGACACGCCTCATCGCTGGTGGCAACCTGTTGGCGACTAAAAACGAGTGAGGCAACGATGAACATCAACGAATTGCAGATCGGCGTGATCGGCGGCACCGGCGAAGAAGGGCGCGGGCTGGCGCTGCGCTGGGCGATGGCCGGGGCGCGCGTGCGCATCGGCTCGCGCACCGCCGAGCGCGCACAGGCCGCCGCCGCCCTTTTGAACCCGCATGTGCCGAATAATCCCATCGGCTACGGCGAGAACCGCGAGGTGGTGGCCGCCTCTGACTTCGCGCTGCTCACCGTGCCCTTCGAGCATGCGGCGGCGACGCTCGAATCACTGGTGCCGGACTTGCGACCGGGCGCGATTGTCATAGACATCACGGTGCCTGTGTCGTTTGAAAAAGGTGTCGGCGTGCGCTACGTCGAGCTGCCCGAAGGCTCGGCCAGCGAGCACCTGCGCGCACGGCTCCCCGACTCGATCCCGCTGGTCGCGGCCTTCAAGACCGAGCCGGCGCACCTGCTGGTCGAAGCCCACGAAAAGCTCGATTGCGACGTCTTGGTGGCGAGCAACGATAAAGAAGCTCGCGCACGGGTGATTGAAGCCATCCCGCACATCGAAGGCTTGCGCGCCGTCGACGCCGGGACGCTCTACAGCGCCCGCGCCATCGAGCGCATGACGGTGCTGGCCATCGGCATCAACCGCCGCTATCGTGTCAAGTCGGCCTGCTATCGTGTGATGGGGCTGTGAACGGGTGTTGGGTGTTGGGTGCTGGCTCAAAGATGATTTGACACACCGATCATTACTGGAATTTCGCTGAACCGAACTAAGCAATGGATACCGCTTCCGACCAACACCCAACGCCCAACACCCAGCACCCACGCAGGCTCACCGCTTTGGCCGGCGGCGTCGGCGCGGCAAAGTTTCTGCTCGGACTCAGCGCCGTGATGCCCGCCGAAGACCTGACGATCATCGCCAACACCGGCGATGATATTGAGCTTTATGGCCTGCGCATCTCGCCCGACATTGACACCGTGACCTATACGCTCGCCGGTGTCATCAACGAAGCGACGGGATGGGGAATCAGCGGCGACACTTTTCAATGTCTCGAATGGATGGCACGTTACGGCGAGCCGCGCTGGTTCAACCTGGGCGACCGCGACCTGGCGACGCACATCTATCGCACCAATCAACTGCGACAGGGGCGCACGCTCAGCGAAGTGACCGATCACCTGCGCCGCGCGCTCAAGGTGGCGGCAAAGATTCTGCCGATGAGCGACGCTTACACGCCGACGCGCGTCGTCACTGACGCAGGCGAGATGCACTTTCAGGAATATTTCGTCGGGCATCGCTCGGAGCCGCGTGTCAAGGCACTGCGCTTCGACGACATTGAAACGGCTCGGCCCGCGCCCGGCGTCACCGAGGCGATACGCGAAGCCGACCTGATTGTCATCTGTCCGAGCAATCCGTTCATCAGTATCGGCCCGATCCTCGCCGTGCCCGGCCTGCGCGATGCGTTGCGAACGACACAAGCCCCGGTCATCGCCATCACGCCGATCATCGAAGGCCGCGCCTTGAAAGGCCCTGCGGCTGATATGCTGCGTGATCTGGGCTACGAATCTTCGGCGCATGCCGTCGCCGCGATGTACCAGGATTTCTGCGATGTCTTCGTGCTGGACGCGCGCGACGCCGCTCTGCAACCGCAAATCGAAGCGCTCGGCCTGCGCGCCGTCGTCACCGACACGGTGATGACCACACTGGCCGACAAGCAGCGACTGGCCCGCGAGGTGTTGTCACTTGTCACTTATGAAGGCTCTACTCATTCCGGTCAAAGACCCGGCAAACGCTAAGACGCGGCTCGCGCCCTTGTTGTCGCCTGATGAAAGGCGGCGACTGGCATGGGCGATGTTTGAAGACGTCAGCCGCGCCGTCGCCGACGTGACCCGCGCCGACCGCGTCTATCTGGTGTCGAGCTTCGCGCCGGCCATCGCGCACGCGCAGGGGCTCGGCTGGGAGGTCTTGAAAGAAGCGACGCAAGCCGGCGAGAGCGCGTCTATTGATTGGGCGTCGGCTGTGCTTGCCGAGCGCGGCGTGGGTGCGGTGCTGCGATTGCCCGCAGACTTGCCGCTGGTGCGCGCCGCAGACCTGGACGCGCTGCTGGCCATCGAAGTCCGCTCGCCTGCCGCCATCCTCGTGCCTTCGCGCGAAGGCACCGGCACGAACGCCATTCTGCGCACGCCGCCGACCCTCTTCCCGTCGCGCTTCGGGCCGAACTCGCTGGCCCTGCATCGCGAGGAAGCGGCGCGTGCCGGCATTGAGTGTTTGATCGTCAACAATGAGCGGATCGCGCTCGACATTGACGACCCGGCTGACCTGCAAGCCCTGCTTGAGCTGGGCCGCGGCACGGCGGCGCACGCGGCGCTTGCGGGAATGCACATTGGATTGCGGATTGCGGATTGCGGATTGCGGAATTAGGAACGGCGCCGTTATCGTTCTGCTTTACTCTCAAGCAAAGAACAGAAGACTCCGTTTATGTCTTTTAATCCGCAATCCGCAATCCGCAATCCGCAATCGGCAGAGCTACGAATCATCGGCGTGCCAGGCATGCCTGAAGTCGAAGCGGGCGACCCGCTGCCGGCGCTCATCGTCGAGTCTGTGCGCGCCGCCGGTATCGAGGTGGTCGCCGGCGACGTCTTCGTCGTTGCTCAAAAGGTTGTCTCGAAAGCCGAAGGCCGCATCGTGCCGCTTGCCGGGATTGAGCCTTCCAGGCGGGCGCGCGATTGGGCGGCGCGCTACGACAAAGACCCGCGCATGGTCGAAGTCGTCCTCAAAGAAGCGAAGCGCATCGTCCGCATGGAGCGCGGCGTCTTGATTGCCGAAACCCACCACGGCTTCATCTGCGCCAATGCCGGGGTTGATGCTTCAAACGTCGCGGCGGGTGTCGTCGTCTTGCTGCCGGAGGATGCCGACCGCTCGGCGCGCGAAATTCAGGCGGCACTGGAACGCGAGTTCAGCACCTCTGCCGCGGTGATCGTCTCGGACACCTTTGGCCGCCCGTGGCGCGAAGGCATCGTCAACATCGCCATCGGCATCGCCGGGATCGCGCCGCTCATCGATTATCGCGGCCAGCCGGATTCGCACGGGCGCGACTTGAAGGTCACGGTGATCGCCATTGCCGACGAGCTGGCTTCGGCCGCCGAGCTGGTGATGCGCAAGACCGCCGGCCTGCCGGTCGTCATCATTCGTGGCTTTGATTACACAGCGCGCGAAGCGTCGGCGCGCGAGCTGATTCGCCCGCCAGAGATGGACTTGTTTCGCTAGCCCGCCGGTTGACTGTGGCGAACCAACTCGGCTAATCTGGCCTCGACCCGGCGCAATTGACAACCGCATCAGCAATCCTACGAACAGCGCCGCCTGCACGACCGCATACGGCCTGACGACAAGGGGAAACTATGGCTACAGATAACTACACTCCGCGACCCGAGCACAAATTCACTTTCGGACTCTGGACGGTCGGCAACCGCGGGCGCGACCCGTTCGGCGATGCCGTGCGCGAATCGCTGTCGGCCACCGAGATCGTCAAGATGCTCGCTGAGGTCGGCGCTTACGGCGTCAACCTGCATGACAACGACCTCGTGCCCATTGATGCAACCCCACAGGAGCGCGACCGCATCGTCCGCGAGTTTAAGAATGCTTGCGAAGACGCCGGCTTGAAAGTGCCGATGGCGACCGTCAACCTGTTTTATGATCCAGTCTTTCGTGACGGTGCCTTCACGGCCAATGATCCGGACGTGCGCGCTTATGCCGTGGCCAAGACCATGCAGGCGATGGACATCGGCGCCGAGCTTGGCGCGAAAATCTTCGTCCTCTGGGGTGGGCGCGAAGGCGTCGAGACCGACGCCTGTCGCCGGCCCGATGATGCCATCAAACGGCTGCGCGAGGCATTGAATTATCTGTGCGAATATTCGAGCGCGCAGGGCTATGGCTATCGCTTCGCGCTCGAAGCCAAGCCGAACGAGCCGCGCGCCGACATCTACATGCCGACGACCGGCGCTTATCTGGCGTTCATCGAAACGCTCGACCACCCGGAAGTCGTCGGCGTCAATCCTGAAGTGGCGCACGAGCAGATGCCCGGCCTGAACATGATGCATGCGGTGGCGCAGGCATGGGAAGCGGGCAAGCTCTTTCACATCGATCTGAATGATCAGGTGCCGGGACGCTACGATCAAGATTTGCGCTTCGGCTCGGCGAACCCGAAGACGGCTTTCTGGCTGGTGAAGTTTTTAGAAGATGTCGGCTATGACGGCTCGCGCCACTTCGACGCGCACGCCTACCGCACCGAAGACTACGAGGGCGTCAAAGACTTCGCGCGCGGCTGCATGCGCACCTACCTGATCTTAAAAGACAAGGCGGCGCGCTGGAATCAGGACGCCGAGATCAAGGGGCTGCTCGCCGAGTTGAACGAGCTTGGCAATGGCGCGCCCGGTGTCGGCAAGTTTTCGAAAGCCGGCGCGCAGGCCTTGCACAGTTACAGCTTCGACCGCGCGGCGATGTCGTCGAAAGGCTTGAAGTACGAACGGCTCGACCAGTTGACGGTAGACATCCTGCTCGGCGTGCGTTGAGCGACGATCATTCAACCGCCAAGACGCCAAGGGCGCAAAGAGATTCTGCAATCCTCTTGGTGTTCTTGGCGTCTTGGCGGTTTATTTACGACTGAAGACGAGAAACTCTTCCTTGCCTGAAATCACCAATCAGCCTTGAGGAGAAGATTGATGACCGCCACATCTACGGCATCTTTGCCGCAAAGCTCTACGCCTTATCGCGCGATTTTTTGGGCCGGCCTGATCGCCGGCACACTGGACATTACCGCCGCCTGCATCACCAGCACACTACGCGGCGGCACGCCCTTGCGGCTCTTGCGCTACGTCGCCGGCGGGCTGCTCGGCCCCGAAGCGTTTCAGGGCGGATTAGGCACTGCCGCGCTCGGACTGGCGTTGCACTACTTGATCGCGACGACGTGGGCCACCGTTTACTACGCGGCGAGTCGCAAGCTTCCGGTGCTGGTCAGGCGACCGATTCTTTGCGGCTTGCTCTACGGCCTCGTCGTCTGGTGCGTGATGAATCTCGTCGTTCTGCCGCTCTCGGCACTGCCTAAGCCGACGTTCACGCTGAGCGGCGTCTTGATCGGCGCGACGATCCTCATGTTCTGCATCGGACTGCCCATTGCGCTCATCGTCCGCCGCTACTCGAAATGAATCGCTTACTGTGACCACTGCGTCGGCTGGCGATCCCAGCGATGGGGGCGCAGCTTCGCGTGTAGCTCGTCAGGCAGCGGGCCGGCGTCGCTTGCGGCAATATTCGCGTCAACGTGACGCCGCTTGCGCATGCCGGGGATGATTGTGCTGACCGTCGGATTGTTCAGAATAAACCGCAGCGCCATCTCCGGCATCGTCATCGCTTCGGGCACCAGCGGCTTTAAAGCGTCGGCGCGCTCGACGCTCGGATTCAAGTTCTCCGGCACAAAATAGGTGCTGCGCCAGTCGTCGGCGGGCCACCGGCTCTCTTTGGTGAGCGTGCCCGTCAGCGTGCCTTCGTCGAACGGCACGCGGGCGATTACCGCAACGTCATGTTCATTACACGCCGGGAAAAGCTCGTCTTCGGGGTTCTGGTCGAAGATGTTGTAAATGACCTGCACGGCGTCTATCAAGCCGCTGCGCACGGTGCGCACGCCGTTCCAGGGCTCCCAGCGATTGATGCTGATGCCGACGGCGTGCAGTAACCCCTGGCGGCGCAGCTCATCGATCTTCTTCGTCCAGCGATCATCGTCGAGCCAACTGTCTTCCCATGTGTGAAACTGCACGAGGTCAAAACTCGCCAGCCCGGCGTTCTGCAAGCTCGTATGCACGCTCTCTTCGATGTAATCGGGCGGGAAGCAATCGTCGAGCGTGAACTCGCGGCGGCTCGGCCACTGGCGATTACGGGGCGGCACTTTCGTCGCCGTGTAGAGCTTCTTGTCCGGGTTGGCGCGCAGCAGTTGGCCGAGCAATCGTTCGCTGCGGCCTTCGCCATACGCCAGCGCCGTGTCATAGAAGTTACAGCCCAGATCCGCCGAGCGTTGCAGCGCGGCGAGCGACTCCTCATCATTCGAGTCCGTCCAGCCGGCCATGCCCCACATCCCGTAACCGATTTCGCTGACCGACCAATCGGTGCGGCCAAAGCGCCGATAGTTCATTGATCCCTCCTCCTTCTCTCGATCTCTCAATAGGTGATGACGATCTTGCCGAAGTGCGAGCCGCTCTCCATATAGCGGAGCGCCTCGCCGACTTCGGCAAAGTTGAATGTCCGATCAATCACCGGCTTCAGTTGATTCGCCCCGATGGCGCGGTTCATCTCTTCAAACATCTGACGCGAGCCGACGAAGACGCCCTGCAAGCGGACGCTCTTCATCAGGACGCTGAGCGGGTTGAAATCGCCGCCCATCGCCAGCACGCCGATCAGCGCGACGTGGCCGCCGACGCGCGCCGCGTTCAGTGATCTCGTCAACGTCCCAGGGCCGCCGACTTCGATCACATGATCTACGCCGAGCTTGCCGGTCAGGCGCGCGACCTCTTTGTCCCACTCAGGGGTGTTGCGGTAATTGATCGTTTCGGCGGCCCCCAGCGCGCGGGCGCGCTCAAGCTTCTCGTCGCTGCTCGACGTGATGATCACCCGCGCTCCATGCATTCTCGCCAGTTGCAGGGCGAAGATGGACACGCCGCCGGTGCCGAGCGCCAGCACCGTTTCGCCGGCTTTCAGGTTGCCAGAGTTGACCAAGGCGTGCCAGGCAGTGACGGCGGCGCACGGCAGCGTTGCGGCTTCTTCAAACGACAGATGATCGGGAACTCTAACCAGACCTTCTTCGCTGAACGCGCCGTATTCGCGCAACACGCCGTCGAAGTCGCCGGCGCCAATCGCCGTGCGATTCTTCCGCATCGTTGTCGGCCCTT
Organism: Blastocatellia bacterium; assembly: GCA_035275065.1. Classification (NCBI taxonomy): domain Bacteria; kingdom Pseudomonadati; phylum Acidobacteriota; class Blastocatellia; species Blastocatellia bacterium. Next base: position 303,144 of record DATENM010000039.1, read on the forward strand.
CGATCCAGCCCTGCGTGAAGATCGGGCAGACGCGGTCGCCGACGCGCCATCGCGTCACACTGCTGCCGACGGCGGTGATTTCGCCGGCGCCGTCCGACAGCGGCACGGCGGGCAGCCGTGCGCGCGGGTTGTAAGTGCCTTTGACAAACATCAGGTCGCGGTAATTCAACGACGCGGCGCGGAAGCGCACGACGACTTCATTGCTTGCCGGTTGCGGCTCGTCGCGCTCGACAAGCGCCAGGTGGTCAATACCGAATTCGCGGACTTCGTAGGCTTTCATTGCGATCCCCTCTATCCGTTTTCAAAGTGGTTCCGGCGCGCCGGTCGAGCGGCTGACCGCGGCGGATATTGCCAATTGCTTAAACTGACATTCTGCTTTGACGGCCATCGCCGCGCAAGCTCAGCGGCAGATGAGCGCGTGGGGAATAATGCGCAGGCGGCGAGCAAAGCTCCGCAGCCGGTCCGTAGATTCACTGTCTAAATCAAGGTTTTCGACTGGCACAATGGATGCTCAAGTGTGCATTGCGACACCTCAATTCGGATAGATTTGCGCTTGCTGATGCACGCTTCAAGCGGGCACAGGGCAAGGTGGATGCCCGCTTGTCGTGGTATATTGTTTTGTGTTATATGACAGTCGGCTCGACCGACGGGTAATGGATTTAACCGGGCGGTGATGAGCGCATCACGCCTCACTTTCCAGACTGACAGGGTGGACACCGACATGGAATCAACAACGATTCTCAACAACGTCGAAGAGAAACACATTGAAGAACTCGAAGCCGTGACCATCCGCTTCGCCGGCGATTCCGGCGACGGCATGCAGTTGACCGGCACGCAGTTCACCAATACGACGGCCATCGTCGGCAACGACATCTCGACGTTGCCTGACTTCCCGGCAGAGATTCGCGCCCCTGCCGGCAGTCTGCCGGGCGTTTCGGGCTTCCAGCTCAACTTCTCGAATCACGATATCCGCACGCCGGGCGACGAGCCGAACGTGTTGGTGGCGATGAACCCGGCGGCGCTGAAAGTGAACCTGCCCGATCTCGAAGCCGGCGGCTTGCTGATCGTCAACATCGATGCCTTCAGTGAAAACAACCTGAAGAAGGCCAGCTACGCCAGCAACCCGCTCAACGACAACAGCCTCGACGGCTACCGCGTCTTCCGCCTGCCGATTTCGACGCTCAACCGCGCGGCGCTGAAAGAGATCAAGCTGCCGCCGAAAGAGATTGACCGCTGCAAGAATTTCTGGGCGCTCGGCCTGATGTACTGGCTCTATGACCGCCCGATGGGACCGACCGAGCGCTGGATCGAAGCCAAGTTCCGCACTAAGCCCGACGTGGCGCAAGCGAACCTGACGGCACTGAAGGCCGGGTTTGCTTACGGCGACGCCGCCGAGATCTTCACGACGCATTACCGCGTGCGCAAGGCGGCGATCACGCCGGGCAAGTATCGCAACATCACCGGCAATCAGGCGACGGCGCTCGGATGTGTGGCGGCGTCGGTTTTGGCGGGCCGCCCGCTCTTTTATGCGAGCTACCCGATCACGCCGGCCTCTGACATTCTGCATGAGCTGTCCATGCACAAGAACTTCGGCGTCAAGACGTTTCAGGCCGAAGACGAGATTGCCGCGATGTGCGCGACGGTCGGCGCGTCGTTTACGGGGCAACTGGCGCTGACGGGGACGAGCGGGCCGGGGCTGGCGCTGAAGAGTGAAGCCATCGGGCTTGCGGTCATGACTGAATTGCCGGTGGTCATCATTGACGTGCAGCGCGGCGGGCCATCAACGGGATTGCCGACGAAGACCGAGCAGGCCGACTTGCTGCAAGCCATGTTCGGGCGCAACGGCGAATGCCCGGTCGCCATCGTCGCCGCCGCGACTCCGGCTGACTGTTTTGCCATGGCGGTCGAAGCCTTCCGCGTCGCTGTGCGCCATATGATCCCGGTAATCTATCTTACGGACGGCTATCTCGGCAACGGCGCCGAGCCCTGGAAGCTACCCAAGATGGAAGACCTGCCGAAGTTCGGCGTCGAGTTTACGACTGAGGCCGAAGGCTTCCTGCCCTACATGCGCGACCCGGATTCGCTGGCGCGCAACTGGGCGATACCGGGAACGCCCGGCCTTGAGCATCGCGTCGGCGGGCTTGAAAAGGCCGACATCACCGGCAACGTTTCTTACGATCCCGAAAACCACATGCACATGGTCTTGACGCGCGCCGAAAAGGTGGCGCGCATTGCCGACGACATCCCGGAGCTTGAAGTGTACGGCGAGCCGCAAGGGCGCTTGCTGGTCGTCGGCTGGGGCTCGACCTACGGGGCGATCACCTCGGCGGTCGAAGAGATGCAGCAGCGCGGCCAGTCGGTGTCGAGCATCCACCTGCGCCATCTCAATCCGTTCCCGCGCAACCTCGGCGAAATCCTCGGGCGCTTTGACCGCGTGCTGGTGCCGGAATTGAACATGGGCCAGTTGTGCATGCTGCTGCGCGCCAAGTATCTGGTGCCGGCCATCTCTTATCCGAAGGTCAAGGGCAAGCCGTTCAAGATCAGCGAGCTGCTGGCGAAGATGAAGGAAGTCTATGAGGATGAGTTATGAGCGATGAAGAATTCGAGAAGCGAATGAAAGAGCAATTCGATCAACTGACCGCAATTGTCATGAATCTCGGCGAGCGGGTTGACCAGCTTGGCGAGCGGGTTGACCAGCTTGGCGAACGCGTTGACCAGATCGGCACGCAGGTCGAGAAGCTGACAGATAAGGTCGACAAGCTGACCGATGCGGTAGTAGGCCTGATAGGCATTGTCGGACGACACGACCGACAGATTGCCGAACTGATCGAGCGTGGCAAAGAGAATGAAGAGCGCTCCAAGGCGACCGACGAGCGCATCAACGCGCTGATCGCGATTGTTGAAAAATCGTTTCGCCGACCGGATGAGCAATAGTCCGGCGCGGCGGCGCATTAGCGAAGGGGAATCGTATGAGCACAGACGCAAACGTCCCGACCAACGGCCAGGAGCCGCCGGTCAAGCTGTCGCGCAAAGACTTCGTTTCCGATCAAGAAGTCCGCTGGTGTCCGGGCTGCGGCGATTACGCCATCCTCGCGCAAGTCCAGAAGGTCATGCCGGAACTGGGCATCAAGCGCGAGAACATGGTCTTTGTGTCGGGCATCGGCTGTTCGAGCCGCTTCCCGTATTACATGAACACCTATGGCTTTCACAGCATTCATGGGCGCGCTCCGGCGGTCGCGACCGGCATCAAGGTGGCGAACCCTGAGCTGAGCGTCTGGGTCGTCACCGGCGACGGCGACGCCCTGTCGATTGGCGGCAACCACCTGATTCACGCCATCCGCCGCAACCTCGACATCAACATCCTGCTCTTCAACAACCGCATCTACGGCTTGACCAAGGGGCAGTACTCGCCGACTTCCGAGTTTGGCAAGAAGAACAAGTCGGCGCCCTACGGGGTGATCGATTACCCGCTCAACCCGCTGTCGGTGGCGCTGGCGGCAGAGGCGACGTTTGTCGGGCGCGGCGTCGACACCCACACGGCGCATTTGCAGATGGTCGTCGAGCGTGCCGTGCGCCACAAGGGCGTATCGTTCGTCGAGGTCTATCAGAACTGCAACATCTTCAATGACGGCGCGTTCGATATGTTCACAGACCGTGGCGCGAGAGATGACCGCATGATAGAGCTTAATCACGGCCAGCCGCTCGTATTCGGCAAAGAGAAGAACAAGGGCGTTCGCATGCGCAACGACATGCATCTTGAGGTGGTCGAGCTGGGCAACGGCATCAGCGAATCGGATTTGATCACGCATAATGAGAAAGCGCCCGATTCCTACCTCGCCTACATGCTTGCGCGAATGGAGTACCCGGACTACCCTGTCCCCATAGGCGTTTTCCGCGACGTTGAAAAAGCGACCTACGAAGAGATGCTTGAGCAGCAGATCGAAGCCGCCCGCCAGAAGTCGGGGCCGGGCAATCTCGAAAAGCTGATTCATAGCGGCGATACGTGGGTAATTGATTAGGGGTCGGGTGTCGGGGGCC